>JBBPZS010000140.1:0-49481 GCA_038198605.1 Chthoniobacterales bacterium | reverse complement strand
TTGCCTAACGACAGCGGCCGAAAGCCAAACGGGTCCCGCACCGCGATGATTTCGCGCTCGCTCATGATGATGACCGAGAAAGCGCCCTCGATCCGGCGCAGCGCAGTCAGGATGTTGCCCCCGTTATTTGAAGGCTGGGCCAGCAGATGAAGGATGATCTCGCTATCGGCCGTGGTCTGAAAAATGGAGCCTTTGCGTTCGAGCTCGTCGCGCAGGACGTCGGCGTTGATCAGGTTGCCGTTGTGCGCGATCGCGAGCTGGCCGCGGAAGCAATCGACCACGAACGGTTGCGCATTCTTGATCGTGCTCGAGCCGGTGGTGGAATAGCGCGTATGCCCGACGGCCCGCGTCCCTTTCAGTCGCTCCAGTTCCTCCGGCCCGAAGACCTGCGAGACAAGGCCCATGTCGCGGTGCAATTGGAAGCTGGATCCGGGACCATTTGTGGTCACGATCCCGGCGCTTTCCTGCCCGCGATGTTGCAGGGCAAAGAGCCCGTAATAGGTCAGCACAGCCGCGTTGGGATGACCGAACACGGCGAAAATGCCGCATTCGTGCATCGGGTAAGGCGGCTGCGGTGGTGGGAAAAAGTCGTCCGTTACCATCGAGCTGGAAAAGATACTCATTAGACGGCGAACGTCACCTGCTCGTCTCAAGAGACCATTCCACCGAGCGCGATTGGATTGCCCAAGAAAGCGCCAACTAGACGGAAGCAGACGCCAACTCGCTGGCCGGCCGTTTGGAGGCATTGGCCCGGCATTCCGGGCAGATGCCATGGGTCGATTTCACGTCGTTGCAGCTTCATGTAATCCTCGAAACTGACCCATTGATCCGCCACCTCCACTTTGCGGCACCAGGCGCAGATCCGGATGAAATCCTCCAGGAAACGCAGCCGCCGGAAGATCCAGAGAGTCGCGCTCACGATCGCCATCGCCAGGAGGAGCACGGCCACCCACCGTTTCAAACCAATATTCCTGCGGACGCGCCGGGGTCGGAAGGGCGCCCAGATAGCGAAACGGGATGTCGACATATTCATCCAGCCAGATGAGGAGGAGGACGCCCCCAAAACCAAGTAACTCCATCAGGAGGATGAGTTTTTCGTAGCGACGTTGTTTGTTCATGACGCGACCCCCTTTCAGGTTTCGCCCACAACCCGGGCGATGGCGTTGAACCAATCGTCATAGAGCGATGCAATCGGCCAGCGCAGGGATTCCCCGGCGGCGGTGATGGCGAGCGCGTCGCCACCCACCGTCCCGAGGCGATGCCCAGGCACGCCGCGCTCACCTAGCATCTCCATCACCTCATTAGCGCGACTGGGCACAATTGAAATGACAACGCGCGACTGAGTTTCGTTGAAAAGGATTTGGTCGAGACGTTGCGCGCCCGCTTTTTCCAGATCGATCTCCGCCCCGAGTCGCCCCGCCGGATGGAAGCAGGCCTCGGCCAGCGCCACCGCCAGACCTCCGTCACTGCAATCGTGCGCGCTCCGGACCAGTCCGGCGCGGATCAGCTCGCGCAGCGCATTGTGCAGCGCCAGTTCGCGAGCGTAATCCAACCGCGGCGGCAGACCGACCTTCAGCCCGTAAATGACTTTGAGATAATGGGTCGCGCCCAAGCTGTAGCCGGGGACGCTGTCCCCGGTCGCGGGGTTCTCGGCACCGCAAGCGTCGTTAGGCGGGCCGGGGACAGCGTCCCCGGCTACAATGTCGCCGAAGTCGCCTAACAAAATAACCTCATCCCCGGCCGCCTTGAAATACTGCGTCGTGATCCACTCCTCGCGCTCGATCAGACCCACCATCGCGACCGTCGGCGTCGGGTCGACCACCCCGGCCGGGCTCTCATTATAAAGCGAAACATTTCCGCCGATCACCGGCGTGGCAAAGGCGCGGCAAGCCTCGGAAAGTCCCTCGACCGCTTCGCGCAATTGCCAAAAGTTTTCCGGTTTGTAGGGGTTGCCGAAATTGAGGTTGTCGGTCACGGCCAGCGGTGTTGCGCCGGAGCAGGCCAGGTTGCGCGCCGCTTCCGCGACCGCGATGCGGCCGCCTTCGCGCGGATCGAGCCGGCAGTAGAGCGAATTACAATCGGTTGTGGCGGCGAGAAATTTATTCGCCGCGCGCACGTGAAAAACCGCCGCGTCCGAGCCTGGCCTAACGACCGTGCCAGTGCGGACCATATGATCGTATTGGCGATAAACCCAGTTTTTCGAAGCAATCGACGGGTCGCGCAGCAACTGGCGAAGAGATTCGACCACGGATTTCACGGATGACACGGATAGTTTTTCCAGCAGCTCCTCATCCGTGTAATCCGTGGTTGGTTTTCTTACTTCTCTGGAATAGAGCGGTGCCTCGTCCGCCAACGGCTTGGCGGGGATTTCCGCCGCGGTTTTGCCGTTATCGAGCACCCGCATCATGCCGTCGTCCGTCACCCGTCCGATCTCGGCACAGGGCACATCCCATTTCTCGAAAACCCGCCTAACGACATCTTCCTTGCCCTTGTGCGCGATGATCAGCATCCGCTCCTGCGACTCGCTCAGGAGCGTCTCGTAGGGCGTCATCCCGATTTCGCGTTTCGGCACTTTCGCGAGATCGATCTCGACGCCGGTGCCACCGCGACTGGCGGTCTCGCAGGTCGAACAAGTGAGCCCCGCCGCGCCCATATCCTGGATGCCAGCCACGGCGTCGGTCGCGAGCAATTCGAGACACGCTTCAAGGAGCAGCTTCTCCTTGAACGGATCGCCTACCTGGACGGCAGGCCGGTCCTCGCGCGATTCCTCGGTCAGCTCGCGTGAAGCGAAAGCCGCGCCGGCGAGCCCGTCGCGACCTGTTTCGGCACCGACGTAGAAAACCGGGTTGCCCACGCCACTGGCCGCGCCCCGCGCAAGCTGCTCATGCCTCAGCACGCCAAGGCAAAAAACGTTCACCAGCGGATTGCCCTCAAAACTTTCGTCGAAATAAATCTCGCCGCCGATCGTCGGCACGCCGATGCAATTCCCGTAGTGCGCTATGCCCGCAATAACGCCGGCAAACAGCCGGCGATTCTGCGCGATCTGCCGGGTGCGGCTCGCACTGGTAGGGCGAGACTTCGTCGAGCTGGTAGGGCGAGACTCCGTCGAGCTGGTGGGGCGAGACTCCGTCGAGCCAGAGGGTGCGTTCTCGCCTGGCTCGACAGAGTCTCGCCCTACCGACCGCTGCTCCGTAATCGGACCGAAGCGCAACGAATTGAGCAGAAATTCCGGCCGCGCCCCCATCGTGAAGATGTCGCGAATGATCCCCCCCACCCCGGTCGCCGCGCCTTGGAACGGCTCGATCGCGCTCGGGTGATTGTGGCTCTCGATCTTGAACGCCACCGCCCAGCCGTCGCCGATATCGACCACGCCGGCGTTTTCCTCGCCGGCTTTGACGAGAATGTTCGCGCCCGAAGTGGGAAATTTCTTCAGCTCCTTGCGCGAGTTCTTATAGGAACAATGTTCGCTCCACATGACCGAGAAAATCCCGAGCTCGGTGAAGTTGGGTGCGCGCCCAAGGATCTTCTCGATCCGCTCGTATTCATCCGGCGTGAGGCCGTGCTTGGCGATGACTTCGGGCGTGATGGGCGGTTCCGCGGCTGGCATGAAGAACGCACGGTAAAGGCGGGCGCGCGGAGTGCAATTCCTCGTGCGCGGCATTCCAAGGAGCGGCGGTTTGCAACCGCCGAGGGCGCTTCCAAAGCGCCCCTCCTTGTCCAATCCCAAATGTTTTCGCAACCGCCGAGGGTGCAGGAATTAGGTTCGCTCCGCGACGCAAACTGTTAAACTCCGCCGGTGGATCTATCGACCATCGCCAACGTCGCGACCGCGCTCACCGTCCTGACGGGTGTCGCCTTCGGCGTGATCGAAATGCGCCGCGCCCGGCGCGACCGCGAAGAGCGCGCCGCCTTTGCCGCGGTCCAGGCGCTCATGACCCCGGAATGGATGAGCTCTTCGATGATCGTCGCCTCCATTGCCGACGGCACCACCGCCGAAAGCCTGGCGAACGATTCGGCAACTCTCGAAGCCGCGCTCAAGATCGCCACGATCATGGAAGGGATTGGCTACTCGGTCTTCGCCCGCATCGTGCCGTTGTCCGTGGCCGACGACCTGGTCGGCGGGATGGCGCGCGTCGCCTGGCGCAAGTTCCGGCCCTTCGTGGAAGACGAGCGCGAACGGACCGGCACCCAGAAAAGCTGGGACTGGTTCCAATGGCTGGCCGAACAGCTCGACCGTCACAGCCAAAGCAAGACCAATCTAAAAGTCGGGGCGCCGGTCGCGTATCGAGATTGGAAACCGTGATTTTTTTTCGCCGCGTGCGATTGAAATCAGAAGCGGAAGCCGAAGCCGACGAAGGGCTGATAATCCGGCGCGGCTTCGCTCACCCCGAAGTTGCATCCGATGTCCACCTCGGCGTTGGGCGCGATCTGGTAAACCAATCCAAAGTCGACAAAGGCAGCGTGCGTGTCGCCCGCGCCCGTGCTGACGACGTCATAAAATTCTCCATAGGCACTCAAGCGATCGATGAAAAGCGCGTGGCTAAGCAGAATGGCGTTAAAGAAGGACGCGTCATATCCGGTGTCGTTCCCGTTCCGGATAAAACTCGCGCCGGATTGCAGGCCGAGACCAAACCCACCAGGGAGTGCCGCCTGGAAGGGAATGCTCAGCCCGCCTTCAAGCGAGTCGTTCCAGAGGTCATGGGTATTGGTCGGGATTTTTAGAAACGGAATCAGCCCGAAAGCGACCTTCCCGCCGTCGTTGCCATAGAGATTGATCTTGCCCTGCAGAGTAAGATCGCCGAACCCGCTCCGGGTTTCCGTCCCTCCGCCCTGCCCGTCCCGCACCCGCAGGTGGATGTAGTCCTGATAAGCCAGATCGAACTCGATGTTATTCGTGAGGCCGATCCGGAAATTGATCGGGAAAACATTCCATTGCCGCAGTTCGGTCCCGGCCGTCCGATCAAAGAGATAGCTCACCGCGCTGGTCTCGAAATAAAAATGACCCGCGTCGACCGTGTAAGGCCCGGTCGATTGGCTGGGCCGATCCGCGGAGAAACTCCGCAGAAGATTATCCGGCGTCGGATGAAAAAGATTGAAGCCGCTCTTGTCGGGCGAAGCGATGTCGGGTGGGGATGATGTCGCCGGGGCGAGAGCGTCGCCCGCTCGCCCGGAAGCGGCCAGAACAAGGAGAAGTGAAGGAACCAGCAACAGGAGCTTCATAAGGCGGCGCCATTGCCAGGGCGAGCATCCCACCCTCCTCGAATCCGCGCATCGCGGGGGGCGGGAGGACGCGCGCCCGAGTTGCGTTTTTGCATCAAATCGCTGAGCCTTTGGCCGATGTCTTTCGATCTCAAGGAAATCATCGCGGCTCGCCTCGGCGAGAACTATCAGCTGCACGAGCGCCACCTCAATCGCACCCTCGTCGCGGCCCAGCGCGTCATCGGTTTCGATAAAGTCTACGCCCGGGCGGAGGGCGCGTATCTCTACGACATGGATAACGCCGCCTATCTCGATTTCCTGAGCGGCTACAGCGTTTTCAACATCGGCCGCAATCATCCCGCAATCCAAAAGGCGATCCGCGACGTGCTCGACCTCGACCTGCCCAACATGGTGCAGATGGATTGCTCGCTCCTCAGCGGTTTGCTGGCCGAGGCTCTGACGAAGCGGACGCCAAAGCATCTGGATGCGGTTTTCTTTTGTAACTCCGGCACCGAAGCGATGGAAGGTGCGCTTAAATTTGCCCGCGCCGCCACCCAGCGGCCGCGCGTCTTTTCGTTAGGCGGAGCTTTCCATGGGCTGAGCATGGGCTCGCTCTCCCTCATGGGTTGCGAAAGCTTTACCGAGGGCTTCGGTCCGCTCATGCAGGGCTTCGATGGCCGCATCGCCCTCGACGACCTAACGACACTGGAACGCGAGCTGGCCAAACGCGACGTCGCCGCCTTCGTCATCGAGCCGGTCCAGGGCAAGGGCGTCAATTTTCCGCGCGGCGACTTCTTTAATCGCGCCCAGGAACTTTGCCGGAAACACGGCACGCTTTTGATCTGCGACGAAATCCAGACCGGCCTCGGTCGCACTGGCAAAATGTTTGGCTTCGAACACTGGAACCTCGAGCCGGACATCATCACGCTCGCGAAAACCTTGAGCGGCGGCTATGTCCCCTGCGGCGCAATCGTGGCCCGGCGCGAAATTTACCAAAAGACCTTCAGCCGAATGGATCGCTGCGTAGTACATTCCACGACCTTCGGCCGCAACAACCTCGCCATGGCCTGCGGGCTCGCCTCCCTAGAAGTGCTGGACAACGAGAAGCTGATCGAAAACTCCGCCGCAATGGGCGCGCTCCTGGTCGAGCGGCTCGATGCCTTGAAGGCGAAGCACTCTTTCATCAAGGAAGTGCGCGGCAAAGGACTCATGATTGCGATCGAGTTCCACGAGCCTAACGAGTTTAAGCTAAAGATGGCCTGGAAACTCCTGCACAAGGTCGACAAGGTCCTCTTCGCGCAGATGGTCGTGACCCAGATGCTGGCCCAGCATCGCATCCTCACCCAGGTCGCCGGCCACGCCATGGACGTGATTAAGATCCTGCCGCCGCTCATGATCGGGGAAAAGGAAGTCAACCTGTTCGTGCACGCGCTCGACGCGACCCTGACCGAGTGCCGTAAATTCCCCGGTCCAATGTGGGAAATCGGAAACAACTTCGTCCGCCATGCCCTGCGCTCGAAGCGTTCCTCCGAGCCGTCGCATCCGATCTCCGCCTGACGCTTGCGTTATAGCCGGGGCGGTGACCCCGGTCGGCCCCATGATACTACCGAGCTTCACCACTCTCAGCGCGCTCCTTCTCGCCTCCGAATTCACCCTCGCGGTGGCCAAACGTTCAAAGGTCCGCGGGGGCGGAAAAGATCGTTCGACCCTCCTCCTTCTCTGGCTCGTGATATGCGCGAGCATCTTCGCCGGATTCTTTCTCCGCGCGGCCTTTCCGCAGGCTAGTCTGCCGCATCCGAGATTCTTTTACGTCGCCGGGCTTGTTCTCTTTATTCTTGGATTAATCATCCGCTGGATCGCCATCATTTATCTTGGCCGGTTTTTTACCGTCAACGTGGCGATCGCGGAAGATCATGAACTGGTCACGACCGGCCCCTACCGTTACGTCCGCCATCCTTCCTATACCGGTACGCTTCTCATCTTTCTCGGCTTCGGCCTTTGCATGCTAAACATTTTCTCCCTCGCGGCAGTTTTCCTGCCGATCTGCGCCGCCTTCCTCTGGCGGATGCATGTGGAAGAAGCGGCGCTACAGGATGCCTTCGGCGATCGTTACCAATTGTATGCGGCCACGAAGCGACGTCTGCTCCCATTCGTCTATTAGCGAACCGCTACATATATTCGTTAGGCTGCCTTGAATTCAGTAACCAGGGCCTGCAGGCTGGCTTTGGCGTCGCCAAAGAGCATGCGCGTATTCGGTTTAAAGAAGAGCGGGTTTTCAATCCCGGCAAAACCGGAGGCCATCGAGCGCTTGAGGACAAAGACGGTGCGCGCTTCGTCGACGTTGATGATCGGCATGCCGTAGATCGGGCTCGATGGATCTTCGCGTGCGGCGGGATTCACGACATCATTCGCGCCAATCACAATCGCGACGTCCATGGTGGAGATGGTGGGATTGATCGCGTCCATTTCCACTAACTGCTCATAGGGCACGTCGGCTTCCGCGAGCAGGACATTCATGTGTCCGGGCATGCGGCCGGCGACGGGATGAATGGCGTAACGCACTTCCGCGCCGTTCGCTTCCAGCAAATCAGCCAGCTCGCGCAGGACGTGTTGGGCCTGGGCGACCGCCATGCCGTAACCCGGCACGAGCACGACTTG
Source organism: Chthoniobacterales bacterium (assembly GCA_038198605.1). GTDB lineage: Bacteria > Verrucomicrobiota > Verrucomicrobiia > Chthoniobacterales > UBA10450 > Palsa-1392. Next base: position 41,624 of record JBBPZS010000140.1, on the reverse strand, counting down.
CGACGCGGCCTCGAGGACGAAGTAGGCCGACTCCGGCGTGATCGCTTTGGCTTCGCCGCTGACCGCTTCGCCCGCGGTCGACTTCGCCGAACCGAAACCGGCGAGGAAAACATTGGCGATCGAACGGTTCATCGCCTTGCACATGATCTGGGTCAGAATGATCCCGCTCGCGCCGACGAGGCAGCCGGCCACGATCAGGACAGTGTTTTGGATAATGAATCCCGCCGCCGCCGCCGCGAGACCGGAGTAACTGTTGAGCAACGCGATTACCACCGGCATGTCCGCGCCCCCGATCGGAATGACCGCCAGCACGCCGAGCACAAGCGAGAGGACGATGATGAGGAGGAAGAGGAAGTAACTGGTCGCCGGATGCGTGCAGAAAATGACGCCAAAAAGAACGACCAGCAGGAGCAGTCCGGCGTTGATCGCCTTCTGGTAAGAGAAAAGGATCGGCCGGCTCTGAATTTTTTCCGCCAGCTTGGCGTAAGCCAACAGGCTGCCGGTGAGAGTTACTCCGCCAATCAGCGCGGCGAGGAAAATCGGCACCGTCGTGGAAACCGGGACCGCCGGATGATTGTGATATTCCACCCAGCCGACGAGCAAGCTCGACAGACCGCCCGCGCCGTTGAAGAGCGCGACCATCTCCGGCATCGCGGTCATCTGCACGCGCTGCGCTGCGACGGCGCCGATGGCGGAGCCGATGACGAGGCCGATGATGATCCATTGATAATGCAGCCCGCTGACCAGGAGCGTCGCTACAATCGCGATCAACATGCCGATGGCAGAGATGAGGTTGCCGCGACGGGCGGTGGCCTGTTTCCCGAGCAACTTGAGCCCGAGAATGAAAAGAATCGCCGCGGCGATGTAGGCCCAATCGATCAGCACAGGCATGGTTATTTCGTCTTCTTCTTCGACTTAAACATCGCGAGCATGCGATCGGTCACGAGATAGCCGCCGACCACGTTGACGGTCGCGAAAATGACCGCCAGTACGCCGAGCGTGGTGGCGACGAAGCCGCCTTCCGTCCCGGCCGCGATCAGGGCGCCGACGATCGTGATCCCGGAAATCGCGTTCGAACCCGACATGAGCGGGGTGTGCAGTTGCGACGGCACCTTGGCGATGAGCTCGAAGCCGAGAAAGGCGCAAAGGATGAAAATGAAAATGAGCAGAATCATAAGTCAGTCATGAACGCGGAGCGGTTCCCTGGAGGGACGGGCGCTGTCCCGTCCGCCAGCGGGGACGACATCCGCCTGAGGCGGATCGTCCCTCCAAAAGTACATCGGTCTGGCAAAGACATATTCGTTAGGCGGAATAAAGTTTCGCGATCGTCTCGTTCACGATCTTCCCTTCGTGGGTCAGGACACAGTGTTTTAAAATCTCGTCCGCCAAGTCGATCTGGAAGGTTTTGCTTTCCTTGTCCCAGAAATGTTCAAGCAAGGCGGCCAGGTTGTTCGAATACATGTCGCTCGCATTCCGGGCGACGCGGCCCGGCAGGTTGCGCAGGCCGAGGACGCGGACGCCGTTGCGTTCCACCGTCCCATCCGGTTGCGAGCATTCGACGTTGCCACCGCTCTCGACGGCCATGTCCACGATCACGCTCCCGGGTTGCATCTGGTCGACCATCGCGTTGGTCACAATCAACGGCGCTTTTCGGCCGAAAACCTGCGCGGTCGTGATCACGATGTCGGCTTTGGCGCAATGCTGGGCCATCACTTCGCGCTGCTTTTCGAGCTGTTCGGGAGTGAGCTCGCGCGCGTAACCCTGCGCCGTCTGCCCGGTCTCGCCGAGGTCGACTTTGACGAACTTCGCGCCTAACGAATGAACCTGTTCCTCCACCGCGGGACGGGTATCAAAGGCTTCGACCCGCGCGCCGAGCCGCCTTGCGGTGGCGATAGCCTGCAGGCCGGCCACGCCCACACCGATGACAAAAACCCGAAGCGGCTTAATCGTTCCGGCCGGGGTCATCATCATCGGAAAAATGCGGTCGATCGCGCCGGCGGCGGCGATGACCGCGGCGTAACCAGCCAGGCTGGCCTGCGAACTGAGCACGTCCATTTTTTGCGCAATCGTGATCCGCGGCAGCAGCTCCAGCGCGATCGCGGTCACGCCGGCCGCCGCCAGCGCGCGCACCAGTTCGCGTTCGTTAAAGGCGTCGAGCAGGCTGATGTGGATACAGCCGGGCTTCAGGTTGCCGACTTCGTTTTCCGGCGGCTGGCGCACGCTCAGGACGACATCAGCGGAGCCAAGCGCATTCTGCCGCTCACTGCTGATCTGCCCGCCTGCCTCCTGGTACGCCTGGTCGGCGATGGACACAGATTCGCCGAGTCCCGCTTCAACTGAAACTTCAACTCCGAGCTCGACCAGCCTTTTGACGGCTTCGGGAACGAGAGCCACACGGGTCTCTCCGCTCTCGATTTCTTTGGGGACGAAGACACGCACGATTCGGGCATGCTAACAAGCCAGGCCCCTCCGGCAAACAAAACCAGAGCCGAAGCGGCCTTATTTGTTAGGCAGACCTGCCGCGCTCGAGCTCTCCGGCGGCCGCGATCGCAGCCTGCTCCATCGGCGCCGCGGGATAGCCGATGGTGAGACATTCACCCAGGTATTGGCGCAGAAACGGCTCGATTCCGCCCAGTCGTTCGTATTGCTCAGTGTGAGCCAGCTCGTGCGCGATCAGCCCGCGCTCCCGCCAGCAATCCGCGCGCAGGAAGATTCCGTAGCGGAGAGCAAGACCGCGCGTGGCCGGAGTGAGAAATTGCACCGCGGCGGCCGCGCTTTTGAGCATGAAGTCGTCCGGCGTCGGGACGCTCGCCAGGCAAAGGAGGCGGACACGCGCCGGCTCGCGCACGCCGAGCGCGATGGCATCCGCCAGCTCCTCATCCGTCAGCGGCACGCCTTCGCGCAGGATGCGTCGCTCGAGCTTCTCCGCCCAGCGCGCCGCGAGCGGGATAAGTCTTTCGAACTGCGCCAGCAAATCTTTTCGATTCATTGAAACAAGAAACACTCTATTCGCTGCAAGCAGGGCCGCGAGGCTGTGATCCTCGCCGCGTGGGCCAAGGCCTGCCATTGGCAGCTCCCATCCACCTCAGCTCCACAATTACCGTTTCCAGATGATTCCCTGCCTGTTCCTGGGATTTACGACTAGATGAATGACCTTGACTTTCGCGGGGCCGGTCGTTCATCTCGGATTCATGAGAACAAATAGTTCCCTTGATTCTTTCGCAGCCCGGAATCCTTCTCACTTTGGTCTCGCTCTGCTCGTTTTGTTATCCTTGGCAGACGCGCGTCAGTTGCTCGCGCAATCAACACAGACGCTCACGCAGGTAGTTGCAGCAACGATCCATGAGCAAGTCAAGCTAACGCCGTCCGAGGGCACGGCGGGCGATACGTTTGGCTCCCGCGTTTCGCTCTCGGGCGATCGCGCGCTGGTCGGGGCCTCTCGTGACAGCGACAATGGCGTGAACAGCGGAGCGGCCTATGTTTTCGTTTTTGACGGCACGACCTGGAAGGAAGAGGCAAAGCTAAAGCCGGCCGACGGCGGAGTGCAGGATGTCTTCGGGACATCCGTCTTCCTTTCCGGTAATCGCGCTCTCATCGGGGCTGACAACGACCAAAATAATGGCGCGGCCGGTGGCGCGGCCTACGTCTTCACCTTTGATGGGACGACGTGGACTGAGCAAGCGAAGCTCACGCCTTCTGATCTCAGGGCGGCCGGCTATTTCGGTATTTCCGTTTCGCTCTCGGGCGATCGCGCTCTGATTGGATCTACGGGCGCTAACGCGGGGAAAGGCGCAGCCTACGTTTTCGCCTTTGACGGCGCCAACTGGATCCAGGAAGCGAAACTAACGGCCGCAGATGGCGAGAGCTTTGACGGGCTCGGAGTTTCCGTTTCGCTGGCTGGAAACCGAGCGCTTGTCGGCTCTCAACTGGCTTATGCTGCCTATGTTTTTCTTTCTAACGGCACGAGTTGGAGCCAGGAGGCAAAACTTACCGTCGATGAGTTGGGCCTTTCTTCCTTCGGCTCGACCGTTTCGCTTTCGGCAAATCGCGCCCTTGTCGGAGCCAATCGCGACCAGGAAAATGGCGTGGATAGCGGAGCGGCCTATGTCTTCGCCTTCGACGGCGCAACCTGGAATGAGGAGGCCAAACTCGTCGCTGATGACGAGGAAGCAGGAGACTTCTTCGGGGCCTCCGTCTCACTCTCAGGGACGCGCGCACTCGTCGGAGCGGTGAAGAATAGTAGCGACGGCCCTTCCGCGGCCTACCTCTTCTTTTTCGACGGCGCGCAGTGGAATCAGCAGCAAAAGTTCGCACCCTCCGATGGTCCCATCGGCGACTTCAACACCATCTCCGTTTCACTCTCTGGAAAACGTGTTCTTCTAGGAACCGCTGACTCAGCCGGCAACAACGGGGCCGCTTATGTTTTTGGGCGCGGATCGCAACGACGGTAATCGTTAAGTTTCCCAGCCGGGGTCATCGCCCCCGGCTACAACTTGGCCGCACGTTTCCTCTTGTCTGCACCGCGCGCTTCGTCCATTCATCCGCCATGGCCGCGGCGAAGTGTGCACTCATCACCGGCATCACCGGGCAGGACGGTTCTTATCTGACCGAGTTGCTCCTGGCGAAGGGTTACGATGTTCACGGAGTCGTTAGGCGGACGAGCAACCTGCTCCGCTCGCGGATCGAACATCTGCGCGCCGATGAGTCGCTCTACGGTCAGCGGCTCTTTCTTCACTACGGTGATTTGACCGATGGGACGACGCTCCGCCGCATCTTTGCCAAGGTGCAGCCGGCCGAGGTCTATCATCTCGCCGGCCAAAGCCACGTTGGGCTCAGCTTTGAGATCCCGGAGTCGACTTCCGAAGAGGTCGCGATGGCCACTCTGCGACTGCTCGAGATTTCGCGCGACCAGGGGCAGCCGCTGCGTTTCTATCATGCCTCCAGCTCGGAAATTTTCGGGGCCGCGGCCGATTCGCCGCAGACCGAGGAGACGCCTTTTCGCCCAGCCAGTCCCTACGGCTGCGCCAAGGCTTTCGCGACGCAGCTCGCCCGCGTTTACCGGCAGGCCTACGGGCTTTTTGTCTGCAACGGCATTCTTTACAATCACGAGTCGCCGCGCCGCGGAGAAAATTTCGTCACCCGCAAGATCGCGCGGGCGGTGGCGCGGATCAGCCGCGGGCTCGAGCAGGAGTTGGTCCTTGGCAATACTTCCGCCCGGCGCGATTGGGGCCACGCGCAGGATTACGTCGAAGCGATGTGGCGCATGCTCCAGCACTCCGAGCCGGACGATTACGTCGTGGCCACGGGGGAAACGCATTCCGTGCAGGACTTCGTCGAGGCAGCTTTCGCGGTGGTAAATCTGCCTCCGGAAAAATATGTGAAGCACGACGTCTCGTTTGAGCGGCCGACGGAGCCTTCGAAGCTGGTCGGATCACCCGAAAAAATCCGCCGTGTCCTCGGCTGGAAACCGCAAACGGCCTTCGCTGCGCTGGTCCGCGAAATGGTGGAAGCGGAGCTCGACGCCATCCCGTAGCTGTAGCGGCGGTCTAGGACCGCCGAAGGCTTTCGGATGCCGCTGAGATCTCGGCGGTCATAGACCGCCGCTACAATCCTTGCGCTTTATTTCGCCGGTCCTAGTATCACCGCGTGAAAAAAATCGAGGCGATCGTGAAGCCCTTCAAGATGGAGGAGGTGAAGGACGCGCTGGCCGAGATCGGGGTGGAAGGCATGACCGTGAGCGAGGTAAAGGGTTTCGGACGCCAGAAAGGGCACACCGAAATCTATCGCGGCAGCGAGTATACGGTCGATTTCCTGCCCAAGGTGAAATTCGAAATTGTCCTGACCGACGATCGCGCCCAGCGCGCGGTCGAAGTCATCTCCCGGGCGGCCCGGACGGGAAAGATCGGCGACGGCAAAGTCTTCGTCAGCCCGGTCGAACTGGCGATCCGCATTCGGACCGACGAACGCGACGCCGACGCCGTCTAAGAACCGGACCCCCTCCGAATCCCAGGCTGTATGAACGATTACCTGCTCTCCCTTTTGCTCGGTGCAATCGAAGGCCTGACCGAGTTCCTGCCTGTGAGCTCGACCGCGCATCTCCGGATCGCGGAAGCGCTCCTGCAGATCGATCTGAAAGATGGCTTTTGGAAAATGTACAGCGTCGTCATCCAGCTCGGCGCCATCCTGGCCCTGACCGCGTTTTTCTGGCGGCGGATTCTGAAGTTTATCCGCACCTTTCCCCGCGGCGAGAGCGGCGACCGGACCGTTTTCAATCATCCCCTCAGTCTGATCGCGATCGCCTTTCTGGTCACGGCGATCCCGGCCTTTCTTCTGAGCAAGCTAATCGGGAAGAATCTTGAAAATCTCCATGTCATGGCGTGGGCGCTTCTTCTCGGCGGCATCGTGATGTGGGTAGTCGACTCACTTTTCGTTAGGCCGCGCATCCAGCGGATGGAAGAAGCGAATCTCCCAACCGCAATCTGGATCGGCGCCGTCCAGGTGCTCTCGGCCGTTTTCCCCGGGACTTCGCGCTCCATGTGCACCATCGCGGCCGGGCAGACGGCGGGCATGTCGCGCGAAGCCGCCCTCGAGTTTTCTTTTTTTCTTTCCATCCCGACGATGTTCGCCGCCACCGGCTACGACTTGCTCAAGACGCTCAAGCCGCACGCCGCGACCGGTGCGATTGCGCCCCTCGCCATGACGCCGCACCTCTGGGTAGTGCTCGCGCTCGGTTTCGTGAGCGCCTTCATCGTCGCCTTCGCGGTCGTCGCCTGGTTCCTGCACTGGGTCCGGCGGCATGGCTTCGTTCCGTTCGCGGTTTATCGAATCGTCCTCGGCCTCGTCCTCCTCTTCGCCCTCTGGCGCGGTTTGCTTGGCCGCTGACTCGAAACTGGGTAAATTACAACCGTGCAGACTCAGACCATGTTACCCGACCTGCAGAGCTGCGTGCTCTGCGAGGACGTGCGCTGTGAATTCAACGGCATGCAGACCCTGGTCGGCGTCCTCAACATCGTGCCGACACCGAAACTGCCGGTGAACTACATGCGGCTCTGCATCTGGACCCGCTGGTGCAGCGGCGCGGGCCGGTTTCATCAGCGCTCAAAAATCGTCGGCCCGGATGACAACCAGACGATCGCGCAAGCGGAAGTCGATTTCGACCTCAAGGAAATGGAAGGCCACGCCACCAACGTCCATTATTTTGGCGGGGTGCAGTTCCAGCAGTTTGGGCTGCACCACGTTGAGATTTATCTCGGCGAACAGCTGCGGCTGCGTTTTCCCCTGCCGGTCATCCAGGTTAAGCCCGCCTGATGTAGCGGCGGCCGTGCCGGCCGCAAAACGGCGCGCCGTACCGCCCCGCGGTCGACACGCCCCTGCATCGCCTAACGAATCCGCGCCGGGCCCTAGATTCGTCTTGCCCGTTTGCGCAAGAAAACCAGCTTGCGCCTCCGGGTCGCCATCCTATCTTCGGGCGCGGTGGCCGCGGACTTCCGGTGAAGCCTTGCGGCGACTTCTTCCACACCCGCAAAACCCGATGGCAAATACGATCCTAATCGGCGCGCAATGGGGCGATGAAGGCAAGGGCAAGATCATCGATGTCCTGACCGGCAACGCCGATATCGTCGTCCGCAGCCAGGGCGGAAATAACGCCGGGCACACCGTCATTCAGGGCGGCAATAAATACGTTCTGCACCTCATTCCCTCCGGCATTCTCCGGCCCGGGAAAATGTGCGTCATCGGCAACGGCGTCGTGATCGATCCGGTCGCGCTGGTGGGCGAAATCGAGGGCCTGCGCAAAGTCGGGGTCAAGATCGGGAAGAACCTGCTCATCAGCGATTGCGCCCATCTTGTGCTGCCGTATCACCGCGCGCTCGATGAACAACGCGAACTCCGCCAGGGCCACGCCAAGATCGGCACGACCAAGCGTGGCATCGGCCCCGCCTATGGCGACAAGGCCGCTCGCACCGGGTTGCGCATGGCCGACCTGATGCAGCCCGAGCTTTTCACTGAAAAACTCCGGGCCAAGATGCGAGAGAATAACAGCATCCTGAAAGCACTCGGCGCGAAGCCGAATTCCTTTGCCAAGGTGAACCGCGATTTCCTCGCCGCGGGCGAGAAACTGCGACCCTTCGTCGCCAACACCGTCGTCTATCTGCATCACGCTTTGCAGCAGGGAAAAGAGATTCTCTTCGAAGGCGCGCAGGGCACATTTCTCGATATCGATCACGGCACCTATCCCTATGTCACGTCCTCCAACACGACAGCCGGCGGCGCCTGCACCGGCAGCGGCGTACCGCCGCATCGGATGGATCGCGTCCTTGGGGTGATGAAGGCCTACACCACACGCGTCGGCGAAGGTTCGCTCCCGACCGAAGATCCGGTGATCGCGGGCATGCTGCACGACATGGGACGGGAATTTGGCGCGACCACGGGGCGGGCGCGGCGCTGCGGCTGGTTCGACGCCGTCGCGACTCGTTATGCCACGATGATTAACGGGATCGACGAACTCGCCATTACCAACCTCGACGGGCTCGACACCGTCGATCCGATCAAAGTCTGCGTTACCTACAAGCTCGACGGTAAAAAACTCGAAGTGCCGCCGAGCGACGCTGCGCAACTGAACCGCTGCCAACCGGTCTACCTCGAATTTCCCGGCTGGAAGAAGTCGACCGAGAAAGCGAAAAAGCTTTCCGATTTGCCGAAGGAAGCGCGCGACTACGCGAAAAAAATCGCGGAACTGACCGGCGCCCGCCTCTCCATGATCAGCGTTGGGCCGGCCCGCGGGCAGACCTTGATCCTCTAGACATGGTCGCTCCGTCCAAGGCGGTCCCCCGCCACGTCGCCATCATCATGGATGGCAACGGTCGCTGGGCGAAGGAGCGCGGGCTGCCCCGGATCAAGGGCCATGAAAAAGGGGCCGACGCGGTCCGGGCCTGCGTCGAAGGCTGCGGCGATCTGCGGATCGAGTATCTCACCCTCTACGCTTTCTCGGCCGAAAACTGGCAGCGTCCGAAAAGCGAAGTCTTCGCGCTCATGAGTCTGCTCGAGCGTTTCCTGAAAGAAAAGACGCCGGAGTTAATCGAAAAAAACGTTCGGCTCCAGGCGATCGGGCGCCTGACCGATTTGCCCGAGGCCTGCCAGAAGCAGCTCCATAAATCGATCGAGCAAACTGCGAGCAATCACGGCCTCACCCTCATCCTCGCGCTCAGCTACGGCGGTCGGCTCGAGATCATCGACGGCATCAAGAGCCTTTTTCACGAGATCGAAGAAGGGCACATCGATCCCGCAATGATCGACGTCGAGATGTTCAGCAAGCATCTTTACACCCGCTACTATCCCGATCCCGATCTACTCATCCGCACCTCGGGCGAGATGCGGATCTCAAATTTCCTCCTCTGGCAGCTCTCTTACACCGAAATGTATGTGACCCCGAAACTCTGGCCCGATTTCGGGAAAGAAGATCTCTTCGAGGCGGTCCATGAATTCAGCCGTCGCCAGCGCCGCTACGGCGGAGTGTGAAGCGCCGCCGGTCGCCTGGTAGGGCGAGACTCCGTCGAGCCTTGGGGGGAAGGTCCAATTTTTCTTCATCCCGGCAGTGGTCCTTATGACCGCCGTCTTTGCCCTGGCAACCTCTTCTCCCTGGCTCGACGGAGTCTCGCCCTACCGAAAAGATGCAGCTCGAGCGATGACCGGGGTTAGATGAACGCGGCCGCTACCGAATCGGCGAGGAAGCGGCCTTTTCGCGTCAAGATGTAGCGCTCCGCCTGCGGCAACATCAGGCCGAGCCGGACGAATTCTTCCACTTCGTTAGGCCGATCGTTCACCCATTCCGCTGGAATTCCCCAGTTCGTCCGGAGCGACAAGGCGATCGACTCCGAGCGTTTCATCTGCGGGGTCAGGATTTCGTCGCCGGTCGAAGCCGATTCTCCGCCCAACAAGCGATCGGCATAGAGGCGATAATCCGAGACGTTCTGCCAGCGCCGCAAGCCAATGGTCGAGACGGCGCTCGGCCCGAGCCCGAGATAATCGCTCCCGCTCCAGTAGGCGCGGTTATGAACCGATTCGAAACCAGGCCGCGCGTAATTCGAAACCTCGTAATGCTCGAAGCCGGCTTCGCCTAACAACTCGTCAGTCCGGATAAAAAAGTCGGCATCCGCTTCCGCATCCGTCCGAAACTCGCCGCGCGAATGGCGCAGGAAAAATTCCGTGTCCTCTTCGTAGGTCAGGCAATAAGCCGAAATGTGATCCGGCTGCAGCGCCAGCGCTCGCTGCAGGGTCGCGTCCCATTGCGCGATGGTCTGGCCGGGCAGGCCAAACATCAGATCGATGTTGAGATTCTCGAACCCGGCCCGTCGCAACAAGGCGAAGGACGCTTCCGCTTGCGCGGCAGAATGCTCGCGCCCGAGCAGTTGCAGGAGGTCGTCGTCGAAGGACTGCACCCCGAGGCTGATCCGGTTCACGCCGCGTTCTCGCAGCAGCTTCGCTTTTCGTTCCGAAACGCTGCCCGGATTGGCCTCAAAGGTCCACTCCTTCAGCCCGGAGAGATCGAGCCGAGCCTGAAAACCGTCGAGAAGATATTCAAGTTGATCACTCGTTAGGGCGGTCGGTGTGCCGCCGCCGAAAAAGATCGTCTCCGGTCGCAAACGCGGGCTTCCGATTGTAGACGCTTCCCTCTGGGAAGCGCGAGAGCGAGCGTGGCTTCTCCCCCGCGCTTCCCAGAGGGAAGCGTCTACATGGGGGGAAATGACGCAGAGCGACGCTCCAAGCTCGGCCAACAATCCCTCGCAAAAGCGCCTCGCCTGCGCCGGGTCAGCCCGTTCTTTGTAAAAGGCGCAATAGGGGCAAATCCGGGCGCAAAACGGGATGTGCACATAAATGTGCCGCACCGCGCCGGCCGCGATGAAGTCTCCGTTTGATTCCGCGCCCATAGGATAGGGACCATATACCTTCCGAGTTCCCAGAGCGAGATTGCATGATTTCGGCGAGCAAAGTGCGTTTTTTTATCTTTTCGAGAAAAAGTCTTGACAGGCTTTGCTCCGATCCTCTCAATCGCGTCTATGGCCAGATCAATAATTCAAAAAATTGCCCTAACGACGCTTTTGTTTTCTTTCGCCTGCGGAGCAGTATTTGCGCAGGAGAACCCTGCGCCTAACGAATCGTCCGAGGTTGTTCCCTTTTCTTCGGACGAGCAAGCGAACGCTTCAGGGGCCAATTACACTATTTTCTCCAATTTGGATTCCGACCCGCAGAATCGCTACAACCCGGATGAGTTTTCCGCCTTGGCGGTCGCTGGGAGGCTGGCCAGTGGCCAGGACGAACGTTGGGAGGCGGTCCGTTTCGTTCCGAAAGTGGACGTGCAGGCCAAGGTTCTTTCCGCCGCAATCGGTTGGATCAGCGGCACGAAGCTGGTCCACTTGACTCTTTACGATCATGATGAGCTTTCCAACGCGCCGCGCGCCCCGCTGCCGGGCGGCGATGGCAGCACCCATAATATCCCGAAGGCGGGCGAGTGCTGCCAAGTGGCGACCGTGACCTTGGCTGGCGAAGGCGTCGTGCTCCAGGCCGGGGTCCCATACTGGCTCGCGGCGACTAGTGACGACACTCAGGCCCCGACCTTCAATGGCCTTTGGCACGTGTCCAATTCTGGCAACAGTGCCTATCTCCAGCCGCCGTTTCCCTGGAATCCTCAGTCGGGCACCTGGCTGGCAGCGCAAATTCGGGGCAGCAGATTGCAAACGGATGCGGGTCCAACCAAGAAAACGAATCCCGATGCAGGTTCTTCCGAACCGAATAGCCCAGCTGCCACGGTCTCGATTTTCAGCAACCTGAACCGAACTTCCGGTGATGATCCTTACATCGCTGGTATCGGGGCGATCATCGAAGGGGACAGCGACACCGAAGTAAGGCAGGCGCTTCCCTTCACCCCAAAAGCGAACGTCCACGCAACTGTTTTGGCAGCCGCTATCGCACGAGTCTCTGGCACAAAGAGAATAAACTTGGGACTGTACAGCGATGCTGGCGGGGTTCCGGGCGTGCCCTTGCCCGGAGGAGAAGGCAGCACAGTTGACTTTCCCGATTCTGGAGAATGCTGCGGGCTGGCGACCGTGAGGTTGCCCGCAGGTGGGGTGGCACTCGAGGCTGGGGTGCAGGTTTGGCTCGTGGCAAGCCCGGACAATACCAACGCCCCGGATTTTTCTGGAATTTGGCAAGATTCAAGTTCAGCCGTGGACGCTTACTTGGAACCGGAAATATTCGGTTTCTGGACCAGTTTTAGCGGATTGTGGATGGCGGCTGAGGTGCGAGGGACCAGAGACTAACCTTGAAGACTGCCGAAAAGAAAGTGGCCAATGGCTCAAAAAACTGATTTTCCAAAGACTATGCCGACAGACTAACCCTATCCCAATCGACCTTATGAAAATGCTGCCACCCAAACCCTACAGCAGGCTGCGCCGAGAAGCCCGCCCTCATTCACGCTACATTGTGGCTTTGTGCCTCATCCTTGCGGGACTCGTTCTCGCCGCGAGCGCGATCAAAGGGAGTCAGAATCACCCGCCCTTTGTCGGTTGGCTCGCAGATCAGGCCGTTTATGGGCCGGGGTTCGCCACTCAATACATCCGCATAGAAGACTATGATGGGAACCCGTTTACCATTACGAAGGTCTCATCAAACGAGAACTTTTACCATGCAGTCAATGTGCACGTCGATCTCTGCACAATGCAGCCGGATTTTGATGCGGGGTGCCCAAATGATGGGCATGGCTACAAGGTCTCGTTTAGCCCTAATCCCGACCCAATGAGTCCTCCGCCTCATGTCGCCACCATCACCCTCAAAGCAAAAGAAAACGGGGCTGGAGGCCTGACTGGGTCAACCTCTTTTACCCTGCGTTTAAATGATCCGCTGGTTAACATCAATCCGCCGACTATCCAAAATCTGCCCAACCGCGCTTTGCCAATTGGAGCCGGCAACGTCGCCAGCTATAAAACTGAGTTTGTGGTTGGCGATTTAAATGAAGATGGGATGGAGGATGTTTGCTTGGATGAAAGCCAAGGCGCAACCTGCGCTTCAACACTCACAGCGAGCGCGACCTCCGACAACCACACCCTTTTATTGGACTATCCGGACGGGATTCAGATCGATCTCATGTCGCCCGACGCTGACTTGCTCGCCCAAGAGCTGCCTCGCCACTATTTGCTTACCGCCACCACCCTGCCTGGTCAGACCGGAACTGCGACAGTGACTGTTAACCTGACTGACAAAGACAACAATGTAACCAGCACTTCGTTTGTGCTTCGCGTTTTTCCAAGTTCCGATGCGGAACCTTCTATCAGCAATACAAGCTTGTCGTATGAGGAGCAGGTCTTACCAGCCACGAGCCTTACTCACCAGTTCACGGTGGCTTCCAATGACTCTACCCTGAAACAAGATCTTTTTGTCACCGCCTGGTCGTCTAATACGAAGCTTGTCCCCAACGACTTTGTTAACAATATCCAGGTTACCCAACCGATTTCGACCGGCGCAGGCAGCGTCTAAATAATACCCGCCTTACCCGCGCCTTCACCCTCACCGGGAGGGGTGCCACAGGCTTCAACGATTACCTTGTCAGTCCTGGACGGGAGCTATCGGCGGCAGGCGACGTTTATCTATGTTCTGGCGCCGCCGACCGGATCGCCGACGATCTCGTTCAGCCGGCCCAGCGGCGTTTATCCAACCACCCCGCCTACTGACCTAAGCAGATATCCATTCCTGACCGGTTCGATGTATAATCTCCAGTGGGATAAAGCGGAGCCGGCTGAAGGCCAACCTTACGACTGGGAAAACACGATCAATCCTATACTTCGCGGTTTGCCGCCCCTCACCGACCTTTCCCTAGGCTTGCAAAAGGAACCCTGCTACATTGCGGATGCGATGCACGATCCCCCAATCCGTGAGCACAATACTTGGTGCGACACGAAGCCGGGAGATCAACCGATAAATTCGTGCACTGCCACACGGTGCCCCGACTCCGATGTTGGCTTTTTGCGCGCCGTCCCGTGGGATCATTTCCTGCGTGCGAAGCGAGATGCCTTCTTGGCAGCGCTCGGCCAGGACCTGATTGACACCGGTCTCATGGGGAAGCTTACGATCATCAACACCAATCTCGCCGGCGGCAACAACGGAATTAACAATGTGAGCGTAAGCTTTGACGGCGACTGCGCCAGTCATCCCGATAACTGCATGGATGGCTATACCCGGGAGAGGCTGCTCTGGGCGATACAGGATGAGTTGCGCACGGTGCAGGACAATTTCCCCGGCAAGCTGGTGCAGATCGGATTCTTCAAACCCACCGACACTCTGGATGCTTCCAAGGGTTCGTCACTGTGGCAATGGCTATATCGTGATGCGACCACCGATCCGACCGCCTTGGACGAGAATGGCGTGCATATGGTTGCGCTCTTCGATGAATTCAACGGCATCAAACGTCCGCGAGTGAGTTTCTGGCAGGACAATCTGGCCGCGACGCGGACCTCGATCCCGAGCGCGATGCCGCCGGTGAGCGCCAGTAACGCGCCCAACTATATCGCCCCGCCAAACACGACCGCCTACACAATTAACCCTGTTAGCTCCTTTATCCCTTCATTCGACTTTTACAACGGTGCCCTAACGACTGAGACATATAATAATGGGATTGTTTTTGAATCAAACACAATCTGGAGCAACCCGTTCCAACAGACATATGGCCGGAAGTTGATCGACACCATCAACGGCTCTCCCAACGACGGGCTGGAAGGAGCTTTTAATACCTATCTCAGCCAATATCTGGAGGTGTATGTGGAGGACCTTGATGAAGCCATTCCTCTGGGAGGCACGCCCCCGACATTGAATGCCGAGCTCTGGAAGGGCCAACTCCAATCGTGGCATGACTACACCAAACATCTTCGTGATATAACTCCGCTCGAAGCACCGGCCGGGCTGACTGTGGAGCGGACCAGCTCAACCAATAATCTTATAAAATGGCATGCCGTTTACGGCGCGACTTCCTATAACGTGGAAAGGACAGACCTTGGCGCTTCCTCGCCTTCCTGGGTTAATGCAGGCTGCAATCCGACTTCCAACACGACGTGCACAGACACCGCTTCGACTGGAACGCGGTATGGCTACCGGGTTCGGGCCAAGAATAGCGACGGATCGAACATCACCGACTATGCCTACGTTGCGGTCTTTCTTTCCGAAGGCAGCAGCCCGACGAACTACGATGGCTATGTCGAGAAAATCGGTGCGACCAAGACGCCCTACAATAATGCCCTGCAGCCAGGCATCCGGGCCGGGCAGGGATCGAGCTCAGATTTGAAGGGCTTCCTTTCCTTTAACACGTCTACGCTAGGCTCTACCGCGACGATACTCGGGGCCAAGCTACGCTTGAAGCAGACGACTAACGACAGCGCTTTTGACACTTTCGGCGCTTGCTTGGTCGATATCAAAAAGGGCAACTTCAACAATAACCCAGCGCTGGAAGGGATGGACTTCAGTGCCAGCGCAAGCGCCACCAATGCGGCGCAGATCATCGGTGTTGGCGGGAGCGCCTGGGTTGAAAGTGATCTCAGTCCTGCGGCTGCCAGGATCTGGGTGAACAACATCGATCGGACGCAGGTCCGCCTGAGCTTCAATCACATGAACGGGTTCTCCAACGTCTACGCGGGCTGGAACTCCGCGGAGAGCGTGGGTAATGAACCGCAGTTGATCCTGCAATACAAACCGTAGCCAACTCTATTTCGGCCAGCCTGTCAGGTTCGGGCGCCGGATTTGCCGTTTGGCCGCGGCGGAGTTGTCAATCCTCCTCTCGCCCATAGAGTCCATCATCGTCGCTCGCCTTTTTTGCTCAATTGCTTTTCTGATCGCTGGGATTGGCGGAGCGGCTGCGCAGGGCCTGCCTCCAGCGGAGCCGCCCACTCCTGCTCCGACTCCTTCGATCGTTTACCGCGCGCACAACGCCGCCGCGATTCATGATTTCCAAGTTAATCCTGAGCTCGTTAGGCAAATGACCAATGCTCTCGTTCTCGCGGTGACACGCCAATCCGACGTGGCGAGCGCCTGGCGTTCGCTGCTCAAGCCTAACGACCGGATCGGAATCAAGATTTCGGCGGCAGGCGGCGAACTTTTTACCACTCATCGCGCGATCGTGAACACGATCGTCGATGGGATCGTCGCCGCCGGGCACGCCCGCCGCGACATCATTGTCTGGGACAAATCGTTAGGCGGAATCAAGGAAGCGGGTTACTCGGGGAACGAAGGCTACCAGCTGAAATCCATTCCGCCGCGCGAGGGCTACGATGCAAAAGCAACTTACTCCGCGCCATTCCTTGGCAACCTGATCTGGGGCGATTTCGAATACATCGCCAATCGCGGACAGATTCCTTTGCTGAGCGAGACCGAGAACACGAGCAGCGTCAGTCACCTCTCGAAAATCGTCGCCAACGAAGTGACCAAGATCATTAACCTGCCGGTCCTGAGCGACAGCGTGCGCAACGGCGTGGCGGGCTGCCTTTACAACGTCACCATTCCCAACATCGACAATTGGCGACGCTTCGGTATCCCGCCCGAGTTTGGCGCCTCCAGCATTCCGGAGATTTATAACGACCCGCACATTGGGCAAAAAGTCGTGCTCAACCTGATGGACGGCCTCCTCGCGCAATACGCCGGCGGTCCGGAATCGCAGCCCGGTTACGCTTTTCCCTTCGCCACCCTCTACGCGAGCAAGGATCCGGTCGCGATCGACGCCATCGCGCTCAGACACCTCGAGGAGTGGCGCAAGAAGCGCAGGGGGCCACCGATCAAACAGCTCGGTGCCCACGTCCAGGTGGCGGGCGAATTCGGCCTCGGCAACGCGGACCTTTCGCGGATCGTGATTCGCGACGTCGCCCCGTGAAAGCGATTCTCAAATCGGTTTCGCGATCGTTTTATCTCACGATCAAGTTTCTGCCCCGGGCATTGCGCGAACCGGTCAGCCTCGCCTATCTCCTGGCGCGCGCGACCGATACGATCGCGGACACTGCCGCCGTCCCGGCCCCCGTCCGCCTAACGACTTTGCACTCATTCGCCCGCGTCATCGCGGGCGAGCGCGATTTCAGCACGGTCGAAGAATCGCTTCGCGATTTCGCCGCCCGGCAAACCGACAACGCCGAACGCACCCTGATCGAAAATCTCCGCGGCTGCATCGACCGGCTGGCCCAGACCGAATCGGCTGACCGCGCCGACATTCGCGCCGTCCTGAAAACGATCGCGCACGGACAGGAACTCGATCTCGAAAGGTTCGGCGACCCAGCTACTGCCCGGTCGCTGCAAAACGCGGCAGAGCTTGATGAATACACCTTTCTTGTCGCCGGTTGTGTGGGCGAGTTCTGGACCAGGCTCGGATTTCGGCATGGACAAAATTTCGCGACTCGTCCGCCTGAAGAAATGACGGAGCTCGGCATCGAATACGGCAAAGGTCTGCAACTGATCAACGTCCTGCGCGATCGCGCCGCCGACGCCGCAGCCGGTCGCGGCTATCTCCCCTCCGAGGAAATTGCGAGCTCCAGCGTCGACGCGGTTTTCGCCCGCTGGCTCGGGAAGGCGGAGGAAAAAATCGGGCTCGGCATCACCTATTCCTCCAGCCTGACGAGTTGGCGGATTCGTTATGCCACCGCCCTGCCCGCCTTGATCGGCGCGCGCACCATCGCCCTGCTCCGCGCCGCCGGACCGGCTGCGCCGAAAATAAAAGTGCCGCGCAAAGAAGTACGCCGCATCCTGGCCCGCGGCGCGGTCGCTGCCGTTTCGCCCCACGCATTGCGCCCGCTCCTCGATCGACTGCTCGCCCCGCCCCTGTAGCCGTCGCCCTGTGGGCGACGCGGGAGAAAGCTTTGCTCCGAAAACAGGCGAGGCTGAAGCTCGCGCTTCGCAGAGCGAAGCGTCCACAGGGCTCGCAGCTTGCGCTTTGATCCTCTATGGTCGCGATCATGATTCGCTTTCGCACTCTTCTTTGTCTTGCCCTCTTTCCGTCCGCTCTCGCGCAATTCGCCTCGGCCGCTCCGACCGCGCTCGTTGGCGGACGCCTGATCGACGGCTTCGGCGGGCCGCCGCTCGCGAACAGCATCATCCTCGTCGAAAACGAGCGCATCACCGCCATCGGCCAGGTCGGGAAAATGGAAGTGCCGAAAGATGCCGAAGTGATCTCAACGGAAGGCATGGATGTCCTCCCCGGGCTCTGGGATTGCCACGTCCACACCATGATCCTCGGGCACAGCGATTACGGGCACTGGGACAAGACTTACGAGAAACGTTTCGGGAGCGAGATCATGCCGGCTGCGGCGCATCAGCTTTTGCTCGCTGGCGTGACCAGCGCGCGAGACCTCGGCGGTCCGCTGGCCGACAGCATCAGCGTGCGCGACAGGATCAATCGCGGTGAGATTCCGGGACCGACGCTCTACGTGGCTGGTCCTTTCATTCAACACGAGCCCTATCCCGGGGAAGAACTCTATCGCTGGGGCGTGAAAGGCGTGGCCGACGCAAAGGCCAAGGTAAAAACGCTGGCCGATGCCGGGGTCAACATCATCAAGCTGATCGACCAGGACCAGATGACGCTGGAGGAAGCGAAGGCGGTGGTCGACGAGGCGCACGCGCGCAAACTCCCGGTTGTGGCGCACGGTCATCGGCCGGATGAAATCCGGCGTGGGCTGGCCGTCGGAGTGGACGATTTCGAGCACACCGGGCTGGCCACCGCACCGGGTTATCCGGAAGACGTGCTCAAGGCGATTGCGGAGCGGACGGCGAAAATGAACCTGGGGTCGCTCTTTTGGTGCCCGACGATTGAGGGGTTTCTGAATTATCAGTCGCTGATCGAAAACCCCGAGCCGCTCGACGATCCGGCCTGGCAGCTCGACGTGCCTAACGACATCGTGCAGGACATCAAGAAATCAATCCAGCATCCCGGCCAGCTCAGCTATTACCAAATCACCCCGCTCCGCGCCACGACCGTGGCGAAGAAGTTCCATCAGCTCCAGGACACCGGCGTCGTCCTCCTGATCGGCACCGACAGCGGCATCCCGATGAAATTTCACAGCAACTCGACCTGGCACGAAATGGACGCATGGGTGAACAAACTCGGGGTCGATCCGATGACCACGATCCGCGCCGCCACTTATTGGCCGGCGTGATGATGAAGGTGGACAAGGACTACGGTTCACTGAGCGAAGGGAAATTCGCCGATATCATCGCGGTAAAGGGCGATGTGCTACGGTCGATCAATCTTCTGCAGCGAGTCGATCTCGTGCTCAAGCACGGGAAGCGTTTCAAGTAGAAGCGCGTTTGAGTTCGTAAACGCAATAGGGAAATTAACTACCACCACATGGATATCCGTCTTTTACTTGTCCCGTATGATTCCGGTCAGCACAACGTGCGCATGGGTGCGGGCCCGGAGCACCTGCGTGCGGCCGGTCTTGAAGCGCACCTCGCGGGGCAGGGTCATGCGGTAGACCTCCAGGTGATTGAGCCGGCCTCGATGAATTGGCGGGCGGAAGTGCAAACCAGTTTTGAACTGATGCGCGCGGTCGCAGAGCACGTGCGCGCGGCACGGGCCAGCGGGCGTTTTCCCATTGTGCTCTCGGGCAATTGTCTCTCCGCTGTCGGGGTCATCGCGGGTCTCGGGGCACCCACTGGCGTGATCTGGATCGATGCGCACGGCGATTTCAACACCCCACAGACGACGACCAGCGGGTTCCTCGACGGCATGACGCTGGCGACGGCGACGGGGCGCTGCTGGGTCGAGCTGGCGCGCAGCATCGAAGGCTTCGAACCGGTCCTCGACAAGGCGGTCCTTATGTTCGGAACGCGCGACCTCGACCCGGGGGAAGGACCGGCCCTGACTCGTTCCGGGATCGTTAGGCTAAGCGCAGAGGCATCCCCGGCGGCGATCGATGCCGCGCTGCAGGCGGTCGCCGGGACGATGGAAAAATTTTATGTCCATCTCGACATGGATGCGCTCGATCCGAGCGAAGGCCGGGCCAACGGCTATACCGCGCGCGGCGGTTTCACGAACGAGAAATTACAGGCGCTTCTGGCCGCGGTCGCGGGCAACCTCCCATTGCAGGCGCTCACCATCGCGAGCTACGATCCCGCATACGACAGCGAGGGCACGGTCTGCGCCGCGGCCTTGCAGGCGACCGGCACGGTCGTCAGCGGCCTCACCCAGCTGGCCTGATTTTCGTCAGGCAGGCATCTCGCGCTTGACCGCGGAAGGCGCTTTGTCTTCGCGTAAACCAAGGAAAACCGGCGCGCGCAACTTCGCGTCCCGCGTCCACTCCGCGAATTTTACCTGGCAAACGAAGACCGGGTTCACCCAGGTGATCGTTTTCATCATCCCGGGGGTAATACCCTGCGACCATTTTCCGCCGCTCTTGGAAGGCAAATCCGCGAACGGGCAGCCGTCGCGAATTTCTTTCTGAAATTCCTCGTGCAGATGGGCGAGCATCCTGGTGTCGAATCCCGTCCCGACCTTGCCCGCGAAAAGCAGTTTCTTTTTTTCGTAATAGCCGACGAGCAAGGCGCCGAAATGCTGGCGCGCGCCCGCCGGCGGAGTGTAGCCGCCGATGACAAATTCCTGCTCGTTCTGGCACTTTAGCTTGATCCAGGCGCCGCTGCGGCGGCCGGCTTCGTAAGTGGAATCGGCCCGCTTGCCGATGATCCCCTCGAGCCCGCGCCGCTCGACCTCGGCGAGGAGCGCCTGCGGATCGTCGCCCAGCTCGCCGGAATAACGAATTGGTTCGCCCAGGCCGGCCGCAAGCTGGCGCAGCATTTCCTTCCGGGTCGTTAGGGGAAATCCGCCCAGGTTCTTGCCCTCGAGCTGGAGGAGATCGAAAACGTAATAGGAAAGCGGCGCCTCGGAGCCTTCCATTTCCCGCGCCTGCAGGAGCTGAAAGGAGGAGCGCCCTTCCTCGTCCAGCGCGACCACTTCCCCATCGATGACGCATTCCTCGCAGGGCAATGCCTCCAGCGCCTCCGCGATCTCCGGGAACTTTTTCGTCAGGTCGTTTTCATTGCGCGAGATTAACTTCACTTTCCCGCCGCTCTTCACTGCGAGGGCGCGAAACCCGTCGAACTTCAGCTCGTAAATCCAGCCCCCGCCCGAGGGCGGCGTCTCGACCAGCTTCGGTTTCATCGGCGCGATGAAACGCGGTTTTCCGGCGGGTAAAGAATCAGGCAGCGCGAGCGCGGTTTTATTTACTTTTGCGGCGCGCGGGGCTTTTTTTTTAAGCCCGCTTTCCTTCCGCGTCACCGCCTGCCGGACGCGGGCGCGCAGGTTTTTCTGGGTGTCCTTAGCCTGGTCGCGATTTGATTGCCATTCGGCGTCGCGATCTTTCGCGATTTGTTTCATCGTCCGGCCGGTTTTTGACGATTGGTCATCGCGCTTTTTCGAGATCGGCCGAACGTCGGCGTCGCTCTTCAAAAGGAGCCATTGATTTTTTCCACCCTCGCTCCGGGTGCGAATAAGGGCCCAATCGCCTTTTAATTTCTCACCTTCGAGCACGAGATGGAGCCGGCCTTCGCGCAGGGCCTCGAGCGGTTTCTCGCCATGGACGTAGTAATTCCCGCGATCCCAGACCATGACCGTGCCCCCACCGTAACTTCCCGCCGGGATGACCCCTTCGAAATCCTCGTAATCGATCGGGTGATCCTCGACCTCGACCGCGAGATGTTTTTCCCCGCGCTCCCACGGAATGCCCTTGGGCACCGCCCAGGACTTCAAGACACCGTCCATCTCTAGCCGAAAATCGTAATGCAACCGGCTGGCGTCGTGTTTCTGAATGACGAAACGGGAAGCGCCCGCGACTCGCTTCGGCCGTGGCTTCTTCTTCGCGCCACTCGGTTCGGCGGTGACAGAGAAGTTCCGTTTCCGCTGGTACTCGGTCAAACCCATCGTTTATTCAGGCTCCCATCAAAAAACGAAAACGCCACCGCGATCACGCGGATCGCGGTGGCGCTAATTTTTCGCCAAGGTCTATTTGCCTAACGACGGGAACGGGAACGGCTGGCCGTGGCCGGCTCTTCCTCCTCCGCTTCGTCGTTGACGATGTTCTCGGCGATCCCGGTCAGCTTTTCATCGGCCGCGCCTTCCTCGTCCAGCGTTTCCTGGAGCAGAGCCTGCGCTTCGTTCTCCCCGAGAAGCGAGGCAAACGTGCGGACCACGCCGTAGCCGGCCATTTCGTAATGCTCGACCCGTTGCGCCGCGGCGATGAGGCCGGCGTCGATGACCGATTCCGGGCCATCTTCCTTCATCATCTCGGAGCCTTCCTCGACCAGGCCTTTCATCGCCTTGCAGGTCTTGCCGGTCGGTTTTTTGCCCAGCTTGACGAAGATTTCGTCGAGCCGCTCGATGTGGGTTTGCGTCTCTTCGAGATGGCTCTCGAAGGCTTTCTTTAATTCCGGCGTGCTCGCCTTTTTCGCCATCTTCGGCAGCGCCTTGAGCAGTTGGTTCTCGGCGTTGTAAAGATCGCGCATTTCTTCAATCCAGAGGGTACGGAGTGAATCCAGTTTCATATAATTTGTTGTCCTTGTTTGGGTTTCCTCGGACGCGCTTAACGACGCTTCCGGCCGGCTATTCATTCTCTGAATTTACCGTGCAAAGTTGAAACGGATCGGGTCCGCGGGCTGCGCGTATGGCCGATCCCTAAAGAAGAATCAGGAATTTCCGGAGGACGAGAAAAGTTTTTCAAGGCGTTGACTTGGGCGGGTTCGATTGATTAAACCAGACGGATGAAAATCCTGTTCCCACTCAGCGTTATCAGTCTGCTTTTGCTTGCCACGCCCGGATTCTGCGCCGCGCCCGTTTTTCAGGTCGAGGTGAAGTGCGAACCAAAACGCGCCGACGTGAAACGAAGCGCGTCCACCAGCACGGAAGAAGCGGCGGAAAGCTGGGTTTACCTCATTACGGTGACCAGCCACACCTTTCAGGATATTCCAGACGTGCGGGCCGAATATGTCGTTTTCGCCACGCACGAACGCTTCGGTTCAAAGTCTGAAGCGAAGCCGGAACGCGTCCCCGGAAGCAAGACCCTCGGGACCTTGGCACGCAATGGGAAAACCAGCTTTGAAACCGAATCGGTGACGCTAAAAAAGGCGCGCCTCAAAGCTGATTGGTATTACACCAACGGAGCCAAGGGTAAGGCCAAAGATGAACTGCGGGGCGTGCTGGTCCGGGTCTATTCCGGCGACCAATGGATCGGCGAATTCGCGCAACCTGCTTCGCTGAAGACGCAGGAAAAATGGGAAGGCTAGCTGGCCTAGTCCCACAACTCGACTGACACGATCGCCCCCGCCGCAAAGGTCTCACCGCCCGCCACCCGCAAGAGCGCGTTGGCGCGGCTTAAACCAAACAAAGCGTGTGATTCCTGCAATCCGCTGACGGTGAAGGCGCCGCCTTGCAACCGGCCGCGCAGGTAATGCGGCCGGTCGCCATCGTTCGACACCTCGGTCGACAAGCGTGCCGGGACCTGGCGCAACCCGAGATTGTCCTTCCCACCCCCGCTCATTTTTCGCAAAGCCGG
The DNA here is from genome assembly GCA_038198605.1 of Chthoniobacterales bacterium. Taxonomy (GTDB): domain Bacteria; phylum Verrucomicrobiota; class Verrucomicrobiia; order Chthoniobacterales; family UBA10450; genus Palsa-1392. The sequence continues at coordinate 18,072 of JBBPZS010000140.1, read as the reverse complement.
CCGCACAAATTTGAGGAAGGTGACGAAAGCCGAGACCGGGTTTCCCGGGAGTCCGAAGATGGCGCAACGCCCAGCGCGGCCAAAAAGAAACGGCTTTCCCGGCTTTATCGAAACCCGCCAGAGATCGATCTCGGCTCCGACGGCGCGCAGAGCCGGTTTGACCAGATCGTGATCGCCGACCGAAACGCCGCCACTGATGACGAGCGCGTCGTTTTCGATCCCGCGCCGGAAGAGTTCGGTCATCCGTTCGAGATCGTCCGGGCAATGCTCGACCAACGGGACCTCCGCCCCGGCCCCGAGCGCGAGCGCGCGCAACATGAGCGCGTTGCTCTCGAAGATTTGTCCCGGGCGCGGCGTGCCGCCGACCGGCACCAGTTCGTCGCCGGTCGAGATAATCGCCACCTGCGCCGCGCCGCCCACTTCGATCTCCGCCATCCCTTGCGCGGCCAGCAGGGCCATGGTTTGCGCGCCCACGGGCTCGCCGCGAGCGAGAATCTTTTGGCCTTCCGCCAAATCGGCGCCGCGGCGGCGAATGAGTTCCCCGGGCTCCGCTCCGCATTCCGCCACGATCCAGTCGCCGTCGCGTTTGACGTCTTCCTGCATGAGGACGGCGTCGGCCCCGGCGGGCATCGGCGCGCCGGTAAAAATGCGGATGGCCTCGCCAGCCCCGATCGTTAGGCCGCGGTCGGCCCCAGCCGGTTGCTCGCCGACGACGCGCAGGCGGGCTCCTTTCGCACCGGACGCGGCCTGGACGGCGTAACCATCCATGGCCGAGTTATCGAAGGGCGGCAGGGCGCGGGTTGCGAGCAAATCGCAGGCGGGAAACCGGCCTAACGAATCGAGCAACGGCAGCTTGCAGCTAGGAAGGGGCGATACCTTTGCCAATACCGCCGCGAGGGCCTCGGCTTCACTTGTCATTTCCATACCTCGTCGCCCACCGCCGGTTCGCCATCGACGATATCGGCGGCGATGAAGGGCCGCTTCTGTTCGGGCGACGCTTTCAGGTGCGCGGTGTCGCCCGCGGCGTTCGTCGTCCTCAACTCCGTTCCCGGCGGCGGCACGTAAAGATTCGATTGCAGATCGATCAGAACGAAGCGCTTTTCTTCATCCACCACCGCCACTTCGCCGACAACGCGGGGCCGGGGCGGGGCGGTCGCGGCCGGCGCCTTGGCCCGAGGAGACGCGACGCAGCCAGCGCCGAGAAAAAGACCGCAGTTCGTTAGGCAAAAAAGGGAGAAGAGCAAAGTGGCGCGCATCGGGTGAGGCAACTGGTTGACGAGCATGGAACGACCCCGATATTCTCGCAACTTCGACGGCGCATCAGGTGAGGTGGCTGAGTGGTCGAAAGCAACGCTTTGCTAAAGCGTCGTACCCCAAAAGGGTACCGAGGGTTCGAATCCCTCCCTCACCGTTTCTCCAATTCCCCAAAGTTCAACGTTGGACGTTCAGCGCTCGCCACGGCGGAGCCCGTCAAAGGCGGAGGCGGGTTGGACGTTAAGACCGATGCGCGTTTATTCACCAAACCGGAGTGTGCGCTTGCCACCATCCGCCACTCGAAGCCTCATGTGGGCAGATTGTCTTGACCGGTCGCGGGATAGCTGGTCAGACTGTCCTTCTCAGGAACAACCCTTATGAAAAACCTACGTTCACAAATCAAGCTCACGTTCCTTCTTTCCACCATCACGCTCGCCGCCACCGCCTTCGCGGTTAGCCCGCCACCAGACGGAGGTTATCCGAACAACAATACCGCGGAGGGTGATTCGGCCCTCTTCGGCCTCACGACGGGCAGCAACAACACGGCCATCGGCTTTGCTGCGCTCTTCAGCAACACGACCGGCAGCAACAACACGGCCATCGGCCTTGATGCGCTCCATAGCAACACCACCGGCTTTAATAACACCGCCATCGGTGTTGTTGCGCTCGAAAGCAACACCACCGGCGCCGGCAACACGGCCAACGGCACGAGTGCGCTCTCAAGAAACACCACCGGCTTGAACAACACGGCCAACGGTGGTTCGGCGCTCTTTAACAACACAAAGGGCATCAACAATACGGCCAGTGGTTGGGGTGCACTCTTTAGCAATCAGACTGGCCTCGGCAACGTCGCAGTAGGGGCTTCAGCCGCTAACAGCACCACCGGCGACTTCAACACGGCCAGCGGTTATCAGGCGCTCTTTAGCAACAACTTTGGCGGCTTCAACACGGCCAGCGGTTATCAGGCGCTCAAAGGCACAACCGGCAGCAAGAACATCGGATTGGGCTCTAATGCCGGCAAAAATCTCTCAACGGGCAGTAACAACATTGATATTGGTAACGAAGGCGTGCCCGGTGATTCGGGAGTCATGCGCTTTGGCACGGAGGGAACCCAGACCGCGACGTTTATCGCCGGGATCACAATGTCGCCGCTCACGGCGGGAACAGCCTTTCCGGTCGGCATTACTTCCACGGGTCAATTAGGTGTCCGAGCTTCCTCGGCGAGCTTCAAGGAAGCGATCAAGCCAATGGATAGAGCAAGCGAAGCGATCCTCTCGCTCAAGCCGGTAACCTTCCACTATAAGAAAGAACTCGACCCGAAAGGTCTGCCGCAATTCGGCCTGATAGCCGAGGAGGTAGCGAAAGTGCACCCCGATCTCGTGGTCTCTGACGAGAAAGGCAAGCCATTTACGGTTCGCTATGACGAGGTCAACGCGATGTTGCTTAATGAATTCCTGAAAGAGCACCGCAAGGTTGAGGAACAGCAAACGGCAATCAATCAATTAGATTCGAAGGTCACGCAGCAAGAGGACTTGCGAGCAACGGTCGCGCAGCAGCAGAAACAAATCGACGCTCTGACCTCACAAATCCAGAAGGTGAGCGACCAGCTTGCGGCGGGCAAGACCGCACCGCCGATGCTCGTCAAGGACCGGTAGTTTCAAGCCGGAATCGCGCGAGACCGTTCCGGCGGCTGTCGAAAATGCTCCACGACCGCGCAATGCCGGCGCTGACGATGCGCTTGATCGCGGGCGCGGTCATGGTGCTTTGCTTTTTCGCCATCTGCACCTTGTGCTCGATCGCGCGGGTCACCCGGTTCGGCGAGGGCGGGCCGCTCTGGAAAGTGAGCTTGCGCGACGCGTTGTAGGTTTGCACCACCCAGACCGCCGCGAGCAGGCCGAGGACGAAATGGACGGCGATCAATATGACCAGAAAGCGCGTCGCAGAAAATTCGGACGCGGAGGGGACGCGCCGGCTTCAACTGGTTCTGCCTCTGGAAGCACCGTTTGCATGAATTAGGGCGGACAGAATCGCCGAAACATTTGCTGCAACATAGAAAAAAACCACCGCGGGCGGTGGGGGCCGTGCCGAAGCGCCTTTTCAGGAGAGGCATTCGGCCCCGTTGCTTGCCCGGCAGAGATAGAGTTGCGGGGTTAAACCCGTCGCCTCGGCATAGCGCCGGCTGACTTCATCGATGAAAGAAGGCGCAGCCTCATCTTTCACCAAAGCCAGCGCACAACCGGCGAAGCCTCCGCCGGTCAGGCGCGCACCGAGACAGCCCGCGCTCTCTCGCGCCAGTGTGACCATGATATCGAGCTGTGGACTGGAGATTTCAAAATCGTCTCGCATGCTTTCGTGACTCTGGTCGATTAATTCGCCGAGCAGCTCAGCTTGTCCGGCTTTCATCGCCAAAGCCGCACGTTGGGTGCGATCGTTCTCGGTCACGACGTGACGGGCACGGCGCCGTGTGACCTCGTCCAATCCAGCGCTCTTCGCCTCGAAGTCATCCCGGCTCACATCCCGGAGCGCTTTCACGCCGAAAAATTGCGCGGCCTTTTCGCATTCTCTCCGCCGCTCGTTGTAAGCGGAATCGACCAGGCCGCGTCGCGTCCCGGTGTCCATCACCACCACCGCAGCGCCGGCGGGGAACGGCACCGCTTCCGTGGAAAGATCGCGGCAATCAATCAGGACCGCGTGATCTTCTTCGCCGATGGCGGAGATCATCTGATCCATGATCCCGCAATTCACCCCGACCCACTCGTTCTCGGCCTTCTGACAAAGCCGGGCCATCTTCTTCGGATCCCAGGGGAACTCTCCGACCTCGACAAAAGCCCGCGCCACCGCCAGCTCAAACGACGCCGAGGAAGAAAGCCCGGCCCCCATCGGAACCTCGCAGGTGCTGACTCCTTCACAGCCGCTGATCTCGTAACCCTCTTCGCGCAATGCCCACGCGACGCCCTTGGGATATTCGCTCCAGGAAACCGCACCCTTCTCCAGATTCGTTAGGCTAAATTCCGTCGCTTCCTTTTGCTCAAGGGAATGCAACCGCACAGTGTCGTCGTCGCGCAGACGCAACGCGATCCAGGTCGCGCGATCGATCGCCATCGGCAGGACGAAGCCTTCGTTATAATCGGTGTGCTCGCCGATCAGGTTCACCCGGCCGGGCGCGCGCACGACGATCGGGGGCGCCACGCCAAAAAGATTGGCGAAAATCTCGCAGACCGTTTCCCGCCCGGATAATTCGGTCACGTTTCGGCGGCGGCGCCTTCCTGGTAATTTTCGAGCGCGATAATTTCCTCGAAACTCTGGCGGCGACGAATCGTTTTGAACTGGTCGCCCTCGACCAAAATCTCCGGGAGCAGACCGCGGGTGTTGTAGTTCGACGACATGGCCGCGCCATAAGCGCCGGCATTGAGAATCGCGACCAGATCGCCCGATTGCAGTTTCGGAAGCCGTCGGTTGGTCCCGAAAATATCCGACGATTCACAGACCGGCCCGACCACGTCGTAACTCTGCTCCGCCACGCCTTCCCGGACCGATATGATCTCGTGGAAGGCGCCGTAGATCGCGGGGCGCGCCAGGTCATTCATCCCGGCATCGAGCACGAGAAAACTTTTGCCTTCCGTGTGTTTGATGAACTGCACTTCCGAGATCAGGACGCCGGCCGAGGCGGAAATGGAGCGGCCCGGTTCGAGGAAAAGATGCAGCCCGAGCGGGCGGACGTGCTGCAACACTTCATCGGCGTAAGCGCTCACCGGCACCGGAGTTTCGTCCTTGTAGCGAATCCCAAGCCCGCCGCCGAGATCGATCCGGCGTAACGGAAAACCATCCGCCAATAGCTCACGCGCGAGATCGGTGATTTTGCGAAACGCCCGGTGAAAGGGAACCAGGTCGGTGATCTGGCTCCCGATATGGCAAGCCACACCCTGCACCTCGAGATGGGGCAGCGCCCTCGCTTTGCGATACGCCTCCCGCACTTCATGCCAGGGGATGCCGAACTTGTCGGACTTCCGGCCGGTGGAAATTTTCTCGTGCGTCCCGGCATCCACATCCGGGTTCACCCGCACGGAAATTTTCGCTTTCACATTCCGGGCCTTGGCGATCTCGTTGATCATCTCGAGCTCTTCGGACGACTCGACGTTGAGCTGGCCGACACCCGACTCGACGAGGGCGAAGGAAATTTCGTCCTTCGTCTTACCGACCCCGGAAAAAATGATTTTCCCCGGTGCGATACCGGCCAGGAGAGCGCGCCGAATTTCTCCCGCGGAGACAGTGTCGGCACCGGCGCCCTCCGCTTGGAGCAGCTTCAGAATCGCAATGTTGGAACAGGATTTAACCGCAAAACAAATCGTCGCCGGCGTGCTGGAGAAGGCCTGCGCGTAGTCGTTGAAATTCGCGCGCAAACTGCCCGCGGAATAAAGATAAAAGGGCGTGCCGGTCTCGGCCGCGACCTTCGCGACGGCGACTCGCTCACAGAAGAGCTCGTGGTTTCGATAAGTGAATGACATGCGTGAAGGCATCACGCCCCCAGAGCGGGGCGCAAAATGCTGGTCAGTTTCATGTCGCGCTGCCAAATTCGCCAGCTCGATGTCACCGTGGAAAATCGCCCTGCTCATCGCCGCGCTGGCCGGTCTTCTCTGGTTTCTCGCGCCGCAGCGGGCGATCGCGCCTAACGAACCGGGTGTGGTCGAAATCAACTTCACCGGCGACGCCGGGGCGAACAAAGCGGCGCTGGACGAAGCCTTCCTGGCCTTCGAGGCGGAAAGCCGGGCGGCGCACGAAAAAGATCCGCGCCAGCCGATTTATCGCGTCATCGCCGGGCAGAGCGCCTCGCGCGATCAGACCGCGGATCCGACGCGTTTCCTCGTCAGCGTGGCCGGCGGCCAGCCGCCCGATCTGATCTTGTTCGATCGTTATGCGGTGAGCGAGTGGGCCGCGCGCGGCGCCTTCACCAAGCTCGATCCCTACCTCGCCCGCGAAGCGCAGAGCAATGATCCGGACGCGATTCGCGCGGAAAATTATTACCGCTCGGCCTGGGAGGAAGTGATCTACAGCAACCCGATCACAAGAGAAGGCGGCATCTACGGCGTGCCGGAGCGGGTCGATGACCGGGCGCTTTTTTTTAACAAGGATCTGCTCAAGCGGGGCGGCTTTGTCGACGCCCAAGGCGAAGCGCGCCCGCCCAAGACCTGGGAAGAGCTGGAAGAAATGGCAGTGAAGCTGACCGAGCGCAATGCGCGCGGCGCTATTACCCGGCTCGGCTTCGCGCCGAACTATGGCAACGCCTGGCTCTACCTCTACGCCTGGATGAATGGCGGCCGTTTCATGACCCCGGACCGTCGCCAGATGACGCTGAACGAGCCGCCAGTGGTGGAAGCGCTGCAATGGATGACCCGGGTTTACGATTCGTTAGGCGGAGCGGGAGCAGTTTACGCTTTTCAGAGCAGCGCCCAGACCGGCCAGCTCGATCCTTTCCTCCAGGGCAGAGTGGCGCTGAAGATCGACGGCTACTGGAATTTATACGAGGGCCTGGCGCAATACGGCGCCAACCTGAATTATGGCGTGGCCCCGCCGCCGCTGCCCGCCAAAGCCGTGGCCGCGGGCCGGCCGGCCATGAGCTGGGTCAGCGGCTGGTGTTTCGCGATTCCCGCCACTGCCCGGACCAAGGAAGGCGGCTGGGAGCTGTTGAAATATCTTGGCAGCCAGCGCGCGGCGGTGGTGATCGCCGAGGCCAAGCGATTGGAGCTCGGCAGCCAGGGATTGGTTTATGTCCCGACGCAGAATGGAAATCGCAAAATCAACCAGTGGCTTTACCAGAAATATGTCACCGGCCATCCCGCCATCCCGCCCAAAGTGCGCGACGGGGTGCAACTGCTGAACGAGCTGCTCGAGACCTCGCCCATCCGGCCGGTCACGCCGGTCGGCCAGTTGCTCTTCAACGAACAAAAACGCGCGACGGAAAACGCCATCTTTCACAAGTCGTCGCCCAAGGCAGCGCTCGACGATGCCAATCAAACCGTGCAGCGCCAGCTCGACCGCGTGCTCAGTCCACCGCGCGGCTGGCTCGTGCCGTGGCGCTATTTCATTGCGGTTTATCTCGCCCTCATCGCGCTCTGCGCAGGATTTATTTACTGGTGGGAAACGAAAGCGCCGCGTGGTGCGGCCACGCTCGAAGGGACGCGCAGCCGTTACTTCCGCTCACAATGGCGCGGCGGCTGGCTCTGCGCCGCGCCCTGGATCATCGGCTTCATCGTCCTGACCGGCGGACCGATTCTCTTTTCCGTCATCATCAGCTTTTGCGATTACGACATTTTGAATCCGGCGCGTTTTGTCGGCTTCGCCAACTACCGCTGGATGTTCAGCGGCGACCCGCTCTTCTGGAAATCGGTCGGGAACACCCTCTACATGATCATCGGGGTTCCGTTAGGCATGGCGCTCAGTCTCGGGATCGCGCTTCTCCTCAATCTCGAGATCCGCGGCGTCGCCGTCTGGCGCACTTTTTTTTATCTGCCCTCGATCGTGCCGGTGGTCGCCTCCAGCATTCTCTGGCTCTGGATTTTTAACCCGAATGCCGGGCTGTTGAACGCCTTCCTCGCCAGCTTCGGGGTACATGGGCCGAATTGGTTGCAGGACGAAGCGACGAGCAAACCCGCGCTCATCCTGATGGGGCTCTGGAGCGCGGGCGGCGGTATGATCATCTGGCTGGCGGGCTTGAAAGGCATCAGCGACAGCTATTACGAAGCGGCCGAGCTCGATGGCGCGAACGCCTGGCAGCGCTTTCGCCACATCACCCTCCCGCTTCTTTCGCCCTACATTTTTTTCAACCTCATCATGGGGCTGATCGCGACCCTGCAGATTTTCACTCAGGCCTTCATCATGACGCAGGGCGGCCCGGTCGATTCGACCCTTTTTTACGCCTACCATCTTTTCAACAGCGCCTTCCGCTTTCTGCAGATGGGCTATGCCTCCGCGCTCGGGTGGTTTCTCTTCCTGGTCGTTTTTGGCCTAACGATGCTGCAACTCAAGCTCTCGAAGCGCTGGGTGTATTATGAAGGCGAGTAGCCGGCTGGGTAGCGCACGCGTCTCGCGTGCTGGCGACGGTGTCTCACCGTCGCGAACTTTTTGTGAGTCGTGGCTCAATCGAAACGCGGTCGCGCCAGGAAAAGCCTGTTGCGGTGAGACACCGCAACCAGCACGCGAGACGCGTGCGCTACCCGGCGGGCGGCAGCCGCCCGGAGGTTGGTCGCAAACTTGAGATGAAGCTGCTCCGCACGCTGCTCATCTACCTCCTGCTGATCGGCGGCTCGCTCATTTTCGTCTGGCCGTTTCTCTGGATGGTAGCGACCTCGGCCAAGCTCGACCGGGAACTCTTTGGCGAAACGATGCAGCTCTGGCCGCAACGCCCGATCCCGCGTCTGCAATCGCCCTACGTCGACGAACGCTTGTTTGCTGATCTGCGCGGCCCGCATCTCGACGAGGCCGTCGCGCTGACCAAAAAGGATCTGGCCGCGCTCGATTATCCCTGGCCTGACGACGTCGATCGCCACCTGCTTCAGGAGCAGGTGGCCCGCGGGATCTACGCCAAACTTCTGACCGTTCTACCGGGCGAATTCTGGGAGCTGCCGCCGGAACAACTGCAGGCCAAGATCGCCCCGCAAATTTCGCCGCAACTGGTCGCGGAAGTGGTTGCACAGTTGCGGCGCGTCCTTTGCCTCGGCGCCCTCCGGGCGCAATCCTACGAGCAACAAGAAGACGTGCTCGTCTCCGCGGATCGCGCCGCGACTGCATGGCAGGTGAGCGGCCGCGCGGCCGCGCAAATCACCCAGGCCGGCACGCCTAACGAACCCTTCGCCGTCCTGCACTACGACTTTGCCAAAGGCGACAGCGTGATCCTGACTCAGACCTTTCGGACGACGTTCCCCCTCGCCCGCCTCCATCGCCTGCAGCTCTCGCTCCGGCACGACGACACCTGGCACAAACTCAGACTCTTCGTCGAAAAAGAGGGCCGGCGATACGAGGCGGCCCGGGCCCTGCCGCTGGCGGATTACGAGTGGATTCTCGATACCTGGCAGGAGCCCGGCCCGGAAGATCGGCCGACCAAGGTCAAAACCTGGACGCTGCTGGAGCCGGCGGCACGGCCGGGGACAGCGTCCCCGGCTACAACGGCGGGCGCGGCGCCGGTGACACCGCCTAACGAGATCAGAATCACGCTCGAGCTGGAGCAGACAAGCCAGCTCGGTGCCTGGTGGTCTAAGATCCAGCGCAATTACCGGCTCACCTTCGATCAGATCCCGTTCTGGCGTTACGTCGGAACGAGCCTTTTCCTCGTCATTCTCAACCTGATCGGGACGCTCTTCAGTTGTTCGCTTGTCGCCTATGCCTTTGCCCGTTTGCAATGGCCGGGGCGAAGCTTTTGTTTCGCGCTCCTCCTCGCCACCATGATGATTCCCGCCCAGGTCACCATGATCCCGCAGTTTCTCATCATGCAGAAGCTCGGCTGGTACAACACCCTCCAGCCGCTCTGGATCATGAGCTTCGTCGCGCCGGCCTTTTACGTTTTTCTCCTCCGGCAATTTCTCAAGGGCGTCCCGCGCGATCTGGAGGACGCGGCCCGGCTCGATGGCTGCGGTTTTTTTCGGATCTACTGGCACATCATGCTTCCGCTCGTTAGGCCAACCCTGGCCGCGATCGCGATCTTTACCTTTCTCGCGACCTGGAACGAATTCATGATGCCACTCATCTACCTGGCCGATCAGCGCCTCTATCCGCTTTCCTTCGGCCTCTACGCTTTCCAGGTGCAGGTCTCAATCCCGGGCACAGCCAAGGGCATGGGAATGGTAATGGCGGCAGCCTTTCTCATGACCCTGCCGGTGATCGCAATTTTCTTTTTCGCCCAGCGCTATTTCCTGCGCGGGGTCACCCTGACCGGGATGAAGGGCTAGTGTAGAGTGCGCTGTCTCAGCGCATCCCTTCGGTCGGCACGCCTGGGCCATCCGCTGAGACAGCGGACGCTACAAAAATGCGGGTAATGCGGTTGTAGCCGGGGACGCTGTCCCCGGCTTTCGAGCGTAATTTGGCGCACCGCGGGGACAGCGTCCCCGGCTACAATCGGCGGCCTTCTCGTTAGGGCGCTTTGTCCGCCTCGATGTCGATCGAGATCGTGACCTCTTCGCCCACGACCGCGGTGCCTTCGACCGCCTTGCTCCAGGTTAGGCCGTACTCGCTCCGCTTCATCGGCTCGGGCGTGACCTGCCAGCCGCTGATCGCTTTGCCGCCCATCCCCTTGCCTTTGCCGAGGAACTTCACATGCAGAACGATCTCTTTCGTGACCCCGTGCATGGTCAGGTCGCCCACGATATCGCCGCTGTCGGCGCCGGTCTGTTTCACGTTTTTGCCCTTGAAAGTGATGGTCGGGTATTTCGCGACATCGAAGAAATCAGCGCTGCGCAGATCCTCGTCCCGTTTCTCGTTTTGCGTGTCGACGCTGGCGGCATCGATCGTGGCGGTGACGGTAGATTTTTCCGGATGATCGGGATCGACCTCGATCGTGCCCTCGAACTTTTTGAAGCTCCCGTTCACGTAACTGAAAAAGTGGCGCACCTTGAAACTGATCGAGGAATGGACCGGGTCGATCTTGTAGGTATCCGCGCGCGCGGTCAGGCTGGACCCGCAGAAAAACGCGGCCAGGAGCAGAAAGTAGAGGTGTTTTTTCATGGCTCTCGCACACTAACGAGAAGCCCGACGCTGGCCACAAATATTGTCCGCGAAATGGTTACACCAGCGCGCGGAGCAGAGCGCCGCGTGCGCGCGGCATCCGGCCGAAGAGCGAAACGAGCGCAGCGGCCGGATCGCTTTTCAGCATGGCCGCGTCGTGCACGCCCGCGAGACGCGCCAGCTCGGTTTCGAAATGATGAACCGCCCGCCGGGTGGCGTCGTTGGCGTGAAGAAAACCAAAGGCGCGCTGCAAAAGGCGGAAGAGCTCCGGGGCGGGGTGTTCCAACTCGGTGCTGATCTCGATCCATTCCACGAAATAGGAAGCGGCCTGGGTGCGCAGGTAATTTTCCCGGATCCCGCCGAAAGGATTGCGCAGGACAACCTCAGTCAGAGTATGCAGATGGGAGCGGCGTGAGCGCTTGAGCTGGATTTCAGTCTCGAAAAAAAGATCGAGCTTGCCGGCAAAAGTGCTTTTCGGTCGGCGCGCCCCCTTCGCTACCGTCTCGATCGTGCCTAAGGACTCGGTGCACCATGAGACGATGAGGCTGGTATCGCTCAGCTTCCGTTTCCGGAGGAGGATGGCGTTAGTCGTTTCCACTGTGCACTCTTTCTCTCCCGCTACCGCTTCCTCTTTATCTCAGAAATGAAAGAAAGCAGAGGAAGCGGTAGCGGGAGAGAAAGAAAAACCGGAGTCTACGGGGCTCGAACCCGCAACCTCCGCCGTGACAGGGCGGCGCTCTAACCAATTGAGCTAAGACTCCTCGAAAGAGGAGGGCACCGTAGGATGCCGGGCCGCTCCCAGCAACCGATTTTTAGCCGCCGCCGCGGCACGAGGTTTGCGGCCTGAATCCGGCAAGCGTATCGTTTTTTAGCAGCGTCACAGAGAAAAGGACGAATGGGAATGAGCGACCAATGGAATCCAACCCCAGCCGAGGAGGGCTCGCCTAACGACGAGCGGCAGATGAGCCTGCTCGAGGCTTTCGACCGGGCGGTCTCCGCACTGCCGCTGGATGATTTTGCCCGGGAACGCTTTCTCGCCCTCCGGGCCGAGATCGAGGCCCAGGAGGAGATGGTGGGCGACGCGCGCGAGATGATCGAGAAGCTCGAGCAGGTGATCAAAAAGGTCACCTCGCCGGCCAATCGGATTGGCACTTTTTTAGGCAGCCCGGCCCGCGATACCGCGCAGATCGTGGTCGGCGGGGCGGACTACTATTGCAATGTCGATCCGCGGATCAGCTTGGCCCGGTTGCAAAAAGGAACGCGTGTTTTGGTTAACGAAGCCTTCGTTATCGTGGGCGATCTTGGGTTTGAAACGGCCGGGCCGGTGACGAAGGTCGCGGAAGTCCTTGGGACCGATCGCATCCGCGTCGGGGCGGAACACGGGACGCAGTCGCTGGTCCTGCAGCGTTCGGCCCAGCTCGAGAAGGCGCCTCTGAAAGCGGGCGATGACGTGCGGGTCGATGCCAACTACCGCGTCGCGCTCGAGCTCCTGGCCAGCCCGCAATCGCGCGATCATTACCTCGACGAAGTGCCGGAGCTGCCCTGGGAAAAAGTGGGCGGCCAGCAGGAAGCGCTCTCGGCCATTCGTGACGCGATCGAACTGCCGCTCCTGCACGAGGAACTCTTCGCGAAATTCCAGCACGCCACCCCGAAAGGTTTTCTCCTCTACGGGCCGCCTGGTTGCGGCAAAACGCTCATCGGCAAAGCAACCGCCTACAACCTGACGAAACAACTGCGCGGCAAATCGGGCGCGGACATGCGCGAATATTTCATGCACATCAAGGGGCCCGAGATCCTCAACATGTGGGTCGGCGAATCGGAGCGGATGGTGCGGGAAATTTTCGCCACCGCGCGCGAGAAACGGCGCGAAGGTTGCATGCCGTTCCTCTTCATCGACGAAGCTGAAAGCATTCTCGGCACCCGGCGCGCTTCGCGTTACTCAAGCATCCTCTCCACCCTCGTGCCGATGTTTTGCACCGAGATGGACGGGATTGATTCGCTCAACGAAGTCGTGATCATCCTCGCCTCCAATCGCGCCGATTTAATCGATCCCGCGATCCTGCGCCCGGGCCGGATCGATCGCAAAATCAAGGTGAACCGGCCGAACAAGGAAGGCGCCCGTGAAATTTATCGCATCTACCTGACCGACAATCTTCCCTACGACGCCGCTCTGCTTGAAGGTGCGGAATCAAAAGCGAGCGCGATCGATTCGCTCATCGGCCGTCTGCTCGAAACACAGTTTTCGAAAAAGGAAGAAAACCGCCTGCTCGAAGTGACCCTGCGCAGCGGACGCAAGGAAGCGCTTTTCCGGAGCGACGTGATCAGCGGCGCGATCATTGCCTCGGTCGTGGAACGCGCGAAAGGCATGGCGATCAAGCGCGCGATCGCTGTAGCCGGGGGCGCTGACCCCGGCCGCGAAGAGGGCATCAGCGAAGCCGACCTGCAGGTGGCGTGGAACGCCGAGTATCTCGAAAACGAAATCCTGCCTGCGACCGACATCACAGAAGACTGGCTCAAACTGATCGACTACGATCCCGACAACGTGGTTAAGATCTCACCGGTCAGGATGCTCGATCGGGCGAAAGCCAAGGAGCCTTCGAGCGTTATTTAGCGCGGAGGTTTTAGGCCGGGGAGCGCACGCGCCTCGCGTGCTGGCAATGGCGCCTCGCCATTGCGAACTTTCCTCAACGGCTCAAGCCTGTTTCGGCGAGGCGCCGCCGTAACGCAGCCCGAGAGGGCGAGGCCGGGCTTTCCAACCAGCACGTGAGGCACGTGCGCTCCCCGGACATTTCACTCGCGCGTCTGCGACCGCGCGAACGCGATCGCTGTAGCCGGGGACGCTGACCCCGGCCGCGAAGAAGGCATCAGCGAGGCCGATTTGCAGGTGGCATGGAACACCGAGTACCTCGAAAACGAAATTCTGCCCGCGACCGACATCACGGAAGATTGGCTCAAGCTGATCGACTACGACCCGGACAACGCGGTCAAAATTTCCCCCGTGCGGGTTCTCGATCGCAGCAAAGCAAAGCCAGCCTCCGGTGTGATCTGAGGTGGAGTCTGGTTCCAGTGTCTTGTCCCATTGATATGGCAAGACGCGAGCCTGTGACTCTCGACCGCTTTAAGCGGTCATGTTCCCTCGTCTCAGCTCGACTGACCGGGGACAGCGTCCCTGGCTACAACATCGGATCGAGCGGACCAAGCTTTGCGAATTGCGATGCGCGGCGCGATTCGCCATCATCGCTCATGGCATCTTCGCTTCGCACTGCCGCGCTTTTCTGCGCCCTCAAACTTTTCGCCGGCGCGCATATATGGGCTGCGCCTAACGAGATCGAACAACGCTTCCCGGCCGCAGCGACCGAGCCGATTCTTCCGCCACTCGCGCCGTGGGATGGAAAAAGCCGCGCTCTGATTGCCCCGAAGAACGACCCGTGGATCACACCGGCGGAAAAAACGGACTTCCGGCTCACCCCGTCCTACGACGAGACCATGGCCTGGCTGCGCAAGCTCGCGGCCGCTGCGCCGCAGCATCTGAAGATGATCTCCCTTGGGAAATCGCCCGAGGGCCGCGACATCTGGATGATCGTCGCCGCGCACGACAACGAATCGACCCCGGACGCATTACGCAATAACGGCAAACCAATCGTCCTCGCGCAGGCGGGCATTCATTCCGGCGAGATCGACGGCAAAGACGCCGGCCTCATGCTCCTGCGCGACATGACCGTGCGCGACAAAGGGCGCGACTTGCTCGAGCAGGCGAACTTCCTTTTCGTCCCGATCTTCAATGTCGATGGCCACGAGCGCGCGACGAAATTCGGACGGGTCAACCAGCGCGGACCCGAGGTCATGGGCTGGCGGACGAACGCGAAAAATCTCAACCTGAACCGCGACTACGCGAAGGCCGACACGCCCGAAATGGCGGCGATGCTGAGCGCGCTCAACCAGTGGCAGCCGGATCTCTACCTCGACCTGCACGTCACCGATGGCGCGGACTATCAATACGACGCCACCTTCGGTTTCAACGCGGCGGGAGGCCACTCTCCTGCGATCGCCGCCTGGCTCGAGAAAACCTTCACCCCGGCGGTGACGAATGACCTCGCCGCGATGGGCCACGTGCCCGGCCCGACTGATGTCGCGAACTGGGTGAACCCTCTGGATCTCTCGCAAGGAATCCAAAGCTGGATGGCGGATCCGCGTTTCTCGACCGGTTACGGCGACGTGCGGCATCTGCCGACGGTCCTGTTGGAGAATCATTCGCTGAAACCGTACGAGCGCCGCGTGCTCGGCACCTACGTTTATCTCGAGAGGGCGCTCCGCACCGCAGGAACAAATGCCGCGTCATTGCGCAAAGCAATCGCGGCCGACCGGGCGGCTAACGCCCCGACGATTCCGCTCGCCTGGGAGACCGATCCGAAGGCGCCGATTGAACACATTGATTACCAGGCGATCGAATCGCGGCCCGTTCTCTCCGCCATCTCGGGCGGCGTGCGCCTCGAGTTCACCGGGAAAGCGATCACGCAAAAGATTCCTTATCGTCACACCAATTACGTCAGCGTTTCGGTCAAGCGGCCGAAGGCCTACTGGATACCGCCGGCTTGGAGCGACGTCGTGCAACGGCTGGAGCGGCACGGCATTCAATTCGAACGGATCGCGGAACCGCGCGACCTCGAAGTCACCGTTTACAGGCTGGAGGAGATGAAATTGCAGGGCGAAAAACCCGGCGAAGAAGCGCAGCCCTTCGAGGGCCATGTGCGATTGACGGCCAAGCCGGTAGCCGCGCGCAGCACACAGCATTTTCCAGCGGGCTCGGTCCGGGTGCCAACCGACCAGCCGTTAGGCGATTTGGCGGTCGTGCTGCTCGAACCGGCCTCGGCCGACTCGTTTTTTCAGTGGGGATTTTTTAACGAGATCCTGCAACCGACGGAATACATCGAGGGTTACATCATGGAGCCGATGGCGGAGAAGATGCTCGCCGAAGACCCGAAGCTGGCGGCCGAGTTTCGCGAAAAACTGGAGAGCGACGAAGCGTTCCGCGCCTCACCGAAAGAACGGCTGCGCTGGTTTTACGCCCGCACTCCGTTCATGGACGAACGCTGGAAGATCTATCCGGTCGCCCGGGAAGAGTGACCTTCTGGGGAGCCACGCGCCCTCGCGTGCTGGCAACTCCGAAAGCTTTCGCGAGTTGCGAACTTTTCTTCCGCCAAATGTATCGCGGAACACAAAGCCTGTTTTGGCGGGCCGCCAAAACCAGCACGCGAGGGCGCGTGCGCTCCCCAGATTCCATTCGCGCGCTTTCCCTTTTGCGTGGATAGAAATCGCGATGAAGACGACTTTTTTGCTCGCCGCCACCCTCTGCGCCGCGACCACCGCGATGAATGCCGCACCTGAAACCAAGCTGCCCGACCAAGCGAAACTCGAGGCCATGACGGCGCGCTTCGCGCCGACCGAGATCACGGCTGATCTCTCCAAACTTTCGCCTAACGACCGCAAGGTGCTGGCCAAATTGGTCGAGGCTTCCCAGATCGTCGACGGCATTTTTCTCCGGCAGGCCTGGTCGGGAAATCCGACCATGTTGCTCGAACTGGCCGGCGACCAGAGCGCGGAAGGCCGGGCTCGGCTCCATTATTTCCTGATTAATAAAGGTCCCTGGTCGCGGCTCGATCACAACGAGCCATTCGTCCTCGGCGCGCCGCCGAAACCGGAAGGCGCCGGGTTTTATCCGCCGACCGCGACCAAGGCGGAGCTGGAAGCGTGGATGAAATCGCTCCCCGCAGAAGAGCAGAAGAAGGCGCAAGGTTTCTTCACCACGATTCATCGCACCGCGGAAGGGAAATTCAGCATCGTCCCTTACAACATCGAATACGAAGGCGAATTGACCCGCGCCGCAGCCCTCTTGCGCGAGGCGGCCGGCCTAACGAGCGAGCCGACGCTGCAGAAATTCCTCAAGACCCGCGCCGATGCTTTCCTGAACAACGATTACTACGCGAGCGATGTGGCCTGGATGGAATTGACCGGCGCGATCGAGCCGACGATCGGGCCCTACGAGGTCTACGAAGACGAGTTCTTCAATTACAAAGCCGGCTATGAAGCCTTCATCACCGTGCAGGACGCGGGTGAGACGGCCAAGCTGCAGAAGTTCTCGGGCCAACTGCAGGAGATCGAGAACCATCTCCCGATCGATCCGAAGTATCGCAACCCGAAGCTCGGCGCGCTCGCTCCGCTCGTGGTGGTGAACGAAATCTTCGCGTCCGGCGACGCCAACCACGGCGTGCAAACCGCAGCCTTCAATTTGCCTAACGACGAGCGGGTGACGCGCGAAAAAGGCTCGAAGCGCGTGATGTTGAAAAATGTGCAGGACGCCAAGTTCGCCAAGGTGCTGGAGCCGATCGCGAAGATCGCGCTCTCGCCCGCCGACCAGAAGAATCTCTCCTTCGACGCTTTCTTCACCCACATCGTGGTGCACGAGATGATGCACGGCCTCGGCCCGCACAACGTCAAAGTCGACGGCCGCGAGACGACCGTGCGCCAGGAGATGAAAGAAGCCGGGAGCGCGCTCGAGGAAGCGAAGGCCGACATCTCCGGCCTCTTCGCCCTCCAACACATGATCGACAAAGGCGTGGTCGACAAAACGATGGAGCGCTCGCTCTACACCACCTACCTCGCCTCCAGTTTCCGCACCCTCCGTTTCGGGACGAGCGAAGCGCACGGCCTCGGGATGGCGCTGCAATTGAATTACCTGCTCGACGCAGGCGCGTTCGTGGCCAATCCGGACGGCACGTTTTCGGTCAACCCGGAGAAGGTGAAGGGCGGCGTCGAAGGCCTGACTCGCGAGATCATGACGATCCAGGCGGAAGGCAACTACGAGAAAGCGAAGGACCTGCTGAAGAAGCTCGGCGTCGTTAGGCCGGAAATGCAAAAGGCGCTCGACAAGATGGGGAACATCCCGGTCGACATCGAACCGAAGTTCACCAGTGCCGAGCAATTGGTGCGCGAAAATCCCTAACGGACCGCGGCGGGAACTCCGGGGAGCACGGGCTGCCCGCCCGTTTGGGGGGGGGGTGGGGGCCGACCCCAGAGGCTGATCGCCGGGGGCGCGCGCGGGCGCGGGGC
>JBBPZS010000139.1:0-19837 GCA_038198605.1 Chthoniobacterales bacterium | reverse complement strand
GTCCTCGAGATCAACACCATTCCAGGGATGACCGAGACCAGTCTGCTCCCGGACGCGGCCGGCGTCGCTGGCATTCCTTATCCGGAACTCTGCCGCCGCATCATCGAACTCTCACTCGCCGCCCGGCCTGCAAAAGAATGAGAGCGAAAGCGAATCAAAACCAACCGCGCCCCGGCAACCGCCGGCTCTCGACTACGCGCCAGCGCAAGCAGCAGCACCTCCTCGACGTCAAGGTGCGGGCGCGGCGCGCTTCGCATCATCGCAACCGGCGCATCCTCCTCGTTTTCTCGAAAGTCGCGCTCGCAGTCGCGCTCTGTTTCGGCGCCTACTACGGCGTCCGCACCGGGCTGAGCCGTTTCTTTTTCGACAACCCCGATTATCGATTGAGCACGATCGCGGTCCAGACCGACGGCACTCTGCAGCGCGACCAGATCTTGAAAGAGGCCGCGCTCGCGGAAGGCCTGAACATTTTTTCGGTCAACCTCGCCCAGGTGCACGACCGGCTGCAGCAGCTCCCGCAGGTCGACGAGGTCCAGGTGGAGCGTAAAATGCCTAACGAGATCGATATCACGATCACGGAACGCAAACCGATCGCCTGGATTACAAGCGAGAAAGCGATCGCCGATCCTTTTGCCTCCGACGCCGCTTTCCTCGTCGATGCCCGCGGCATCCTGATGAAGGAGAAAAAACTCCTCCCGGAATATCTCGCCCTGCCTCTGATCACCGGCTGCTCGAGTGAGGGGCTGGTCCCGGGCAAGACGGTCGATTCCTTCGAAGCCAAGGCCGCGCTCGAACTCCTGCGCCTAACGACGACCAGTTTCATGCAAACGCGCTTCCAGATCCGCGAGGTGAATGTCTCGAAAGGCTATTGCCTGCTCGTGACGGATAAGAATCACACCCGGGTCATGTTCAGTTTCGAGGACCTCGATCTTCAGATGCAGCGGCTGGAGCAATTCCTCGTTTACAGCGACGACACCCAACGCCCGATCGAGACCGTCAACCTGCTCGTGGCGCGCAACATCCCGGTCACCTTCGCGCAGCCGGCCTCGGATGTGATCTCCGAGCTCGAGCCGGCGCAGGCAATGGTCGCGCCCAAGCCGCCGCCGGAAGAAAAGCCCGCCCCGAAGGAAACCAAAATCACGGCGAGAGAACCGGAGATCCGCAAAGCGAAGGCGGTCCGCCCCACGACCGTAAAAAAGGCGCTGCCCTACAGCCCGGGCGTCAAACAATTCCACTCCAATCCCGCGCCCCTGCCCACGCGGCGGGCGGTCCCACTTCAGCGTTTTAACCAGGAAGGCAACGGTAATGGCTAGCAGCAACTTAATGGTCGGTCTTGAGATCGGAACTTCGAAAATTTGTGTCGTCGTCGGCGAAGGAAAACCGGACGGTACAATAAAAATTCTCGGGGTGGGACAGGCCCCTTCGCGCGGCGTGCGCAAGGGCGAAATCGTCGACTTCGAGACCGCGATGAAATGCGTGCACGAAGCGGTCGTCGATGCCGAAGAGAAGAGCGACATCATGATTCGCAGCGTCTACATCGGCATCACCGGCGCCCATATTCAGAGCTTCAACAACCGCGGTTGCGTCACCCTCCCGGAAGATCGCGACGAGATCGACGAACAGGACGTCGAGGACGTGAAGATCAACGCGCGCGAAGTCAGCATCCCGGCGCACAACGCTTTCCTGCATTCGATCATCCAGAGTTATCACATCGATGGGCACGACGGCGTGCTCAGCCCGGTGGGCATGCTGGGGCAGCGGCTCGAGGCCGATTTTCACATCATTCACGGGGTGCGGAACCGGATCCAAAACACCATCCGCTGCGTGAAAGAGTTGCCGCTCGATGTTGAAGACGTCGTCTTTACTCCGTTCGCCGCCGCCCAGGTCGTGCTCACCCAGCACCAGAAAAATCTCGGCGCGCTCGTGATCGATATCGGCGGCGGCACGACCGATTACATTCTCTACGTCGACGGCGCGGTGAAACAGAGCGGCGTCCTCGCGGTTGGCGGCGATCACATTACAAACGACATCTCGATGGGCCTGCGAATCCCGATGACGCGCGCGGAGAAGCTCAAGATCGAGGAAGGCAGCACGGTCCTGGGAAATTGTCTCCCGGGCGAGACGGTCCTGCTCAAGGACGACTCCGGTTTTGCGGGGAAAGAAGTGGAGCGCGAAACCCTGAACACGATCATTCACATGCGGCTGCGCGAGACCTTTGAACTTCTGAAGCGCCGGCTGGAGGACGAGCCGTATCTGGATTATCTGGGCGAAGGCATCTTCATCACCGGTGGCTGCAGCCAGCTGAACGGAATCGACAATCTGGCAGAGGACGTCTTCGGCCTGCCCGCCCGCGCTTCCCACGCCCGGACCATGTCTGGCCTAACGAGCGCCTTTGAAAACCCGCAGTTCGCCACCGCCATCGGCCTGATCAAATACGCTCAGGCGGTGCAGGGCGATCGCCAGCCGCGGACCGGGATTCGCGGGATTTTCGGCAAACTTTTCCAGGGAATGCGCTAGGGCATTCCAGACCTGCCTAACCAAAAGCCACAACCATGATCCAACTCAGCCGTAACTACAGCCTGCCGGAAAAAAAGGAGGACGACCTCGCGATTAAAATCATCGGAGTCGGCGGCGCGGGCGCCAACGCGCTCGACCGCATCGTGC
Organism: Chthoniobacterales bacterium; assembly: GCA_038198605.1. GTDB lineage: Bacteria > Verrucomicrobiota > Verrucomicrobiia > Chthoniobacterales > UBA10450 > Palsa-1392. The sequence continues at coordinate 17,173 of JBBPZS010000139.1, read as the reverse complement.
TCGACGGGATGGAGCACGCCGAAATGATCGCGGTCAACACCGACGTGCAGTCTCTCGCCAGCTCGGTCGCGACGCAGAAGGTGCAGATCGGCCAGGAGGTGACGCGCGGCCTCGGCGCCGGGGGTGATCCGGAGCTGGGCTACAACGCCGCCCGGGAATCCGCCGGCGAATTGCGCGAAGCGATGGGAGGCGCGCGAATGGTCTTCGTCTGCGCCGGACTGGGCGGCGGGACCGGCTCGGGCGCCGCGCCGCTGGTGGCAGAGATGGCGCACGAGAGCGGCGCGCTGGTCCTGGCCTTCGCCACCCTGCCTTTCGCTTTCGAGGGAAAACGCCGCACCGCCCAGGCGATGGAGGCGTTGCAGGAATTGCAACGCGTGGCCGATGCCGTGGTCTGTTTCGAGAACGACCGGATGGGCGACATCGTCTTGCCCAAGGCGGGCATTCACCAAGCTTTCGCCGTCGCTGACACCACCATCAGCCAGAGCGTGCGCGCGATCGTCAACGTCGTTAGGCGGCCGGGCCTGATCCGAATCGGATTCGACGAACTCATCTCCGCTTTGCGCAGCCAGAACAGCCGCTGCCTTTTCGGTTTCGGGGAATCCGACAGCGACAACCGCGCGCACGAAGCGCTCGCTCTCGCCTTGAAAAATCCGCTGATGAACCGCGGCAAAATGCTGACCGACGCGCGCGCTGTGCTGGTGCAGATCTCCGGCGGCCCCGGCATGACCCTGACCGAGGTCGAGATCGTGATGCAGGAATTACACCGGCACGTCGAGGATCACACCCAGATTCTTTTTGGGACCTCGGTCGACGGCAAAATGGGCAACCGCATGAGCGTGACATTGATCAGCTCGCTCTCGGCCGACGGAATCGTGCCGACGGCGCCGATGCGGACGGTTAAAAAAACGGAACCCAAAACCGCGCCACCGGTGGTCGAAACTGAGCCGGCGTTTAAACCGGAACCGACTTTTGCCGCGGAACCCGAACCGGTTCCGCTCGCGACCGAGTATGCCGTCCCAGCCGCGCCGCCGGTGAAGGCAAGTTTGTTCCACGAGACGGCGGCCGAGCCGATGCCGGAGGAGGTCTCTGAAACCACGGTGGAGGAAGAGGAGGCGGCACCGGTGGCTCAGATCCCGCCTCCCTCACCCGTGCGCAGATTGAGGAAGCCGGCGCCAGATACCGCGCCGGAACCTGCGCCCGCACCCGCGCCGGTGAAGAAAGACAAATTAGTGCATGCCCGCCAGGAAGTGATGCAGTTCGAACCGGTCACGCGCGGACGCTTCGAGAAGAGCGAACCGACGATCGTCGAAGGCCAGGACCTCGACGTGCCGACCTTCCTTCGGAAAAACGTGCGGGTGAAGTAGGCGGCCGAAGCCGCGCCGCCCCAGATGCCGGTGGAATAATTCTCCTCCGTCGCACTCTGATCTGAAACCATGCAAAAACTTTTTCTCTTGCTCGCGCTCTGCGGCCTCGCCCTCACGGCTCAGGCCGAAAATAAAACCGCAGTCTTCGCCGGCGGATGTTTCTGGTGCATGCAGGAGCCTTTTGACCACGTCAAAGGAGTGACCAAAACCGTCGTCGGCTATAGCGGCGGCGAGAAGGAAAACGCGGACTACACCGCCGTCTCTGCGCATAAGACCCAACACCGGGAGGCGATCGAGCTGACCTACGATCCGGCGCAGGTTTCCTACGCGCAGCTGCTCGATGTTTTCTGGCGCAACATCAATCCCACCCAGGCCGACGGCCAGTTCCACGACATCGGTCTCTCCTACCAGGCCGCGATCTATTACGGCAACGAAGAGGAGAAAAAAATCGCCGAAGCGTCCAAGGAAAAGCTGGCGAAATCAGGCCGCTTCGATCAGCCGATCGTGACTGAGATCCTGCCGGCCAAACCTTTTTATCCGGCGGAAGATTATCACCAGAAGTATTACGAGAAGAACCCGGCCGCCTACGAAGCCTACCATGTCGGCTCCGGCCGGGTCAGCTATCTGGCGAAGATCTGGGGCAAGTAATCGTCGCGGCGGTTTCGCCTAACGATCGACTTTCTCGCTCGCGACGACGCGCCCGCTAACCGCGTCGACCTGCACCGTCGCCTGCCGTTTGCCCTGCGCGATCTCGATCACCCAGATTTTCTTGCCCTCGACCGTCTCGAGTTTGGCAGCCGTCACCCGGGCGCCTTTGTGCTGCCGCAGCGCGATGTGTTCGGCTTCATTTTTGGTGATTTTCGTTCCGGGCTCTTTCACCAGCGGGTTCGCGCAAACCAGGCTAAGCCCGAGGAAAAGCGAGAGCACGGAAAGAAAAATGATTTTCATCCCGTCACCAAGCCGTCTTCGCCGGAACTTTTCAAGCAAAACTACGCAGACCCCGGGGCGCGCGAGCGTTTCAGCCTTGGGAACGAACGTTGTGAACTCACTTCTTTTCGTCCGGAAAATGCGCTCGCCCACTTTACGCCGGACCATGGCACACCCGCTGCTTAAAAGAGTGGTGCGAGCTGGGAAGTCACTACTGCAATCCAAAATAGTTACGTTACGTTCCCTAAAGCCTTCGCGGCGCGGTCAGCAATGACCGCGCTTTTTTTCGCGCATGCGCGCGGGCGGAATGAAACTCCCGGGCAATTAAAAATTATAAAGCTCTGACTTTTTCGGTTCAATGAACTCGGCCTGCGCGACGGTCAGTTCCTCCTGCATCGCCTTCGAGAGTCCGGTGGCGAGCGCGGCCGCGATCGCTTTCGGCTCGCGGGTGTAGGTCGGGATGGGAAAGGAGCCGCCATTGCGGTCGTAGCCGTAAATCGTCCCGGCCGTTTCCCAAACACAATAGGCATGGCCGGCCGGGTGATCCTTGTAACGGACGAGCAGGATCTTCGCCCAAAAATTTGGCTCCAGACTGTGCTGGGTCTCGACCACCGCGAGATAATTGCAGGCGGAAATGACGCAGCCATTGAGGACGACGAGGTCATTCTCGCCTGGGACCAGGATCACCTTCTGCGGCTGACAGGCTCCGAGTGAAAAAGCGGCCAGGAGTGCGAGCAGAAGCTGGGAGGAACGAGTGGCGAAGGATTTACTCATTAGTATCGAAGTTATGGTGGTTATAGCACTTTGCCCGAGCGTTTGGGAAGGAGTTCTTTCGTTCCCGACCGAAGTTCGTCCCGCCTCGGGGAGGGTTCGACCATTCCCCGTGACCCGCGGTTCAATCGCCAGTCTTCCTCTTGGTATTCGTCGCTCGCTCTTCTTCGGGCTCAAAGCTTTTTCCTGCAGCCCGATGAAACGTTTTGCTGCGCGGATCGCGGGCTCTCCGGCCCGGCCTGTCCCTTGACATCTCCCGCGCCCGGCGGGTACTTCGCACCTGCCCGTGAAGTCACCTTTTTTCCTTCGTCCGCCGTTCCTTGCGCCGGCCACTGCTGCCGCCGCGCTTCTGCTCGGCGCCGGTTGTAACCGGAGCGACGAGCGGATCACGGTCTATCGCATTCCGAAGGAAACTCCCAGCATGCCGCCACAGGCTGGGCCGCGGAGCGCCGCGCCCGCCGCAGTGCATTGGACCGCGCCCGCCGGTTGGGCAGAGCAGCCGGCTTCCGATTTTCGCAAGGGCAGCTATTTCGTGACGGACGCGGATGGAAAAAAGGCGGACGTCTCAGTCATTTCCTTTCCGGAAGCGGCCGGTGGGCTGCTCGCCAACGTGAATCGCTGGCGCGATCAGCTAAAGCTGCCTCCGATCACCAATGTGGTAGAGGCCGGGACTCCGATGGAGGTGGCCGGGCGTGACCTGTTTTTTGTCGAACTGGTAAGCGAAGCGCCGCTCTCGCCCGATGGCTCGAAGTCGCGCATTCTGGGCGGAATCTTTCCCGCCGGCGCCGAGACTTGGTTCTTCAAGATGATCGGGCCGGATGCGCTGGTCGCCTCGCAGCGGGAAGTGTTCAAGCAATTTCTCCAGAGCGTGCACCCGGCGGAGGGCGAGGCAGCCGCGGGATCCGCCCACCCGACGATGAGCGCGAACTCTGGCGGGTCCGATACCAACGCGCCCACACCGCCGCCGATCGAGGCCGCGCAGGGCGCGCCGGTGCAGTACACCCTCCCGCCCGGCTGGCAGACCAAGCCGCTCTCGCCCATGCGCCTGGCCAGTTTCAAGGCGACCGCGCCTAACGGAAAGGAAACGGACATTTCTGTCGTGGCCCTGCCTGGAATCGCCGGGGGCGACCTGCAAAATGTAAATCGCTGGCGCGGCCAGGTGCAGCTCGCGCCGATCGATGAGGAGACGCTGGCGAAAAGCGCGGAGCACGTCCAAGCAAACGGCCATGATTTTTTGCTCGTCGACCTGGTGAGCGAGCAGCCACTCAAGGGCGAGAAGCAGCGCATCCTGGCCGCGATTCTGGATGAGAAGCAGCAATCCTGGTTTATCAAAATGACGGGCGAAGATGCCGCCGTCGCTTCGCAAAAAAGTGCCTTCACCGATTTCCTGCGCGGATTGAAAATCCCCTAACGAATCATGCCCGAAGTCGTCGTCCGTCCATTTCCGCTCAAGTCGCCACTCCGCGTGCTCTCTTCGCTGCGCCTGACGGTGGTCTGCCTCGGGCTCGGGATGCTGCTCATTTTTCTCGGCACGCTGGCGCAGGTCCACCTAGGGATTCACGCGGTCCAGGCGCGTTATTTCCAGAGCCTGATCATCTTCTGGTCGCCTCCGGGAGCGAGCTGGAAGATTCCCGTTCTGCCCGGCGGTTATCTGCTCGGGACCGTGCTGCTCGTAAACCTGATCGCGGCCCACGCGGTGCGCTTTCAGTTAACGAAAAAGAAGATCGGAATCATCCTCCTGCATTTCGGCGTCATCCTCCTTCTCATCGGCCAGCTCCTGACCGGGCTCTTCGCGCGCGAAACGCAGATGCGGATCGATGAAGGCCAGACCGCCGGTTACTCGGAAGCGCCGCGTGAAGTGGAGCTGGCGGTGATCGATAAAATCGATCCCAATTTCGACCAGGTAGTCGCGATTCCCGAGGCCGTGCTCACGCGTGGCGGGACGATTCAAAATCCGACGCTGCCCTTCACCCTCAAGATCCGGCAGTTCATGAGCAACACCCACCTCGCGATGCGCTCGCAGGTGGCGCAGGCGCGGCCTTCGCTCGCCACCACCGGGTTCGGGCCCAACATCGTGGTCGAGGAAGCGCCGCGCACGGTGAAGGATGACGAGCGCGACCTGAGCGCGGCCTACGTGGAAGTGAACGGGGTCCAGGATTCGTTAGGCACGTGGCTCGTCTCCAACGCCATCCCCGACGCGCAACCGTTCACGATCAACGGGCGCACTTACGAGCTGGTCATGCGGCAGCGGCGTTTCTACAAACAATTCGCGCTCACCCTGCTCGATTTCACGCACGATCAATACGCCGGGACCGATATTCCTAAAAATTTTTCCAGCCGGGTGCGTCTGGTCGACTTGGAGCGGAACGAGAACCGCGAAGTCCTGATCTCGATGAACGACCCGCTGCGCTATCGCGGCTTCACCTTTTACCAGTCGGGTTTCGACAACAACGATAAGACGACGATTCTGCAGGTGGTGAAAAACCCGGCGATGCTCCTGCCTTACATTGCCTGCGGCCTGGTCGCGGCCGGCTTGCTCGCGCAGTTTTCGATGCATCTTTTCGGATTCGTGAGAAAGAGGGCGCGATGAAGAAGCGGCCCTGGATTCTCTGGCTGGTGCTGGCGGCAACGCTGCTCTATGTCGTGGCACCGCTGTTTCAACATGATCGACGAGGCGGTTTCGAGATGGACAAATTCGGCCGCGTCCCGGTCCTGCTGAATGGCCGGATCAAGCCGCTGGATACCGTCGCGCGCAATTCGCTCCTCATCATTCACGGCAAACAAACCCTCGCCAGCGTGGACGGCGCGATGACGCCGATGGACTGGCTGGCCGAGGTGTTGACGAAGCCGGAGCAGGCCGATCAGCGAAAAATTTTCGTCATCCGCAATGCCGACACATTGGCCGCGCTCGGCTGGCAGCCAAAGGGGGAAAAATATTTTTCCTTCAGCGAATTTGTCCCGCACCTGCAGGAGATCGAGCAGAAAGCCGCCCTGGCGCAGAAGGTCGAGGCGCAGCTGCGCTCGCCGTTCCAGCGCGACATCATCAAGCTCTTTGAGCGGCTGACGCTGTATCACCGGCTCTCGAACAGCCTCGAAGTCAAAGGCACGGCTAATTTCAAAAGCCAGATCGACGACCTGGTGCAAAACATTCACCCATCCCCTGTGCCGATGAATAGCGGCATCTCGGCCGAGGCTTTGCAAAACCTCGGGTTCCTCGCCGAGACCGGTTATTTTTTCCCGATCCCGCCTTTCCCGCCTAACGACGACCCGTTGCAGTGGCGGAAGATGGGCGAGAGCCTGCTCACGTTCCTGACCGACGGCAAACTGCATCCCGCGGTCGGCGCCTGGGCGACGCTCGCGACCTCCTACGCGGCGAACGATTCGGCGACCTTTAACCGCACCCTCGACGCGTATGCGGCGCAATTGCAGAAGGATCTGCCGAGGCGCGTGTGGAAGGCGAAGGTCGAGGCGGTCTTCAATCAATTGCAGCCGTTTTATAGCGCGATGGTGATCTACGTTTTGATCTTCATCCTCGCCGCCGGTTCCTGGCTGGTCTGGCCGGAAACGTTAGGGCGCTACGCCTTCGCTCTCCTCATCGTCACCTTCATCATCCACTCGGGCGGATTGATCACGCGCATGTATCTGGAGGGCCGGCCACCGGTGACCAATCTTTATTCCTCCGCTGTCTTCATCGGCTGGGGGGCGGTTCTGCTCGGCATCTTCCTCGAGCGCTTTTTCCGGAACGGCATCGGGAGCGCAACCGCGGCCATGATCGGGTTCATCACCCTGCTCATCGCGCATCATCTTTCGATGGATGGCGACACCATGGAAATGATGCGCGCCGTGCTCGACACCAACGGCTGGCTCGCAACCCACGTCGTCTGCGTCACCCTCGGTTACGCCTCGACTTTCCTGGCCGGGTTTCTTGCCCTCACCTACATCGTCCGCGGCGCTTTCACTCCCTCGCTCGATCGCGAGACCGCCCGTTCCCTGGCGCGGATGGTCTATGGGATTGTTTGTTTCGCCACGCTCTTCAGCTTCGTCGGCACCATTCTCGGCGGCATCTGGGCCGATCAATCCTGGGGCCGCTTCTGGGGCTGGGATCCAAAAGAAAACGGCGCCCTCCTCATCGTTCTCTGGAACGCCATCATTCTCCACGCCCGCTGGGGCGGACTCGTCCGGCAACGCGGCCTGATGGTGATGGCGGTGTTCGGAAACGTCGTCACGAGCTGGTCGTGGTTTGGCGTGAACATGCTCGGCATCGGCCTGCACTCCTACGGCTTCATGGATAGCGCCTTCCCCTGGTTAATCACCTTTGGCGCCAGCCAGCTCGCTTTTATGATGATCGGAATGCTCCCGCCGCATCTCTGGCGCAGCGCGCTGGAAGCGCCGCCAGCGAAGCAGGGCCGGACTTTGGTTGAAGTCGCAGGCTAAACCGAGCAGCGAACCCTCCGCCAGGGGGCCTGCCTGGAAGTGCCTCTCCGACACCTCCAGGCATGTCGGATCCAAGGATCCGGGGATTAGCCGTGGTACTGACACTGAACTCTCACTACCTTTTCCATGGCTAAATTTTTCGGAGCGTTGCAAAAATAATCAAAAAGTTGCAAAAAGTTTCTTTTTGCTAGTACGCAGTCGAAGGTTCCGGCCCGGCCAAAATCCGCTGAAAATGCGGATCGCGGCGGAGCGGGTCCCATTGCCAGCGCAGCCGGAGATCAGAGAGACTGAGGGAGGCTTCGTTCAAGGGCGAAACGCACCCGGGCTGGCGCAGGAGCGACTCAATCATCGCCTCCGCCTCCGCGGTGTTGCCCACCCAGGCATGAATCAAGGCCAGATTGCAGGCCCAATAGTGACCATCGATAGCGTCCTCGGAAACGGGCGTGAGCTCGACCGCGCGCTTTCCTTCGCGCAAGGCTTCGGTCTTCTTCCCGAGGTAGGCATAGAGCAGCCCAAGCCGCGCGTGCCGCATGGCGTCGCCCGGTCGGGCGAAAGTTTCCGCCTCGAGCGAGGGCCGGGCCGACTCGAAAGCAGCCTGCGCCTGGGCGCAATCACCTTGCGCGAGCCAGACACAACCTTTCAGGTAGTTTTTGGGAATCGGCGCCCCCAGAACCGTCGGCAGACTGTCCAGGGAATATGTATCGAGGGCTGCCCGCGCCGCCCCGAAATCACGCGCCAACATGGCCGTGTCCCATCCGACCCAGGTCGCATCTTCTCTCGCGCCCGAGAGTTGGCCCCGGCTAAAAATCTTCCGCAACGGCCCCAGATCGCCGGTCTGCCAAAAATCGACCAGCGCTCGTTCCCCTTTCAGCTGCGTCACATCCGGCGTCATGGCGAGAGCAAGATCGATATAGCGCCCGGCCGCCGGCCAATCGCGGAGGAGACAGGCGGTGGCGTGAAGCTCCTCGACATATTTGCGGACCTGCGCGTCGAGCCGGTGCGCCTCCACCAGCCCGGCCCGAGCTTCGCGCCATCGGCCCTGGCGCCGATGAATCAGGGCAATCAAGGCGCGGGGAGCAGCATCGTTAGGCATGAGGCGCTGCGCGGTATTCAACTCGGCCAGCGCGCGCTCGAAGTCGCGCTCGATCCGATAGAGATTCGCTCCCTTGGCCAGGTGCGCCTCGCCCAGATTCGGTTGCAGGTGCAACGCTTCCTGCACTTCGTTCGCCGCTTGGTTTTGCACTTCCTCGCTGGGACCGCGAAAGCGGTAGAGCATTCCCAGCACACTGGCGAGTTCGGCGTGGGCCAGAGCAAAACCAGGATCGAGCGCGATCGCCTGCCGGTAGAGGGCCGCCGCCGCTTCGTAGTTTGAGACCTCCGTTGTGACACTGTTCTCCAGCTTGCGACCGCGCAGATAAAGCACGTAGGCGTCCGAATTAGCCGTTGCGTTCGCTGGCGCTCTCGTCCGTTCCCTGGCGCCAAGCCGCCCCATAAGAGTCGCCGCAACATTGCTGGCAAGTTCGCCCTGGAGGTTGATCGCGTCCTTTAACTGGCGGTCGTAGTTTTCCGACCAGACCTGCTGACCGTTACTCGTATTGATAAGGGAAACCCCGAAACGCACCCGGTCGCCCGAGCGGCGCACATCGCCTGTGAGCAGATGGCGCGCGCCCACGGCCCGGCCCATGGAAACGAAATCGGACGCGCGATTGGTCGCGACGCCTGCGGGCAAATGACTGATCACCTTCAGGCCCGGGATCCTGACCAGGCGCGACACGACATCGTCGCGCAATCCTTCCGCGAACAAAGCGTCGCCGGGGTTCCGGCTCAGGCTGCGAAACGGCAAGACCGCGAGAGACTTTTCCTGAGGCGAAGCCCAAGGTTGAAAATTCAGGGTGAGACCGAGCAACCCACCCGCCACGGCCAAAACGCCAACGGCGATCCACCGCCGCCGCCGCGAGGCCGCTTCACCTAACGATGCCAGAATATTTTCGAGTCGGCCAATCACGGTGGCGAGAGAAGGGGCGGGCTCCTCGCCGGCACGGGCAAACATCAGCTCCAGAAGCTCGATCACGGGGGTTGGGACCCGGCGCGCGCGCAGCTGCGCCAAGCTTCCGGAGGGATCGGGCGCGGCGCCACTCAGCGCGAAGGCTAGGATCTGGCCTAACGAGTGAAGTCCAGTGGATAACGCGCTCGCGCCGGACCCGTCGCCGGGCCGGTCGAAGCCGAGACCAAGACCGATCACCTTGACCCAAACCGCCGGGCGATGCCGACTGTCCGCAGCGCTTAGAGCGACCGGAATTTCGCTCGCGAGGATTACGTTCGAGGGCTTCAGCGCGCCCGGGGCGAGGCCGCGAGCTTCCGCCTCCGCGAGCGCCCGCGCCGCTTGGCGGGTGATCTCGAGGGCCAATCGCGGCGGGAGCGGGCCGTCCCGCCGGACCCGATCTTCAAGGGATTCCCCCTCGACGAATTCCATCGTGTAAAAGCACTCGCTGCTCGTGGAATTTTCCGTCGCATTTGGCCCGGCGGCGGATTCGACCGTCCCAAAATGAAAAACCTCGACGACGTGTGGATGATGCACCCGCGCTGCCGCCTGCACTGCCTGGCGCAGCTCATCCCGCGCTTCCGGCCGAGCCGAAAACGCCGGCGCCATCACCTTCAGCGCCACGATCGTATCGAGATTCACGTCATGTGCCTTGTAGGTGATGCCCTGCTCGCTTCGTCCCAGTTCCCAAGGCGACTCATCCGGTTGCTCGAGAATTTCGTAGTGCAAGTAAGTGCGCCGCCAGGAATCTGCCAGGCCGGGACCTCCCGCCCGCGCGGCTTCGCGACAAACCAAACATCCGCGCTCGCTCTTCCCGTCGCCCAAGGGGGCGCCGCATTTTTCGCAGACGGATTCCTGATCCTGTGAGGACGATGACATGGCGGTGCGCCCGGATTAGAAAACGGTCGCCGGTTCCTTCCCAGCGAGGAGTTTTTGGAAACGGGGCTCACTCCGCAGGGTGTCCCATTGCCAACGCAGGCGCAGTTCCCAGAGGCTCATGCTCGCCTCGTAGAAAAAGACGCCGCCGGGAGTTTGCAGAAGCTTCTCGATCGCGGAGATCGCCTCGTCGTTATCGCCGAGGCGTGCGTGGATCAGCGCGAGATTGCAGAGCTCCTCCGTCCCCTCGAAATGATCCTGGTCGGCCGGTTTCAGCTCGGCCGCGCGTTGCCCCTCGCGGATCGCCTCCGCCCGGCGGCCCATGTAGGCATAAAGGAGACCGAGCCGCGCATGCCGGAGCGCGCTCTCCGGGTGGGCCAGCGCTTCCGCTTCATACGAAGGACGGGCCGCCTCGAACTTCTCCCGGGCGCGCGCCGGGTCGCCGCTCGCGAGAGCGATACATCCCTCGAGGTAACTCTTCGGCACCGGTCCGCTGTAGACCGAGGGCAGCGTGTCGTAAGGGAAAGTGTCAATCGCTTCCTGGGCCTTGGGAAAATCACGCGCCAGCATGGCCGCATCCCAGCGCATCCAGGCGAGGATCCCTTCCGCACCTCCATAAGTGGGAAGCGCGGCAAAGACCTTTTGCAAGGGCTCAAGATCGCCCTCTTTCCAGAGCGGGACGAGCGCCCGCTGCACTTTAAGCAGGGTCTGGGAAGGCCCGAGTGCTTCGGCCCGGGCGGCATGCACCTCCGCCGCCGGCCAGTCCCGGAGGAGGTAAGCGGTGGTGTAGAGTTCCTCCTGGTAAGTCACGTTCCCGGGGTCATGGGCGAGGCAGCGCTCGAGACCGGCGCGCGCCTCCCGCCAATGCCCGCGGCGCCGGTTGATGTAGGCGATGAAACTTTCCGCCTCGGCGTCGTTAGGTAAAAGGCGGCGCGCTTTCTTCAGCTCGGGCAGGGCCGTTTCAAAATCGCGATCGATTCGATAACTGCAAAGCGCGCTCACGAGGTGCGCCTCCCCCAACTCCGGTCGCAGGCGGAGCGCTTCACGTGCCTCGCCGTAAGCGCGTTCCCGCAGTTCCTCACTCGGCCCGCGCACGCGGTAGAGAATGCTCAGGCTGGAAGCGAGCCGGGCATGGGCCAGGGCAAACCCGGGATCCAGCGCGATGGCCTGGGAATAAAGCACCTCCGCCGCTTCGTAATCGGAGATCGCATAGAGCAGGCTGTTCTCGTATTTGCGGCCGCGCAGATAAAGGACGAACGCATCGGGGTTGCGGGTCGGGGTCGCGCGCACTCCGGCGCTTTCCTCGGGGCTCAGCTTGGCGTTCAACGCGTTCGCGATGTCGGTCGCGAGCTCGCCCTGCAGATTGATCGCGTCCGCCAGGTTGCGGCTGTAACCCTGCGCCCAGATTTCGCGCCCATCTCGGGTATCGATCAGCGCGACCTGAAGAAAGACATGATCGCCCGAGCGCCGCAGGCTCCCTTCCACGACGTGCCGGACCCCGAGCGCGCTCCCAACCTTTTGCAGGTCCCGCGGCACATCCGCGGGATAGCGGGCGGCCCCGAACCGGCTGATCACTTTCAAATCCCGGATCTTGACCAGGCGCGAAAGGATGTCGTCCTGAATTCCTTCCGCGAAAAACGCGTTGGCCGGGTCACCGCTCAGGTTGCGGAAAGGGAGCACGGCGATCGACTTCTCGCGCGGGGCGTCGGCCAGGATGAAAACAGAGACGAGAGCAATCAGACCAGCCACGATTCCTGTCGGAAGGACGATCCGCTTCCAGCCGCGCATTTGCGGGAACCAGAGCACTTTCTCCCTCGGCACGCCGGCCAGGTCGTCGAGACACTTTTGCAACTGACGGCCAAACTCAATCGCGCTCGGCGGACGCTCCTTCCGATTCGGCGCCACGGCCGCGGCGAGGACGGCAGCCAGCGGAGGTGGGACTCCCCGCGCTTCGAGCGGAGCGAGGGAGGGCCGGGTCCATAAATCCGGCGGCCTCGATTCGTCCGGCGGATCCAATTTCCGCGGAGGCTGGCCGCTCAGCGCAAACCAAAGCGTCGCCCCTAACGAATAAAGGTCCGCCCGGGTATCGAGCGCGCGTCCTTCGATTTGCTCGGGGCTGGCGAAGGCAAAAGTGCCGAGAAAACGCCGCCCGGGCGCCTCGGTTTCTTCCAGCTGAGCGAGACCGAAATCGATCACCTTGACCCAGGCCTCGCTCGCAGAGGCCTCTGTGCTCGCGCGCGCCTTTTCTTCCTCGGCCGCGAGCATGATGTTGGTCGGCTTCAGGTCCCGATGCACCAATCCGCGGTGCTCGGCCGCGGCCAGGGCGCGCGCCACCTGCACCCCGATCGCAGCCGCCTCGATCGGAGTGAGCGGTCCGCTCCGGCCCAGCCGCGCCTCGAGCGTTTCGCCCTCGACGAATTCCATCGCGTAAAAGCAGTCGCCGGCGTCCGCATTCTCCTCCGCGCTTGCCGCCTGCCCGGCCGCGGGCGGGAGGGCGTTGATCGTGCCGAAGTGGAAAACGCTCGCCACGTTGGGGTGGCGCAAACGCGCCGCGACCCGCGCCTCTTGGAGAAAACGCTGGCGCGCCTCGGGCCGCGCCGCATGTCGCGCGTTGATGATCTTGAGCGCGACCATGGTATCGAGATTGATGTCGCGCGCCTTGAAGGTCACACCCATCGCGCCGCGACCGAGTTCCCAACGGGAGCCATCAGGTCGGGTGAGAATCTCGTAGTGTTGATAAAAGCGCGTCGCAAGACCGTCGGGCAACGTCTCGCCCGCGCCCTCCTCCGATTCAAGACCGGCCGTGAGCAGGCAATGCAGACAGTCGTTTTCACCCGCCCGACTGCGCAAGGGCGCGCCGCATTGCTCACAAAGAAGGGTCTGGTTTTTGGTCGATGAAGGCATCAGGAAACCAGCGGCGTTCTCGCCTTCTTCTAGGATTGCGCGATCAGAATCCGGCAGAGATAACGAAGTTCGTCGTCGATGTCTTTTTCCTGCGGCACCGTCCGGCGGACCTCGGCCCGCAATAAAGCCCGGTAGCGCGCCCGCATCCGGAAGAGATGACTGCGCAGTGTATCCTCCGAGAGACCAAGGCGGGCGGCGGTCTCTTCGTGGGTGGGCAGACCAACGCCGCCGGTCAGAAAAGGCCGGAGCCGGGCGAAGACGCGGGCCTTGGGCGGGCTTTGATATTCCGCGCTGAGCGCTTCGATCGCCCGCCCGACCAGGGACGCAGCCCAATTCCACTCGAACAATCGCTCCTCGTCGAGCGGCGCGGCGGTCGCGAGCGCGCGGTCGGTTTTCTCCGCGGCTTCATCGAACCTGAGGCTGTCGAAGTAAACCATCATCTCGCCGCCGCCGCGTTTCTGTCGGCAGCGGTAGGAGCGGTCGGCATTGAGATACCGTTTTAAAATGACGAGCAGAAAAGTGCGAAAGCGTCCCTTGCTGCGGTCGGGTGCGGAGTACGCCTTTTTTTCCAGCAAGTAGGCAAAGAATCCCTGGGTCAGATCTCTGGCGTCGTCATGGCTGTAGCCGCGCTGGCGGACGAACCGGTAAAGCGGCGGCCAATAATCGCTGCAGAGACGGGTCAGGGCCGCTTCGGCACGATCGGGCGCAGTTTCCGCGAGGGAAAAATCGTCCACCAAACTCCAGTTGGTGGTCATGAAGGCTCCGCTCGCCGTTGGAAATGTAATGACGCTCCCGTTCAAAGCGGGGCGAGACTAGCGGGGATGGAAAGCGTTCGTCAAGCTCCGCTTGCAACGGGAAAAACGAAATCGCGCTTCAGCGCAGGAAAAAAATCCGGAGCGCGCTATTAGCTAAGGCGGAATGGGAACCCACGAACCTGGCGAAGATTCGCGCTTCTCGCTGACGGAGTGCCCCGTCTGCGCCGGCGGCAGGTTTCACCAGCAGCCTGTGCTCTGGCCGGAGTTGATTTCGGAATGGCAGCTCGCTCCCGAGGAGGTCCAATACATCGATCAGCAACAGGGGCTGGCCTGCCTCGATTGCGGGAACAATCTGCGGGCCATGACCCTGGCCGCCGCGATGAACGAGGCCTTTGCTCACAACGGGACCCTGCGCGAGCTCTGCCGTTCCAACGCCAGTTTTCGCGCTCTGCACCTGCTCGAAATCAACTCCGCGGGTGAACTCACCTCCGTCTTTGGCCTCCTGCCGCATCATTCGCTGGTCGCTTTCCCGGAGTTCGACATGCAAGCGATGGAGCAGCCAGATAACTCGGTCGAGATCATCGTTCACTCCGACACTCTCGAACACATTCCCGACCCGCGGCGTGCCCTGCGGGAATGCCGGCGGGTGTTGAAAGAGGGCGGCCATCTCTTCTACACCGTGCCGGTCGTGGTCGGCCGCCTAACGAGATCCCGGACCGGACTTCCGCCCAGTTATCACGGGACCAGGGCCGCGGGCGCGGTGGATGATTATCTGGTACAAACGGAGTACGGGGCCGATTTTTGGTGCGAGCTTTTCAGCGCGGGCTTTCGGAATATTTCGCTGAGCAGCCTCCTCTTCCCCGCTTCAGTGGCGATCCATGCCCGAAAGTAAGGGGATGAAGAAAAGCAGGATTTCAGTCTGAGGTCGCGCTTGCGGCCGCCGCTTTTTTTTACGTAGAGATACCGAAGAGGCCAATCAACTGCTCGCGGCCATCGTGCGGCTGCAAGCGCTCTGGCCCACCAGGTCCTGGATGGAAGCGAGGCTAGCACGAACGTTCCCGCCCCCAGCGCCGGGACATTGCAGCGCCTCGGATTAACACGCCGATGTCCCCCGCTTATTGGACGAGACGCGCGCTGCGCTGGAACAAGTCGAGGCCCTCCTCCAGATGCGCGCCTAGGCTGGGATTAGCCCTGGCGGAAAAATTGGAGTTAAAGAGGTGGCTTTGGCCAGCCCAATTTGTCACAGATTGTCACCCAGCCTTTGATCCTTCTACACAGAGAGCCCGGCTCTTTTTTCCGAGAATGTTCTCGAGCCACGACGTTGCGTCAGCTGCCCGCGTTGGGACTCATCGCTTATTTCGCCTTTGTGGCACCGGTCTTGGCGAGGGCTTTTTTCGCGACTCGGCTGACGAATATGGTCACGGCGATCGTGGCGACGAGGCCGATTCCGAGGAACACGTACTTCAGGGGCGAACTCCCGCCTCCACCGCCGAGGCCCGCTTTGCCCGCGCCGCCGAGGTATGCGTAGAGCAGCGTCCCCGGCAACATGCCGATCGCGGAAGCGATGACGTAGGGCCAAAATCCAACGGCCGTCACCCCATAGAAATAATTGCTGAGATTAAATGGAATAAGCGGACTGAGTCGCAGCAAGCCGACGATCTTCCAGCCTTGTTTGCCGATCGCCTGATCGATCGCAGCGAACTTTTTGTTTCCTTTCGTCGCCGCCCGCACCCGTTCGCGCACCAGGTAGCGGCCGCACAAGAATGCGAGCGTCGATCCGATGATCGCGCCCGCCAGCGCCACTGCGGTCCCGCCGATTACGCCATAGACCAAGCCGGCGGCGACGGTGAAGATCCAACCCGGTAAGAAGAAGACCGTAGCCAGGGCGTAGGCCAGAATGAACAAGACCACGCCGAGGGCGCCGAGCGTTTGCACCCAATCGCTAAAAGCTTTGACCCAATCCTTCACCGGCAGAAAGGCGGTTGCGCTGGAGAGCGCGATCAGGGCGACGCCGAGGGCGATCCATTTCCAATATTTTTTCACGAACTTCATAAAGTTTTAGCGCGCCCGGCGATAGAGCCAGGCGAAGAGTTTCTTCGCGAAAGGGGTTAGCCGCGTCTTGTTGTATTTGTCGCCGGCTTTGCGCGCGAGCTCAGCGAAAGTTGGGTAGGCGTGGATCATGTTGGCGATTTTTCCGAGCCCGACACCGGCGTTCATAGCCAGGACAAGTTCGTGCAGTAAATCACCGGCATGCGGCGCGACGATGGTGGCGCCGAGAATTTTATCGGAGCCTTTCGCGGTGAGAATTTTGGCGAAGCCGGCTTCTTCGCTTTCCACCACGGCGCGATCGACCTCGTCCATCTTGACCACGAAGAGATCATAAGGAACGCCGCGCTTGGCCGCTTCTTTTTCGCCGAGGCCGACATGCGCCACTTCCGGTTCGGTGTAGGTGCACCAGGGCACAACGGCGCAATCGACTTTCTGCCGCAGAAGTTGGAGCGGCATGAGAATATTTCGCACGACCGCGTGCGCGGTGAAGTCGGCTGTGTGAGTGAACTTGAGGCGATTCGCGCAATCGCCCGCCGCGTAGATGTGCGCCTGCGAAGTCTGCATGTAGTCGTTCACTTCCACGCCGTGTTTGTTATGCTTCACGCCCGCGGCAGCGAGATTTAGTTGCTCGAAATTCGGCGTGCGGCCGGCCGCGATCAGCAAAGCATCGGCGGTGATCACGCCCGTGTTTGTTTCCAAAATTACTTTGCCATTCTCGAATCGCGCGCGCGTCGTCTTTGTATTTAGCCGCACGTCGATGCCTTCCGCGCGGAAGCGTTCCGCCATGAATTCGGCTACGTCACGATCCTCAGGCGGCATGAGTTGATCGCCGTTTTGCACGAGCGTGATTTTGACTCCGAGCCGGCTGAAGGCCTGGCCGAGCTCGCAGCCGATCGGTCCGCCGCCGAGAACGATCATGCTCTCCGGCTGATCATCGAGCTGGTCGAAGATGGTTTCGTTGGTGAAAAAAGGCACAGCGTCCAGTCCGTCGATTTCGGGTATCATGGCGCGACTGCCGGTGGCGATTACGAAAAGGCGCGCGCGCAGCCGAG
>JBBPZS010000138.1:0-39366 GCA_038198605.1 Chthoniobacterales bacterium | reverse complement strand
GTCCCTGGGGACCGCCAATCCGCCGGTGCCGGGAGCTCTCGCGGATACGATTCTCGAACTGCACGAATCCGATGGCACGGTCGTGACGAACGACAACTGGAAAGACACGCAGGAGGCTGAGATCATGGCGACGACCATTCCGCCCACCAACGACCTCGAATCGGCCATCGTCGCCACGCTCGATCCCGGTGCTTACACGGTCATCGTAAGTGGGAAAAACGGAACCACCGGCGTGGGCCTGGTGGAAGCCTACGATCTCGATCAAACAGCCGATTCTCAACTGGCTAACATCAGCACCCGCGGCTTTGTCGATACGGGCGATAACGTCATGATCGGCGGCTTCATTGTCGGCGGCGGAACGCTGGGGTCGAGCACCAGCGTGCTGGTGCGCGGAATTGGTCCTTCCCTGGCCGACGGAAATCCGCCCGTGCCCGGAGCCCTGGCCGATCCGACGCTCGAATTGCACGACATCAATGGCGCGATCGTCGCTTCTAATGACAACTGGAAAGACACGCAAAAGGACGAAATCATCGCCACCACCATCCCTCCCACTAACGATCTCGAATCGGCCATCCTCGCTCCTCTCACCGCTGGCGCTTACACCGTCATCCTGAGCGGGAAGGACGGTGGCACCGGCGTGGCCCTGATTGAAGCTTACAATTTCGGATCAACGGCTCCCTAAAGCGTTTCTCGTGCGGCTTCCATGACCTTTTATCGTTAGGCCAGAGTCTCTCGGCCTGCTCGGCACCGCGCGTTTCAAGGAAATCTCGCGTTTAGCTGGTAGATGCCGGATCGGCGCCGGCCACATCGAGCCGGGCGGACGCGCAAAATCTCACCACGTTGCTCGGGAAGATGCTGCGCATCCATCTCATCAGCGACGGCACCTACTCGATCCCGGCCGATAATCCTTTCGTTGAAATGCCAAACGTGCGTCAGGAAATCTGGGCTTATGGGTTGCGAAATCCATTCCGGAACAGTTTCGATCGCTCGTTAGGCACGCTCTTCATCGGCGACGTCGGTCAGACCCAGCAGGAAGAAGTCGATGCCGAGGCAGCCACTTCGCCGGGCGGCCAGAACTACGCTGGCGTGTCCGCGAAGGCAGCATCCAGAACCCCGTTTACCCCAACGAGCCGGTGCCGCCGAATGCGGTCGATCCCGCCTACGACTATCCGCGCGACGTCGGCTATTCCCTGCTGAGCCCGGTCTCGTTGGGTGAGGACGCCACCGGCGAGCTGTACATCGCCGACATCGGCAACGGGAGCGTCTTCAAGATCGTCCGCGGCCGGCGTTAGCTCCCGGAGTCGGCCGTCAAGGCGCGGCTTTCATTCCCCTCTGCAGGTGACGGGCGCCGCGCCCCGCGCTTCCTCGCACAATGTGCGCGTAATCCCGAACGGTGGCCCGTTGGGAGGCAGTCGATTGCGGTCGTGGCCAATTTCGGCGCCGCACTGAGCACCCGCGTGACTCAGCCTCCCAAAATAGTCTGAAATAAATTGGCCCCTTTCACTTCCGGTTCGCGCTTGGGGAGAATGAAAGGCAGGAAAATTCAAAACCTCCTCCTCAACTATGAATATCAAAACCAACCTCACAATTGCAGTCTTAGGCTTCGCCTTCATCCTCGCGCAGAGTCTCGCGCAGGCGCAGATCGGTTCTCTCAGCACCAGATCGAATGTCGGCACGGGTGACGACGTGGCTGTGAATGTTTTCGTGATCCAGGGCACGGGAACGGCCACGGTGGTGGTGCGCGCACTGGGGCCATCACTCGATGGGACCCTGCCCGATCCGCTCCAGGATCCGACCCTTGTCTTGAACGATGCGAGCGGGAATATCGTTGCCTCGAATGACAACTGGAGAGAAACACAGGAGGAGGAAATCATCGATTCCGGCCTGGCCCCTTCTTCTGATCTTGAGTCAGCCATTGTCGCGACGCTCCCCCCGGGAAGCTACGTCGCGACCGAACGCGGGAATAATTCCACCACCGGGATGGGACTGAACGAAGTCTACGATATCTCGCCGGCGGGGGGCTCCGCCACGATCACGACCTTTGGAGCGCGCGGACGGGTTGATGCCGGCGCGCCCCTCACGACGGCAGTGGAATTTCTCAGCGAGCAGCAATTGCTCGTGCGGACGCTCGGTCCATCGCTCGGTGCCGGCAGCCTGCCCGATCCCACCCTCTCCGTCTTCGACAGCATGGGCAACACGATCACGCAAAACGACGACTGGATGGATGGCCCGAACGCCTTTCAGATTCAAGCCATGGGTCTGGAACCAAGTAACCTTTCCGAATCTGCTGAGATCGTGACCATTCCTGCCGGCACCTACACCTATGTGAGTGACGGCAAAAACGGGGCCAGCGGTCTGGTTTACTCCCAGGGTTTCGACACTGCGGCCCTGGGCCCCGGCCTACCTCCCATCCCGCCGACTCCCGTCCCCGGCTCCTCACCAGCGCCGCAGAAGCTGCTCAACATCTCGACCCGCCTGAGTGTGCAGACCGACGACAATGTCCTCATCGGCGGCTTCATCGTCGGCGGGACGGAGCCGAAACAGGTGCTCGTCCGCGGGATCGGGCCGTCGTTAGGCGCTTTCGGGATCAGCGACGCGCTCGCCGATCCCATCCTGGAATTGAATAAAGCCGACGGCACGGTGGTGACAAACGACAATTGGCAAGATACTCAGGAGTCTGATATCCCCGCCGGGCTGCAGCCCTCCGATCCACTCGAATCCGCCATCCTCGCCACCCTCGAGCCAGGGAACTACACCGCCATTCTGCGCGGCAAGAATAATGGGACCGGCGTCGGACTAGTCGAAGCCTACGACCTCGATCAGGCGGCCAATTCGACTTTCGCCAACATCAGCACTCGTGGCTTCATCAACACCGGCGATAACGTCATGATTGGCGGTTTCATCGTCGACGGCGGCGATACCGGAGAGATGGCGACGATCGCGGTCCGGGCCATCGGGCCATCGCTGACTGCGTTCGGAGTGGCAGGCGCGCTGCAGGATCCCACCTTGGAGCTGCATAATGGCGACGGCACAACCGTAGCCGAGAACGACGACTGGCAGGACGGCCCCGATAGCGAGGAATTCATGACAAACGGTCTCGCCCCCACGGAGGACGCGGAATCGGCCCTCCTCGCTACCCTGCCCCCGGGCGCTTACACCGCAATCGTGCGCGGAGTGGGCGACACGACCGGAGTTGGCCTCGTCGAAGCCTATAATGTGACGCCTTAAAAGGCTGTCAGAGCTCAACGCTGGGTAGGGACAGGATCTGATAATCGCCCGAAACCGCCTCGACTGATGCGACCGAATCCGCGTTGCTCGGCACCCTCGCTCCGGGTGCTTGTACTGCGATCGTGCGCGGAGCGGGAGACACGCCCGGCGTCGGTTTGGTCGAAAACTGACACTCCCTGAGGGCCGCAACGACGCGCGCGGTCCGGGGTCACCGACCCCGGCTACAAATCAGCATCGAGATCACGTGCGAGCTGCCGATCGCGCCCTGCAATTCGCCCAGCCCCTCAGGGCCATGCCGAAACCCTCGAGAAATGATACGTGCTCTCACGACCTGGCAGACATTCGACACGGCCCCCGTGCCCACCAAACACGAATTATAAGTATGAACTCAGGTAACGAAGACAAAGCAAAAGGCAAGGTTAAGGAAGCAATCGGCACGGTGAAGGAAAAGACCGGGGAAGCGCTCGGCAATCGCGATTTACAAGCTCGGGGCGAAGCTCAAAAGGCAGAGGGCAAAGTCCAGGACAAAGTCGGCGACGTGAAGAAAGTGTTCGAGAAGTAGAACCTTCCTTTCTTGAAATCGTTGGGCGGAGGATTTCCCCTCTGCCTAACGACTCCCCTCAAACAACTTGATCGCGCGCCCTCGCCCGAGCGAAGATGCGCGCCGGTGAAGATCGTCCGCGCCGACCCTGCCTCCGCCTCCGCCCTGAGCGCGCTCGCACGGGCGGCCAAGGCCCATTGGGGTTATCCGGCGTCATGGCTGGAGCAATGGCGCGATCAACTGACGATCACGCCGGAGTTTGTCGCCGCAGAGGAGACTTACGCGGCGGAGGTCGAAGGACAAATCGTGGGCTTTCACGCCCTTCTGGCCACAGAGCAATCGATGCGGTTGGAACACCTCTGGGTCCTGCCGCGATGGATGGGCCAGGGAATTGGCCGCCGTTTGTTTGAGCACGCCGCCGCCTGCGCCGCGGCCCGCGGGGCCACCTGCCTAACGATCGAATCCGATCCGCATGCGGAGCCGTTTTATCTTCGGATGGGGGCCGTGCGCGTTGCCACTATCCCGAGCGCAATCGATGGAGTGGCGCGGGAATTGCCGGTTTTGACTTTCGCCCTAACGACCGTCGCTTAACAAAAAAAGCGGCGACTCCCACCGGGCGCCGCCGCTCTTAAATTCAAGTCCTGGGGATTGTTATCCATCGTTCCCCTCGTCCTGCCCGCCTTGTCCATGATGTCCTTTTCGGCCGCCGCGTCCTTCCCGGCCGCCGTGCCGCTCATTCTGGGCGTCGTCGAGTTTTTTCTGCTGCTCAGGCGTGAGCATGGGGCGGATCTGCGCCATCGCATTCTCCATCACCGCCTTGCTTTTCTCCATCGCGTCGCGGTGGATGGTTTCGAGTTGCGGCGTGGCCTGGTCGACGATCGGCTGCACTTTGGCTTTTTGTTCCGCGGTTAAATCGAGCTGCTCGGTCATGCGCTCGAGCGCATTGTGGTGGCCGCGACCGCCCCGATGAGAATCCTGCCCGCCGGCGTCTGGCGCCTGCGCGAAAAGGGGACTGCCCAAGGAAAGCGCGCTGATCGCGCTCAGTGTAAGAAGTGTGATTTTCATATGTTGCCGCTGATGACCGGGGCTGAGCCCGACCGGTTACAGCTTTTTTGTAATGGCCTGGGACTTCGGGTGGCGCGATTTTGTAACCAAGGCAGGCACTTCCCGGTCATTTCCCCTAGTGTGGAGACGTCTTGGATGAGATGGCAGAGGAACTGGCTGCGGACGCGCTGGTCGCGGCGGCCCGCCGGCACGATGAATCGGCCGCGCGCGAAATCGTCCGCCGGCTCTATCCGCTCGTTCTTAAACTGGTTCGCTCGCATCGCCCGCGCCGCACCGCCGAGGAGGATCTTTGCCAGATGATTTTCGTGAAGATTTTTCAGAAACTGGATCATTTCTCCGGCAACGTCCCGCTCGAGCATTGGGTCTCGCGCATCGCGATTAATACCTGCATCAACCAGATCCAGGCGGAGCGCGTTCGCCCGGAATTTCGCCACTCCGATCTGAGCAAGGAAGAGGTGGCGGTGATCCAAAATCTCGCGGCGACGCCGGAGGAACTCGGGCCGGACCGGAGTTTCGCCGCGCGCGACCTGGTGGAGCGTTTGCTCGCCGCGCTCAAGCCGGCGGAACGAATGATTATCGATCTGCTTTACCTGCAGGAGCGCTCGGTCGCGGAAATCCAGGCCCTGACCGGCTGGGGCGCGTCGCTCGTGAAAGTGCGCGCTTTTCGCGCCCGCCAGAAAATGAAACGCCAGCTCGATCAATTCAATGCGGAGGGCAACCGATGAAAAACTCCGCGCTTGATCGTCTTTTCCGGGCCGCCGCGGCCGACCGGAAAACAGAATCGCCTAACGAAATGCCGTTTGGCTTCGAGAGCCGGGTCCTGGCCGGCTGGCGCTCCCTCCTCGACCACGACCTGGTCGACGTCGGCCGACTCCTGCGCCGGGTTGTCCTGCTTGCGCTCGCCGTCATTGTCTTTGCCGCGGCTGGCGTCGTCCACGAACTGCGCCAGTTTGAAGATCCGGGGGAGGCTTATGATCAATACGCGATCGCCGACAACGCGATCAGCAGCGTAGTAGGACCATGACCGCTTCCTTCAAAGCCAAATTGGTCGCCGGCTTCGTCCTCGCCTTCCTCGCGGGGGGCGCAGCCGGCGGTTATTTCACTTTTCATCATGCCCGGGAGTGGCGCTCCGAATACGGTCATCACCCGCACCTCCTGACCGAACGGCTGCGCGACCGCGTCCGGGGCCAGCTTGATCTGACTCCGGCACAAGTGGCAAAAATCGAGCCGATCCTCGATCACGCGAGCAAACAACTGCAGGAAATTCGGGCCGAGACCGGCGCCAAAGTGCGCCAGGTGATGTCGGAAACAAATCGCGCGCTCCAGCCCGAATTGACTGAGGCACAACGGTCCCGGCTAGAGCAAATCCAGCAGGCCGGCCGGGAAAGAAAAGGTCCACGCAACGCCGCGCGACGCCGCGGGCCGCGGGCAGACGAACGGGAGGCGACGCGAGCGTCCGATGCGCCGCCCACTTCCCCCCGCCCCTGACCCCGGCCGGGCGCTGAAACAAGTGTTTGACGACCGCTTCCCGCCTAACCAGAGTGCAGCCATGAAATACCTTCCGCATCTGTTGCTCGCGACTGCGACTGCCCTCTCCCTCGCCTCCTGTGCCGCACCTGGCGGCGCCGCGGGCGGCGCTCAAACCGACCTCGGACCACACGGCGCGGAAAAATTTGTTCTCGTCTCCCGTCTTGGCGGCCGCGTCTTGAATGAGAATGATCCCAATTTCTCACGCACGGTGGCTTTGGTCGTGAGGGTGGAACAAAAAATGGTCGGCGGCGAACAGGAGATCACGGCCAGTGCGTCGGCGCACAGAGATGGCCCGACCGGCTCTCTCTTTACTGTGGACGGCCTCCGCGTGCATGTCACACAACCGGTCGACTTCGGGACGGAACCGCGTAAGACGGCGGGAGCTCGCATTACCAAGTCGATCGCGGCCGCGAACGGAAAATTCAAAACCGTCACCGCGGAAGCTACATTTAGCTCTCCCGATTTCACCAGCGGTGTGGTCAGCGTCACGGTGCCGGGCAACTAATCATCGTCACCGATTCGTCGAATAGAAGAGGGTGGACGCGGATTTCGTTGAGGCAGGCCGCCGCTCCCTCAGGCCTCTGGCGCGCCACCTCGTCTTTTTATCATCGTGAGTGCTCGTGATTGGCTTTTGCTCGGCGCCATCACGATCTTGTCGTCCGCTGCCGCGAACCAGCCTGGCGCCTCCCCTTCCTGTCTGCTCCGCCCCGCGGCGGTTTTCGATGGCAAGGAGATGCATCCCGGCTGGGCCGTCCTCGTCCGCGGCACTAAAATCGAAGCCGCCGGGCCGGCCGCGGAGTTGACCGCGCCTAACGACGCGCAGACGATCGATCTGCCAGACGACACCCTCATGCCCGGCCTGATCGAGGGTCATTCTCACCTCTTCCTCCATCCCTATAACGAGACTCCTTGGAACGACCAGGTGAACAGTGAATCGCTCGCTTTTCGGACCGCCGCGGCCACCGCCCATGCCCGGGCGACTTTGTTCGCCGGCTTCACCACTGTGCGCGATCTCGGAACGGAAGGAGCGGGCTTCGCCGATGTCGGGTTAAAGAAAGCGATCGAGCAAGGTCTCGTCCCGGGCCCGCGCATGATCGTGGTCACGCGCGCGATTGTGGCGACGGGCAGCTATGGACCGAAACTCTCGACCGATCTCGATCTGCCCCAGGGCGCGGAGGAAGCGAGCGGGGTCGATGCGATCGTTAGGGCAGTGCGCCAGCAGGTCGGCAAAGGCGCCGATTGGATCAAACTCTACGCCGATTATCGCTGGGGCGCGGGCGAACCGGCCCGGCCTACTTTTTCACAGGAGGAGATGAACGCCGCCGTGAAAGCGGCGCACGATGCCGGCCGCCCGGTCGCGGCCCATGCCACCACTGTCGAAGGAATGCGGCGCGCCGCTCTCGCCGGGGTCGAAACGATCGAGCATGGCGACGAGGGCACGACGGAAGTTTTCAAGCTGATGAAAGAGCGCGGCGTCGCGCTTTGCCCGACCGTCGCGGCAGGCGACGCGATCGAGCAATATCGCGGCTGGAAAAAAGGGAGCGCACCCGAGCCGAAAGGAATCACGGAGAAGCACGCCAGCGTAAAAGCCGCGCGCGCGGCCGGGGTGACTTTCGCCATGGGCGGCGACGTTGGCGTTTTCGCTCACGGCGAGAATGCGCGCGAGATGGAGTTATTGGTGGGGGAATGCGGCTTTACTCCGCTGGAAGTCCTGCGCCAGGCCACGAGCGGCAATGCCGCTATCTTCCGCCTGGCGGATCGCGGAAACATCAGCGCCGGCCAGCTGGCCGACCTGGTCGCGGTCGCGGGCGACCCGACGAAGGATATCGGAGTCGTTAGGCAAATCCGCCTTGTCATGAAAGGCGGCGAGATTTTTCGTCAGCCCTAGCCAGTTCTGCGTCCAAATTCTACGGAGCACAGCCGGGAGTGAGATTGCCCAGGTTGTAATCAATCAACGCTGCCACGTCGTTCGCCATCGCCGCGCCGGTGGGCGTTCCCTGCCTCACGAAATAAGGCAGCTCGCCGGCAAAGTCGCTCAGGAGCGCATCTGCGTCCGCCAGCGTGTCGCTGACCGGCGCGGGATCAGAGCCGTTGGCCAGGTTCAGCTTGGTGGCGATGAGTTCACCCGCGAGACGGAGGCTCGCATCGCCATTGCCTCCCTTTGCTTCCAGGATTTTTTTCAACTGGATCTTCCCGTAAGTCTGGCTGCCGAGGAGCAAGCTCTCCACCGGCCAGAGCGCTGGATTTTCTTTCCAATATTGCCGGGAATGCGGGCAGGCGTTCGCCGTGGTCGATTGCACGCTACGGAAAACTCCGCCGCCGGCCGTGCCCGCCAGAGCGAAGCCCTCGTGATCGAACGCCACCGTCCAGGCGTTTCCTCCGACTGGAACTAAGCCGTTACTGACCTCGCTCCAGCTCTCGGCGTTGTCGGTCGAGAGAAACGCGCCACCGTTCGCCGCTGCGAGGATGTGACCGGCGGAATTGAGCGCGAGCGAGTTCACATCAAAGGCGGTGAATCCATTGTTCTGTTCCGTCCAGCTGTCGCCGTTGTCGATCGAGCGGAAAATCCCGCCGCCGACTCCGAACTGCGAAAAGGTCCCGGCAAAAATATCGCCCGCCTCGTTTGCCGCGAGCGCGCCAATGTCGGTCGAGGTCAGGCCGTTGTTAACCAGCGTCCAATGTTCGCCGTTATCGGTCGAACGAAACACGCCCGCGCCGCAGCCAGCGCTCCCGGCGAAGATATCGCGCTCGGAATTAAGCGCGAGCGACCAGATGTTGCCGCAGGTCAGTCCGCTGTTCACCGCCGTCCAACTCGCGCCATTGTCGGTCGAGCGATAGACGCCGAAGAACGGATAAGTCCCGGCAAAAATATCGCCGCTGGTATTGATGACCAGGGCCCGCACATCGCTCGGGATCACGCCCTGGTTCACCTCCTCCCAGGTCTCGCCGTTATCGGTCGATCGGAAAACGCCGCCGGCGCCGTTGACGAAATCCGCGCCGGCAAAAATGTCACCATTCCCGTTGATCGCGAGCGCACGGACGTAGAGACCGAGCAGCCCGTTGCTCACTTTGGCCCAGCTCACCCCGCCATTAGTCGATCGGAAAATCCCGATGCCATAGGTTCCGGCGAAGATGTCATTGTTCGCGTTGACCGCGATGACGCGCACGTCGGTCGCGACCAGGCCGTGATTCTGTTCGCTCCAGTTTTCTCCGTTATCACTCGAGCGAAAAACGCCGCCGCCGAAATAGGTTCCGGCAAAAAGATCGCCGCTCGCGCCGATGGCGAAGGAAAGCACAAAGGTCGCACTCAGGCCGTCGTCCGCCGCGGTCCAGCTATCTCCATTATCGGTCGAGCGGAAGATCCCGTCGCCGTAGATGCCGGCGAAAATGTCGCCGCTCGCAGTGATGACGAGGGCATTGACATTGTTCGAAGTCGTTAGGCCATTGTCGACCGGGGTCCAGCTGTCACCGTTGTTCGTCGAACGAAAGACGCCGCCCCCGAAATCGCAGCCGGCAAAGATGTCGCCGGCGGCATTGATCGCGAGCGAAATCACGTAGGGCTCGGTCAGACCGAGATTGATCTCGACCCAGGTCTCGCCGTTGTCGGTCGAGCGAAACATGCCGCTGCCCCAGGTCGCGGCGAAGATGTCGCCTCCGGCATTCACCGCCAGCGCGTAAACGTAGGTGTTGGTTAGGCCGTTGATCATCAGTGTCCAAGTCTCGCCGTTGTCGAGCGAGCGATAGACTCCGCCGCCCTCGAAAGTGCCGGCGAAAAGCACGCCGTCCGGGCTGACCGCAAGCGAGATGATAAAGGGGAAATCCAGACCCTGGTTGATCGCCGTCCAGCTCTCGCCGTCATCGCTCGAGCGAAAAACGCCGCTGAAAGTTCCCGCGAAAAGATCGCCCGCCGCGTTGGCGGCAAGGGCGCGGATGTCGGTTGTCGTTAGGCCGCTGCTCACTCCGACCCAGGTCGCGCCATTATCCGAGCTGCGGAAAACGCCGCCGCCCTGCGTCCCGACAAAGGTGGCGCCGCTGGCATTCGTGACCATGGCCAGGGCGTCGCCTCCCTCCGGACCGCCCGTCGAGGTCCAAAAGTTTTCCGTTGCCGAACGCGGGCGAGCGAAAGCCTCGGGACCAAGAATCCCTTGGAGAAGGAAAACGCTGGCCAAAATCGCGCCCGGATGAGGAAAGAGACGCCAGCGAAAGAAACCAGATCGAGAAGAGAATTTTGTGTTCATTATTCCACGCCCCCTGTCTTTTGTTCGTTAGGAAAGGCCCATCCCCGCAAAAATTCGCCCCGGAAGCAAGCGCAAAAAAAGGGTGACGGCCGCGCCTGCCGGAGCGCGCCGAAACCGCTCGAGCGAAAACGAACGAGCGCCGCGCTCAGGCCGGCGGCAGAGCGGCGAGGCGTTGCAGCAGATAAGGCAGCAATTGTTTCTTGCGCGAGACCACCCCAGCCAGTTCCCACATGTTGGGGCCGCGGGCGGGGAAATCGATCCGGTGCAAAAACTCCGGCGCGCCACAGCACAAGAGAAGCGACGTCTGGGTGTTGATGTCAGTCACGAGAAGCGCCGCAAAAAAGAGCTGACCCTTGCGGGTGTGCTCCTCGAGCGCGGCCAGGAGCGCTTCGTGTTTCTCGGGGAAATGGGAAAAGCTCAGCTCCTCAATTTGCGAAACGGTAAAGCGGACGCCGTTTTCTTCGTATTCTTTGCAGTCCGCCGTGATCACCTGCTCCGGATTGAGGGTGAGGAGCGGCGAGCCGACCGAAAAAATTTCCTCGGAGAAAACCGCCGGATCGACTTCCGCGATCTGCGAGAGCTGTTCCAGGATGAGGCGATCGGCAAAAGTCGCCGTCGGCGAATTGAGATTGAGGGTGTCGGAGAGCAGACCCGCCATAAGCAGGCCAGCCATATCGCGTGGGATCGGCACCCCCGCCTGCTGATAACAAAGGGCGACGATGGTGCTGGTCGAACCGACGGGGTTGTTCCAAAAAAGGATCGGCGAATCGGTCGCGAAGCCGCCGATCCGATGGTGATCGAGAATCTCGACGATCCGGACCTTGTCCGCGCCCTTCACCGCCTGCGAAAGCTCGTTGTGATCGACCAGGATCAACTGGCGCTCGGCCGATTTGAGCAGATTACTTTTCGCCAGGATTCCCACCAGAACTCCCGCTTCGTCGAGAATCGGGAAGACAAAGGCGGCGGAATGCGCGGCCTTTTCGCGCACCTCTTCGAGCAAGCTCTCCGGAGTGAAGGTGAGGTGCTCCGGTTCCAGCATGCGGGCGACCTGAACCGCGCCCCGGGCCAGGTCGACGCTGATCGCGGTGTCGTGCGGCGACCTAACGACTACGACTGCCGCGGCGCGGGCGGCTTCGAGCACCGCCGGAGCGACCCGGAGATCGCCGGTCACGACGATCGCGCGCACCTTCGCCTTGATCGCCAGCATTTGGATATCTTCCCGGTCCCCGACAAAAAGCACGAGCTGCTCCGGTCGCCGCTGTCGGAGCCGTGCGACGAAGGTATCAGGACTCATCGCCCCAATCATGAGCAGATATTCCGCGGTCTCGTTAGGCAACTCGCCCGTCTCGACCCGGCCACCAAAGGTCGCGACGATGTCGGGGAGCGAAGCTGTGATCAGCCGGGCCAGGTCCGCTTCCTCGCGCGGCGGAAGAGATGATGACTGATCTTGAAAGCGGAGAGCAAACCGAGGAAGCGCCGCCCGCCATCGACCACCGGCAGACCGCGCAGGCGCCGTTTTTCGAGCAGATGAATGGCATCGTAAACCGTCGAGTTGGCGCGGACGCAAATGACCTCGCGTTCCATCACATCGCTCACCCGGTCGGAGAGATCGCTGATGAAGAGCGGCGGCTCGACGCCAAACTTTTGCAGGACAAAATCAATCCGCTCGTTTGTGTTCCCGGCCCGGGCCGCGATCACGTTCGGCGTGCCCGTGACCCGCTTGAGGTAGGCGTAGGCCACGGCCGAGCAGATCGAATCCATATCCGGATTTTTGTGGCCGATGACGATGGTCTGCATAGGTGGGCTGAGCTGCCAGCATTTGTTAAGCCGGTTCCCGGGAAGAATAAAGCGGCGCCCTCATTCATTTTGGGGGACGCAACCGATGTCGCCGCTCAGAAGCGGAGGTGTTTCACGGTGTGCCCGCGGTTGATCAACTCGCTCAGCGAATCGATCCCGATGCGAAGATGGAGATCCATGAATTTGTTCGTCACCGCCTCGTCGCTCACGGCCGTCTTCACCCCTTCCGGCACCATCGGTTGATCGGAAACGAGGAGGAGCGCGCCGGTCGGGATCTCGTTGTGAAAGCCGGTGATAAAGATGGTGGCGGTCTCCATGTCGATCCCCATGCAGCGCACGCGCGCGAGATATTTCTTGAAAGCGTCGTCGTGTTCCCAGACCCGGCGGTTGGTCGTGTAAACCGTCCCGGTCCAGTAATCCTTCCCGTAATTGCGGATGGTGGTGGAGATCGCTTTTTGCAGGGAGAAAGCGGGCAGCGCCGGCACTTCGGGCGGCAGGTAATCAGTCGAAGTTCCCTCGCCCCGGATGGCGGCGATCGGGAGAATGAGGTCGCCCAGTTTGTTCTTCTTTTTCAATCCGCCGCATTTCCCCAGAAAGAGCACCGCCTTCGGCTTGATCGCGCCGAGCAGATCCATTACCGTCGCCGCGCTCGCGCTGCCCATGCCGAAATTTAAAATGGTGATGCCGTTGGCGGTGGCGTTAGGCATCGGGCGATCGAGACCGCGCATCGGCACGCCGTAGGCCTCGGCAAACCAGTTCACGTAATTGGTGAAATTCACCAGCAGGACATACTTCGAGAATTCCTTTGCCGGCGTCCCGGTATAACGGGGCAGCCAGTTGGCCACGATGTCGGCTTTGGTTTTCAAGCTGGGCGA
Source organism: Chthoniobacterales bacterium (assembly GCA_038198605.1). Taxonomy (GTDB): domain Bacteria; phylum Verrucomicrobiota; class Verrucomicrobiia; order Chthoniobacterales; family UBA10450; genus Palsa-1392. The sequence continues at coordinate 26,092 of JBBPZS010000138.1, read as the reverse complement.
TTGAATCAGGAAAACGGGGAAGCGGGAAGGATGACGCTGTAGCGTCCGCTTTCCCAGTGGAAACGAGCGAGACAGCGCGGCGAATTTTTCCGCTGGGGACAGCCGGCGCTACATATTTTCCTCGCCTGAGCGCCCGCAGATTTTGATTTATGAGGCCCGGACATCCTCGTGGCGGTCGCGTTCGCCCTCGGCGGCTATTCCGGGGGAGCGTTTAATCCGGCGGTCGCGCTCGGCATTACCGCGCTGGGCCTGGTGGCGGTCGCGAATGTCTGGATTCATCTCGTCGGGGCCTTCGCCGGGGGCGTGGTGGCCGCGCTCGTCTTCCGGGTCCTGAGCCCGGATGACGTGCAACGATCGGTCGTTGCGCGGCAGGACGCCGGGTCGAAAAGTTAAGGTGGCTTTATACCAGCTTATCCTGCGAGCGGCTCGAGCAGTTCGCCCTCCACGAGCAAAGAAGGAGAGCCGGTCCTTGAAGGACCGGCCCATACTCTGCACTGTCGATCAGCTGAACTGTCGCCCCTGACTCAGTAGATGATTATCGAAGAGTGACCCGCTTTGCCCTTGACGCAATCCCATTTGCCACCACCGAGAGATTGCTTTGACCGGCCTCGGCGCCAATCGGAACGTCAAAGGTCGTGGTGACAATCGTACTCCCGGTCGCGATGCCCATACTGCTATGATTATGCGTCCGCGCATAGGTGACATGCCCAGTAGCTAAGTTCGTTATGCGGACGAGTGGGTAATTCGATGCCATGGTGGCGTCGTCGCCGTAATCGGAGCCGCAGGAGAGCCCGTTGAATTGCGTGCCCGAGATCTGATAGGAGTTTCCACGGAGCAGCTTCGCCGGAACCGAGGTGATAGCGGGCGCCCAGGCCGGATTGGGCCGGCCGGTGGAGGTGTAGAGTTCCACATCGATTGTGCGGCCATCGGCGACGAGCCAGAGGATCTGCCCGGTGGGCAGGACCAGTTGGCGGCCCTCGAAGGATGTGAGGTTGCCGGCGGTTTGAGTAGACGGGCCGGCGGTGAACGTGGTCCCGTCAAAAACAAAGAAACTCGCCGGGTTTTGGAAAACGCCGGGGCTCGCGAAAACAAGCACGTTACCATCCGGAAGCAGGCTCGCCGGGGCATCCGCCATGTCGTTGCCGCCGGGGAAATCAGGTCCCGCGGTCCAAGTCCCGGTCGCGGTATTGTAAAGCGCAGAGTGTGGAACTCCGCCGAAGGCGGCGACGGTACCATCAGGACGCTGGATGAGCGGGCCGATCTCAAGGCTGCCCGCGTCGGGCAGTTTGACGACCGTGCTGCCCGCAGTGGTCCATTGACCGGTGGTGGGGTTGTAAGTCTCGGAGTTAGTCCCGTTCGCGCAATCGACGGTCAGGACATTTCCGTTAGGCAAAAGGCAGAACCCTTCTTCGGCAAAATCATCCGCCTTCCCCATTCCAACGGCTGTCCAGGTGAGAGTGGTGGCGTTGAAGAGCGCCTGTTTTTTCGAGAAACCGCCGCCCTGTCCCAACATGAAAGTACCGTCAGCCAGCACGACGCCGGGGGAGTCGCCCATGAATGTCCATCCAGCAGGCGGGCTGACTGTCGTCCAGGAGTTCGCGACCGGGTCGTAGATGGCGCCCTGAGTGCTTTCGGCGAAGTTACCAAAGTTGTACTCACCGCCTTCGACGATCACCCGCCCATCGGCGAGGACGGCGGAGGCGAAGTAAAGCGGCCCGTAGTTCGAAGCCATTGATCCTAATTGGGACCAAGTGCCGTTCAGGTAATTGCCGAAGTTATCGGGAGTCAGGCGCCACCAGTTTTGGGAACTGTATTGGTGCACCATGACCGTCCCGTCGGTCAGGAGCAAGGCCGTGTCGGTCTGGAACGGCGGTTGATTAGTAAGTGTGGCCCAAGTGCCGGTGCTCACCTCGTCGAGGCCGGAGCGGGTGCTGCCTTGAGCGTGCACGCCAGACGCGATCGTCAACAGGCCGAAGGCCGTGGTGGCGCCAGCAACTACCAAGGCGAAGCGTTGCCTAAGCACGCTGCGAAAGGAGGGGATGAATGGAAACGGACATGATCCTGGTAACATAGTGTGGAGTCGTTAGACCCGCAGCCGGTTGACCGGTCGCAGGGTGGAGCATGCTGTCGGGAATGCCATCTTTTTGGCAAGCCTAAACGTGTCCGTGAGCGCAATTCCCGAGCTGGCGGTTCGTGTGACAGTGCCCACCGCAAAGCGAAACTGGCTTTCGCTTCGGTTGCTTTCGGCGAAACGACGATCACTTTGGAGAACCGCCGGGACATTGAAGATTTATTTGCCGGCACCGATGAAAGCCGATCTCCTCAATATCGCCGACTATGCAGGAGCGGCGCGCGCGGCCATGCCGCGCGAAGCTTTCGATTACTACGAAGGCGGAGCGCTGGATGAAGTCACGCTGCGCGAAAACAGCGCCGGCTGGGCGCGGCTGAAGCTTTATTATCGGGTCCTGACCGGAACCGGAGCACGCGACCTTTCCACCACCGTTCTCGGTCAACCGGTCTCGATGCCGATCCTTGTCGCGCCGACGGCGTTTCACAGACTCGCTTGCGCCGAAGGGGAGATCGCAGCCGCGCGCGCGGCCAAAGCAGCGGGCACATTGTTCATCCTCAGCTCTCTTTCCAACACCGCGATGGAGCCGGTCCTGGCCGAAGCCGGGAGCCCGCGCTGGTTCCAGCTCTACATTTACAAGGACCGCGCGGTCACGCTCGAGCTGGTCCGGCGGGCCGAGGCGGCGGGCGCGGAAGCAATAGTCCTGACGGTCGACGCTCCCGGCTGGGGCACGCGGGAACGCGACGTTCGCAACCGCTTCGGCCTGCCCGACGGGCTGACCGTGGCCAACCTTTGCCCGTTAGGCAAAGGCAAGATGCCAGCGGTCCAGGGCTCGGGCCTGGCCGCCTACGTGCGGGAAAATTTCAAGTCCGACCTCGGGTTCGACGATCTCGACTGGCTCTGCCGTTCGACTCGTCTGCCGGTGGTGGTGAAAGGTGTCTGCCGCGGAGAAGACGCCCGCCGCGCCGCCGAGCATGGGGCGAAGGCGGTCGTGGTTTCCAACCATGGCGGGCGCCAGCTCGATACCGCACCGGCCACCTGCGAGGCATTGCCGCACGTGGTCGCGGCGGCGGGCGATCTTTGCGAAATCTATGTCGATGGCGGCGTCCGGCGCGGGAGCGATGTCTTGAAAGCAATCGCGCTCGGCGCGCGCGCCGTCTTGGTCGGGCGGCCGGTCTTGTGGGGTTTGCGCGTTAACGGCGAAGAAGGCGCGCGCCAAGTCCTGGAAATTCTGCGCCGCGAACTCGATGAAGCGATGCTCCTCTGCGGCTGCGCGAACCTGCGCGAGATCGATTCCGCGCTGCTTCGCGCCTGAGAACCGGCGCGCTGCCGGCGAGGGAAAATGGTGGGCAGGGCTGGATTCGAACCAGCGAAGGCGTAAGCCAGCGGATTTACAGTCCGCCCCGTTTGACCACTTCGGTACCTACCCGGGTTGCGAGCGTTTGATATAGGCTCGCTCGCCTGCGGTCGCAACTGTTTTGCCGGTGAGGTAGGATTCCGCAATCATGAACAGGCCGCCCGCACTTCCGAACCTTTCCGAGACCGATCGCGCGCAGTTCTGGCCCGCTCTGCCCTTCGCCGATTGGCAGGCCACGGCCGAGACGCTCCACATGTGGACGCAGGTCATCGGGAAGATCCGCCTCGTCCTCACCCCGTGGATCAACCATTCCTGGCACGTCACTCTCTACCTGAGCGCGCGCGGCCTAACGACTTCGCCGATCCCGCATGGGTTTCACAGTTTCGAGATTCGGTTCGATTTCATCAGCCATGAACTTCACATCCTGAAAAGCGACGGTGCGCAGCGTGTCCTTCCGCTCCGGGCGCAGTCGGTGGCCGACTTTTATCGCGCGGTGATGGAGGCGCTGAACGCGCTCGAGCTGCCGGTGAAGATCGATCTTTTGCCTAACGAGATCACGGAGCCGATTCCGTTCGACCGCGACGAGACACACCAGAGCTACGACCCGGCGCAGGCCAATCGTTTCTGGCGCGTCCTCCTTCAATCCGATCGCGTCCTGCAAAAATTTCGCTCCCGTTTCTGCGGCAAATGCAGCCCGGTCCATTTTTTCTGGGGCAGTTTCGATCTCGCGGTAACGCGCTTCTCCGGGCGATCCGCGCCGCAACATCCGGGCGGCGTTCCGCATTTATCGGACACGGTGACGCGCGAAGCCTACTCTCAGGAAGTGAGCAGCGTCGGTTTCTGGCCCGGGAACGCCGCCAGCCCGACGCCACTTTATTATTCCTATGCCTACCCGGAGCCGCCGGGGTTTGCCGAGGCCGCCGTGCAGCCGGCGGAGGCGAGCTACTACGCGCCGTTGCACGAATTCATTCTACCCTACGACGCGGTTCGCACTGCCACGGTGCCGGATGATGCGCTGCTCGCTTTCGCGCAAAGCACCTACGACGCTGCCTCGACGTGTGGAAAATGGGATCGCGCCGCGCTCGATGAATCGTCGCTCAAACCGCCAGTCGCGATCTTGTAGCTGGAACGCTTTGATTTCACCTTGCCAGGGCCAATCGTTCGCCTCCCTAACGAAACCGGAACGCACGGGATTGGCACGCACGTATTCCCATTTCTGGGCGTAGCTCTCGCCGGAACGCAAGATCTGAACTGGCGGTTCCGGTTGTAGACGCTTCGCTCTGCGAAGCGCGGAGGTAAGCTTTGCGATCGCATTCGATTTCTGGCGCTTGGGGGCCCCCGGGCCCCGCTTCGCAGAGCTAAGCGTCTACCAGCGCCGAGGAGACCGGCGCGGCACATCGCTGTAGCCGGAGGCGCTGACCCCGGCTGGTTCCCGATCCGGCGCCGTTCGTAGCGGCCGGGGGAACCGCCCCCAGCGACAACAGCCAGCGCTTGGCCAGCACGAGTTCCGTGTTCGTCAGGGCGTGTCCGGCGTCGGTGAAGTGGGCCGTGACCTCGGCCCCGGCGTCGCTTAGCATCTCCGCGAGGCGCTCGGTATTTTCGCGTGGAATCAGCATGTCTTCTTTGCCGCCGATAATCAGCACGCGCACTCCGCCCAGGTCCCCCAATTCTTCCGGCTCAAACGGCACCATCGCCCGGAGCAAACTGCCGCGTTTAACAACCCCGGCCGCCGGAGCAGAACGCTCGCCGCAATATTGGCGCCGTTCGAATAGCCAACCGCGACGACTTGCGCGGGATCCAGTTCGTAACGCTCGCTCGCGCCAAGAATGAACTCGGCCAGGTCATCCGTCCGCCGCTTTAAGTCTTCCAAATCGAAAACGCCTTCTGCCAGCCGGCGGAAGAAACGCAGAGAGCCGTTCTCCGAAACCGGACCGCGCGGGCTGAGCAAAGACGCCGCCGGGTCGAGTTCCCGTCCGAGAGGAACGAGGTCGTGTTCGTCGCCGCCCGTGCCATGGAGGAGGAGCAAGGTCCGTCCGGACGAACCGGGAACGAACTGATGAACGAAACCCAGATCCTCCGTCATTTCTTCGCAAAAAAATCGGCGATAGCGTCGACCACGGTCTGCTGCATCTCGCGCGTCAGCTCCGGATAAATCGGCAGGGCGAGTGTTTCCCGCGCCGCCTTTTCCGTCTCGGTCAGGTCGCCCGCGCGGTAGCCGAGGTCTGCGAAACATTTCTGCTCATGCAGACCGAGCGGATAATAAACGGCCGAACCGATGTCGCAGGCCGTGAGATGTTTTTGCAGCTCGTCCCGGCGCGGAGTGCGGATGACGTATTGATGATAAATGTGGTGATTCGTCAGACCGCGGTCGCGATAGGGCTCGGCCGGGAGCGTGATTTCGTTCGTTAGGCCGCGGGCCTTAAATTCCTCCCGATATACATCCGCCACTTTTCGGCGCGCGGCCGACCAGCCGTCGAGGTGCGGGAGCTTGATCCTGAGGATCGCGGCCTGGATGGCATCGATCCGGAAATTGCCCCCGATGACGTGATGGAAATAGCGCGGCTCCATCCCGTGCTGGCGAAAAATGCGGAGGCGTTCCGCCAGTTCGTCGTCGTCGCAGATCACCGCCCCGGCGTCGCCCGCGGCCCCGAGGTTTTTCGAGGGATAAAAACTAAGCGACCCGACCGCGCTCATCGTGCCTGCCTGCCGAGCGCCGCCGTCGCCCGCCGGGTATTCCGCTCCGATCGCCTGGGCGGCGTCTTCGATCACCGGCAGGGAAAAGCGGGCGGCGATCTGGTTGATCGCATCCATTTCGCAGCAGAGGCCGAAAAGATGGACCGGGATGATTGCCCTAACGACGCGGCCGTGGAAGTCGATCAAAGCTCCCGCCGCATCGCGCCGGCATTCGTTTTCCAGGAAATTGGCGATCGCGCCGGGCGAGATGTTGAAAGTCACCGGATCGATATCGACAAAAATCGGGGTCGCGCCGAGGCGGGCGACGCAGCCGGCGGTGGCAAAGAAAGTGTAGGCGGTGGTAACGACAGCGTCGTTAGGGCCGATTCCCATCGCCATGAGAATGTCGAGCAGGGCATCGGTGCCGGAGGAAACGCCGATGGCATGTTTGACCCCGCAGTAGGCGGCGAGGGCGCGCTCAAATTCCTCCACCTTCGGGCCAAGAATAAAGCTCTGGGTGCGCAGGATCTCCTCCAGTTCCTGGCGAATGGGCTCCGCCAGGAGCCGGTATTGTTCGCTCAGGTCGAGCAAAGGAACGCGCATGGCCTACCGAAGCATGGCTCGCCCGCTCTGGCGAATAACGCGCTCCGCGCCACCGTTAGGCCGAAGCGGCCCAGGCGCATTTCCAGTCGTTGACCGCGGAGAACCCATCAGTTAACCTCCGCGCGTGGGAATCTTCCGCACGCTCTTCTGGTTCATCCTCTTTGTTTTCTTCACCTTCTGCTTCGTCGTGCTCTTTGAGTACGGGGTGAACGACTTCGTTCCCGGCTTCCAAAAGGAATTCGAGCGCGTCTCCCATTTCGTCCAGGAAGCGGCTCAGCCGGCGAAGAAAAAGGCGGACGACGCCAAGCCCTAACGAGTCGCTCTCAGGCGACGAATTCCAGCTCCGGCGCCGCCGGGACGTAGCCGCGCTCGCTTCCTTCGCGCAGAAACTGGCGGATCGCTTCCCGCCCGCTCTCGCCATAATCCCGGGTGTAATCGTTGACATACATCCCGATAAATTCCCCGGCCAGGGCCGCGTCCATGTCGCGGGCATAGGGCAGGGAATGCCGGACCGCCGCTTCCCGGTGGGCCAGCCCGTAATCGATGCTTTCCCGGATGATCTGGGAAAGATCGTGCTGCACTTCCGGCGCCAGACCTTTGCGGAGAACGTTCCCGCCTAACGGCAGCGGCAGGCCCGTCCTTTTTTTCCACCATTCGCCGAGGTCGAGCAGTTTGCGGAACCCGGCGCTGGCATAAGTGAGCTGGCCTTCATGAATGATGAGGCCGACCGCGGCGCGACCCGATTTCACCGACGCAAAAATCTGATCGAACGGCACCACGACATGCTCGAACTCGCCCAGGAAAATCTGGAGCGCGAGATAAGCGCTGGTCATTTTTCCCGGGATCGCGATCGGGCGACCGCGCAGCCATTCCCGCAATTCTTCCGGCGACGAAATCACCGGCGCCGCCGGATCAGTCGCGACCAGCATCGGGCCGTAGCCGTCGCCCATGCTCGCGCCGCAGGAGAGGAGCGCATAACGATCGCTAACGTGGGCGTAGGCGTGAATCGAGATGGCCGAGATGTCGAGTTCGCCACGCAGGGCGCGTTCGTTCAGGGTCTGGATGTCCTCCAGCCGATGCTCAAACTCGTAGCCGCGCAGGTCGATTTTGTGCTCGGCCATGGCGTAAAACATGAAGGCATCATCGGGATCGGGGGAATGCCCGAGAGTGAAAACGTGCTCGCCCTTGGCCGCCATAGGCGGTGAGGGTAAACGGGAGCAACCGGGGGCGCAACGCGCGGCCGAAGGCGACGGCGGCTTTGCGTCTCTCGCGCGGCCGGGTTAAGCGTTCTCCGCGTGCATCCTTTCGCGACATCCCATCAACTGGCCTGCCCTGACTGCGACACTCTCTTTGAGCTTGCCTCGCTCGACGTGGGCGAAAAGGCAGTCTGCCCGCGCTGTGTCGCGACCTTGCAAACGCACCAGCGGAATTCGCTCCATCGCACCGCCTCTTTCGCCATGGCCGCGGCTGTCCTTTTCCTGGTCGCCAATTCGTTCCCCTTCCTCACCCTTCGCGCCGGCTTTCGCGAAAGTCAGATGCACCTTTGGGAAAGCGCGGTCGGCCTGGAGCAAGAAGGTTCCCCCTACCTGGCGGGTGCGATTTCCCTCTTCATCGAGCTCGCGCCAGCGCTCCTTATCGGCGGCCTGTTTTATCTCGTTCTGCCTTTGCTCTGGAATCGCCGCGGGCCGGGCGCGATCACGATCTGCCGGGCGGTGGTCTGGGCCCGGCGCTGGAACATGGCGGAGGTCTTCCTCGTCGGGGTCTTGGTCAGTCTGCTCAAGCTCGGAAAGCTCGCCTCCCTCACCGTCGGGATCTCGTTCTGGGCTTTCATCGCCTTGATTTTTTGCCTGACCGCGGCGCTGGCCTCGATCCATCCGCGGGAATTATGGGCGCGCCTGGAGGCGGCAGACTAATGGATCGTTTTGCCCCGCGTTCCGCCGCCGCCCAAGGGCTGGCACTGTGCGAAGTCTGCGGGCTCGTCTCGCCCGTGCAGGTCGGGCGCTGCCCGCGTTGCGACAGCGGGTTGCATCTTCGCATCCGGCACAGCCTGCAGCGGACCTGGGCCCTGACGATTGCGGCCACCATTCTCTATTTTCCGGCCAACCTTCTGCCCATTCTGCGGGTCGACTCTGTCACCGGCGATTCCGCCAGCACCATCGTTGGCGGTGTGGTGCAATTCTGGCAACAGGCCGATTACCCCGTCGCAATCATCATCTTCACCGCCAGCGTCGTGATCCCGGTCGTGAAGATTTTCTCCATCGTCGCGCTCTGCTTCGCCGCCCGCTCCGGCAATCGGCCCCGGCGGATGACGAAACTTTATCGCGTGACCGAATTCATTGGGCGCTGGTCGATGGTCGATGTCTTCGTCGTGGCTATCCTCGTCGCCGTCGTGCAACTCGGCTCCACCATCTCGATTCATCCCGGCGCGGCCGCACTTTCGTTTGCGGGCGTGGTCGTCCTGACGATGCTGGCGGCGATGAGTTTCGATCCGCGCCTGATCTGGGACGCCGCCGCGCACCGCCCGCCGCCACAAGCATGACTAACGAACGCCCGGTCACCGACCCTATTCCGGAGACACCGCTCGTGCGACGGAACCGGAGTTTCTCCCCGATCTGGATCATTCCCATCCTTGCCGCGCTGCTCGGTCTCTGGCTGGCCTTCAAATATTACTCGAGCCATGGCCCGGCAATCACCGTCCGCTTCGAAACCGCGGAAGGCATCGTCGAAGGCAAGACTCCGGTCCTGTGCAAGAGCGTCAGCATCGGCACCGTCGGCAAAGTCCGCCTAACGAAAGACCTCAAAGGCGTCATCGTGACGATGCAGATGACGAGCGAAGCGACCGACCTCCTGACCAAGGACGCCCAGATCTGGGTCGTGCGTCCGCGTTATGGCGGGGCCGCCGGCATCTCCGGCCTGAGCACGATCGTCTCCGGCAGTTACATTGAACTCGAGCCAGGTCTCGCCGAAGAACCGCGCCGCGATTTCGTCGGCCTGGAAAATCCGCCGGTGACGCCGAAGGGCGTGCCGGGTTTGCACATCACCCTTTTCACCGATGAGGCCGGCAGCATCGGGCCGGGTGCGCCGATCCTCTACAAGGGATTGGCCGCGGGCAAAATCGAGACGCGGATTTTTCATTCGGAGAACGGTAAGGTCGAGTTTGGCGCTTTTATCTCGAAGGAATTTGCCTCGCTCGTGCGCAAGAATACGAAGTTTTGGAATGCGAGCGGGATCGACGTTTCCCTCGGCGCGGACGGGCTGCGACTGAGCACGGGATCACTTGAGACCCTGCTTCTCGGCGGAATCACCTTCGATCAGACGGAAGGTTCGCGCCCGAGCGACGCGCCGCCGGTGGCGGACGGCGCGACTTTCCTGCTTTACGGCAGCCTGGCGGACACGAAGAAATTCGCCATGCAAAACAGTCTGCCTTTTCTCCTCCTTTTCAGCGAGAGCGTGCGCGGTTTGAGCGACGAAGCCCCGGTCGCCTTCCGCGGGGTGCGCATCGGCACGGTCACGGGCGTTTCCTTCAAATATCTGCCTAACGACCCGGAGCGGCGGGTCCCGGTACTGATCCAGATCGATCCTGGTCTCATCACCGATCTGCCGGCGGAAAGCACCGAGCCGGCCGAGAAGTTCATTGCCCAGGCAGTGGAGAACGGCTTGCGCGCCAGTCTCAAGACCGGGAATTACCTGACCGGTCAGATGTATGTGGATCTCGATTTCCAAAAAGATGCGACGGCCGCGAGCGTGACCGAAGTGGCGGGTTATCGCGTCTTGCCGATCGGCGGTTCCAGCCTCTCCGGGATGCTCGACAAAGCCTCGGCCCTGCTGGATAAATTGCAGGCTCTGCCCCTCGAAGCCACGATCAAGGAAGCGACCGCCACCCTCGCCACGATCAAGACCACGGTGGCTGGGCTGGACAAAACCGTAAACGGCTACGGCGAAAACGGCCCGCTTTACCAAAAGCTCAACGAAACCCTGCAACAGCTCGACGAAACGCTGCGCTCGATCCGTGAACTCTCCAACACGATCGAGCGCAAACCGAATTCCCTCATCTTCGGCAAGCCCGGGAAGGTCGCCCCGCCCAAAGGCTCCTCTCCTCCCTAACGATCAGGCTTATGAAGTTCTACCAGCTCCGTTTTATACTTTGCGGCGCGCTCCTCGCCCTGCTCACGGCCTGCGGAGGTGGCGGCGCCAGCTATTACCGGCTCGACGCCACCGCGCCCTCTACCGGTGGCGGCAGTTCCGGGTTAAGCGTGGCGGTCGGACCCGTCTCGCTCCCGGGCTACCTCGACCGGTCGGAGATTGTCTTTGCCACCGGGCCTAACGAATTCCAGGTTCCGGCCGACGCGCTCTGGATCGGCTCCCTCCAGGAAAACATCAGCCGCGCGCTTGCAGCCGATCTCGGTCGCCTTCTCGGTTCGGGCAACGTGCGGGCGGGATCGCCGGCGGGCTTCAACCCGCGTTATCGGGTGGCCCTCGATCTGCGGCGATTCCACGGCCTCAGCGGCCAGGGCGCCATCCTCGACCTCAGTTGGAGCGTTCGCAGCGGCGGCGGCGAGGTCATCTCCCGGCACAGCGCGGTTTTCCACGAACAAATCGTGGGCGATGGTTATGGCCCGCTCGTCGCCGCGGAGAGCCGTCTCCTTGGGCAAGCTGCGGCGGCAATTGCGCGCTCATTACGCTAGCACGGCGCAGGCACGATTCCGGGGAGCACGGGCTGTCAGCCCGTCCGTGGCTGGCTGCCAGCCAGGCACGTTTGCGCGCAGCGCCACCCGCCCAAGCAAAGATGTCGGCGGCTTTCAGAGGGAACGTAACCCGCCCTCCCGCCTCCCGTTGGCGGCAGACTTCCGCCCACAACGGGCTGTCAGCCCGTGCTGCCCCGAAAGAAGATGTCGCGCCCATCCTCTCCGGCATCAAACCACGTTTGCGTTGCGCGAGCCGCTCCGATAACCTGAGCGGCAATGGCAAAATCCGGTCTCGGCAAAGGTCTCGGCGCCTTAATCAGCACTTCCCCCTCCCTGCGTTCGGCCGAGCCGGAGAGCGGCGAGCGGGTGCAGCAGATCAGCCTCCTCCAGATCGTCCCCAGCCCGCTCCAGCCGCGGCGCGAATTTGAGCGGGCCGCGCTTGAGGAGCTGATCGATTCCATCCGCCAGCGCGGTATCATCCAGCCCCTCATCGTTAGGCAGGTAAACCACCAGTTTGAGCTCATCGCCGGGGAACGACGCTGGCGCGCGGCCAAGGAAGCCGGGTTGAACGAGGCCCCCGCGATCGTTAGGCAGGCGACCGACCTCGAAGTCCTCGAGCTGGCCCTGATCGAAAATCTGCAGCGCGCCGACCTCAACCCGATCGAAGAAGCGCAGGCTTACGCGCGGCTGGCGAGCGAGTTTGGGATGCGCCAGGAGGACATCGCGGAGAAGGTCGGGAAAAGCCGCGCTTCGATCGCGAACGCGATGCGTTTGCTCGATCTCGATCCGCAGGTCCAGACCTGGGTCGTGCAGGATTTGCTCTCGGTTGGGCACGCCAAGGTGCTGCTGGGATTGAAAGCGCACGACGAACAACGCCTGATGGCGGAGAAAATTTTGCGGCAAAGCTCGACCGTGCGTACGACCGAACGAATGGTTGCGCGCCAGCTTGGCAAACACGGCGGCACCCGGCGGCTGAAACGCGCCGCAGCCGAGAATTCCGCCGCCGTCGACGATCTGGTCAACCGGCTGCAACAATATCTCGCGACCCACGTCAGCATTCAGCACGGAGAAAAAAAGGGCCGGATCGAGATCGAGTATTACGGCGCGGACGATCTCGAACGGGTCGTGACGCGGCTCGGCCTGCCGCCAGATGCCTAAGAAAAAGAAGCGGCCCAGTCGCCGCCCTCAGCATCCTTCCGCGCCGAAGTCGCCGGCCCGTTTTGACTGGCCGCGCCACGGCGGCTATGCCCTTCTCGCCGCCGCGGTCTTACTCGTTAGTCTGTTTTTCTTCCTCCGCCCGAGCGGGCCGCGCTATGGCCAGCCCTGGAAAGAATTTTCCGGGGCTAACGCCCTGCGCCATGTCCAGGGCCTGGTTGGTCTGGGTCCGCGCCCGCCGGAATCGGACGCGATCAAAAAAGCGCGCGCCTACATTCACGCGCAACTGGAGGCGACCGGCTGGCAGGTGATCGATCAGCCCTTCGCCGCCCAGACTCCGAGCGGCACGGTGCAATTTGTCAACGTGATCGCGCGCCGGCCGGACCAGCCGGAAAAGGAAAAGCTCTTTTTCGTCGGCTCGCACTACGACACGAAAACCTTCGATTCCATCCAGTTCGTTGGGGCGAACGACGGCGGTTCGAGCAGCGGCGCGCTGATCGAGCTCGGGCGCGTGCTTAGTCTTCACCCCGAGCTGGCGGCGCGGATCGAGCTGATTTTTTTCGACGGCGAAGAAGCCTACGAACATTTCACTAAAACCGACGGGCTCTACGGCAGCCATTTTTTTTCTGACAAAGCGCGAAAGGCAAACCGGGTCCAGCATTACGAAGGCGGCATTATCTGGGACATGATCGGCGACCGCGATCTCACCATCACTCTGCCGCCTGACTCGCCGGCCAAACTGGCGGAGGGAATTTTCGGCGCGGCCGATGCGCTTCAGGTGCGCAATCATTTCACCTATCAAAACGACGACATCCTCGACGATCACACCCCTTTTAACGAGGTGGGCATTCCGACGATCGACCTGATCGATTTCGATTACCCGCCCTGGCACACCGCTGGCGACACGATCGACAAGCTGAGCGCGGAGAGCCTGCAAACGGTCGGCGCGGTCACGCTCTATTTCCTGGCGGAGCGCGCCTTTAAATGAAGCGCGGTCTTCTTTTTGCCGTCTGCGCGCTCGTTCTCGGGATCGGGGCGGCGGAATACCTGATCACTTCCTTTCCCGTTCGCGCCTGGCTTGGCCATGTCGTTAGGCGAGGCGATTTGCAGGTGCTGGTCGGTCACCGCGGGATTTACGAGAACGACGTCGAACGCTCCTGGCGGGCCGACCTTTTCGCGGTCGGGGCTGACGAATCAGAGCTCGAACCTGCGGCCGCGGCCGAGCTGAAACGCGCTGCCTTGCACCGCCTGGTTGAAGAGGAAAAGCTCAACCGAGCCGCGGCCAGCGAACCGATCGATCCGGCCTCGGTGACGCGCGAGACTCAACTGTTGCGCGATCAATTTCGCGACGAAAAAAGCTGGCAGAAGTCGCTCGCCGGCGCCGGCCTCAGCGGGCGCACGATCGGGCGGGAGGTGGCGAGCAACCTGCGCGATCGCGCCTGCCTCGAAAAACAAATTGCGAACCGGATTCGGCCTAGCGAATCCGAAGTGCAACGGTATTACGCCGCAGATGAAGCGGCTTTCCAGGAACCGCTGCGCCTGCGCGCCAGCCACCTCTTCCTCGCCGCCCCGGAGGGTTATCCGGATGACGTGATCGCGCGGCAGCGCGCTTTGATCGAGCAACTCGCGAAACGGATCGGCAACGGCGAGTCGTTCCCGGTGCTAGTGACTGAATTCTCCGAAGACGAAGCGACCAGAACGCGCGACGGCGATCTCGGCTATTTCGCCGAGACGCGCATGCTGCCGACGGTCTTTGCCGCGGCGAAACTACTCCAGCCTGGCCAGGTCAGCCCGCCGGTCCGGAGCCGGCTTGGGTTTCACCTCATTCGCCTCACAGAGGTGCGCCCGGCGCGGCAGTTGAGCCTGGAAGAAGCGCGCCCGGAGATCGAAGAGCAGTTCAAAAACCGCGAGCGCGCCAACGCGGTCGCGTGGGCGACCGCGGCGCTGCGGTAGAGGCTTGATCCTGAATTCGATGTAAACCAGACCACGTTTTCGTCTCGGAATTTAACCACACAGATTGAAAACCAGGAGATGGGGACAAGAGGCGCTGTTCCGTCCCCATCCGCGGGGCACGGGAAAGAAGCGCTTTTTCTTGACGGCGATTGACCGCATTCCCTCCGCCGACAACTTTTAAACATTCTCCCGACGTTTCGTTAAATAGTATTGACAAGCGTGCGGTGAATTCTCAGCATCGCCTTAAAGGCGAAAACCAAATGAAATTGATTCCCGCAATTTCTTCTCTTTGGGGTGGCAAACGTCGCCTTTTTCCGCCATTCACATTTCCTTTTCTCTTCTGTTTCTCTTTGTTCTTTCTTAGCGTGGGCGTGATGTGCAGGGCCCAGACATCGCCCGCCCCGTCCACATTCAGGCCCGGCTTGGCTGGGACTCGTTCGCTCGGAACCCGGCCATGCGGCTTGGCGTTGACCCCAGATCAAATTCCAGCGTGCCGACTGGATCTCGGTCAGGACCCATCGCTGCTGGTTATCCTGATTCACCCGGGCGGCCTCACCCGGAACATCTTTCCCGAACCAGTTGAAATTCCACGACGCCAATTTCTTTTGGCTGACTCTTCTCCGCTGAAGGCTTCAGTCGCGCTCTCCGGTGTAGTGCAATTCAATTCCGTGGCCCGGTCGCCGGTGGACTGGCTCGGCCGGGATAGACTGAACCACCACTCCGCCTCGTTCAGCGATAACGCCTGCCGGCCAAAATGGATTCACTCCGATGAAACCGGCCTTGTGCTCAGCCTTTCCGGCGCCTGCAACTTTTCCGACTAATGCAAGCCTGCAACTCAACCATCCAACCATGCCTGCTCCAGCCAACTTCTCCAACACAGTTAAGAATCTCGCCCTTTGTTTCCTAACGGCTCTTGCCTGTTTTCTCTTCGTGCTCTTCGGTCTCCGAGTGACGCCGCCGGCGCGAGCGCAAGGCACGCCAACGCCCACCCCAACATGCACCGCCACGCCGGCATTCAGCCCAACTCCAACTTGTACTCCGTGCGTAAACGGAATTTGCCAACTTCCGCTGTGCGGCGCCACACCGCATTCGACACCCCCACTTGCAAACCCGCCAGCGACGCCGATTCCCAGCCCGTATCAGCCAAACGGGCACGACACTACGAACACGGTTCTTTATTGGAGAGAGTACGTGCCTGGGGCGGATTCCGGGTGCCCTTCTCCCTCACCCTCTCCTTGGCCGACCGTCCTGATCTTGCATGAAGGCCATTTTGCTGGGGGGAGTATCTACTCGGGGCAATTGGAAGATATCGCCAAGGAATTACAATGCCTCGGTTACTTCGTCCTGATCGGGGATTATCGGCTGGCGCCCTGTGGTTTGATTGACGGGCAAACGGCGCATTCCGAAAGCACGCAGGCTGGCCGCGACTCAGGCCGGCCCGTGCAGCAGAAAAATGACATCAAGTCGCTGATCGCTGCCGCGCGAAACGACGGGAGAGTCGGGAAGCTTGGAGTATTAGGGGGGTCTAGTGGTGCCACGCACGCGGCTTGGGTGGCCATCGACCAAACCACGTCGACAGTCTGGCCAGAATGGAATAAGGACCTGCGCCCAGATGCCGTTGCGTGTCTTTCCGGAGCTTACGATTTCTCAGACCGCTCCATGCCGGGCCTCGTTCAAGATGCCTTCGTCCAAAAGATTGAGAACTACACTGACAGCTGTGTTCGAACCGCGCAAAGAGAGCTCTCGATTGTGCGTAAGATCGAGACCTCGCCCACGGGCATTAGACCCATTTTCGCATTTAACTGTGACGCTGAGGCAATGCCCGTCTCCCAGATTGGCGATCTCATATGCGCTCTTCAAAACCGCGGAGTTTCTCCCAGTCTTTATCAGACGTTAATCATTCCAGATAACAATCATCATGCTTTCCAATATTGGCATGATTGGGACGGGGTCGTGCCCGTAGGCAACGCGCCCACGTTGACGATTGCCACTCACGTCATCGACTTTTTTGACGCAAATCTCAAACATTAGCACGACATCCTTTAAGGAATGTTGTTGCCAAAGACTATTGATTCTAATGAAAACATCTAATTTAATCCCGCTCCGCCTGTCTTCTCGCTGCCTGATGGCTTTGGCTGGAGTGATGCTTATTCTGGGTGAGCCCGTCGCTCTAAGTAGCGACGCGACGTGGAGCCTTAAGCCGGCGAGCAACGACTGGAGTAATCCGCTCAATTGGACGCCAAACACGGTTCCAGGTGTGGGCGATACTGCAAGCTTCGGTGGCTCGGACATTACTGATATTGCGTTTTCTCAGACTGTATCAGTCGACGAAATATTGTTTAATCCTGGAGCCGCTACGTTCACCTTCACGGTGAGTCATTTTGATGGGCTCTTCTTTGATTCCGACTTAGGCATTGTCAATAATTCAGGAGTTACTCAGAACTTCGTTAGCGTGGTCGACGAAAATGATAAAGCCGGCGTAGTGTCCTTTTCCGACCATTCCAACGCCGGCTCGCAAACCGCGTTCACCATCGGCGCTCGCCAGACCAGTAGCGGCGCCAGCGGTGCGGCCCAGTTTCTCGAGTTCGGCAGCGCCGACCATGGAACTTTCGTCAATCAGGCAAGCCCCATTGCTGACCCCATGGGAGCGCAATCGGTGTTTTTTAGCAATTCCACGGCCGCCAGTGGAGTTTTTATCAACGAGGGCGCGGTCGTGAATGGTGCGGGCGGAGGCGCGACAATCTTTTACAATCAGACAAACGCGGTGGCCGCTACGTTGATTGCCCAAGGAGGCAGCAACGGCGGCGGAGGTGGGCAGATTAAGTTCTTCGATTCCTCCAAGGGAGGGACGGCCAGGGTGGAGGTCTTCGGCAATGGTTTCCTCGATGTCAGCGATCATGGAGCGATCACACTAGGGTCGATCGAAGGCGATGGTTTGATATTGCTTTCTCAGAGCAAGCTGACGGCGGGAGGTAACGGGCTAAGTACTGTCTTTTCCGGCATCATGAAAGAGGGCGGTGCAAGTGGCGGATCTTTCGCCAAGGCGGGAGCGGGCACCCTCACTTTGAGCGGCGCGAGTCTTTACACCGGCGGCACTACAGTTAGCGCTGGCACGCTAGTGGTCGCGAACGCTACCGGTTCGGCCACCGGCACGGGCGCGGTCAGTGTCACGGCGGGCACGTTAGGCGGGAACGGGATCATCGCGGGCTCGGTCACGATAGGAACCGGGAGCGGAGCCGGAGCCTTTCTCGCCCCGGCGCATGGCGGCAACAAACAACTCACGCTCACCATCCAGGGCAGCCTGACCTTTAACTCGGACGCGACCTACACCTACAGCTTCAAAGCCAAGCGGAACAAATCGAAGACCGACAAGGTGATTGCCAACGGAGTGACGATTAAGAGCGGAGCCAGCATCAACCTGAGCGGCCAGACCCAGGGGACGCTCACCCAGGGGACCGTCTATCCCGTCATCACCAACACCTCCGCGACGCCGATCACGGGCGCTTTCAGCAACCTGCCCGACGGCGGGATCGTGAATGTGAACGGGAACAATCTGCAAGCCAGCTACAGCGGTGGCGACGGCAACGATCTCACCCTGGCGGTCGTGCCGTAACACAGGCCTCTGGCCTTGCTCGTAAAGCGGGCTTCCAACTTGCAAGACTGAAAGATCGGGCGGAGGCCCCGGTGCCTGACAGCCTTGAGGGTTGGCTGACGATGGGGCGACAGTGATGTTGCGGCGCTAAGGTATAATCTTCGCGGCTCCCTCGGTAGGGCGAGACTCCGTCGAGCCGGGGAGTGCGCGCGGCTGCAAATAGATCATCCTCCCACCGGCTCGACAGAGTCTCGCCCTACCGATTAGCGAACCCTCGTATTTGCCCATTGCGGCCCGGCGGAATCAAATTGAACTTGCGCTCGCTGCCGTTCAACGCGGCGCGGATATATGGCACGCTCGAAATACAAAAATGTCGGCTTGATCGGCCTCGGCATCATCGGGTCGCGCGTCGCCGGCGCGCTGCGCAACAAAGGGTTCCAGGTCTTCGTTTGGAATCGCACCCCGCGGCCGGAACAAAATTTTCTCGGCTCCCCGGTCGAAGTGGCCGAGCTCTGCGATGTTATCCAGATCTTTGTCGCGGACGACGAAGCGCTGCTCGAGACCGTGAAGCAACTCGTCCCCGGTCTGACCGCGCAACATATCGTGACAGCGCATTGCACCGTCGCTCCGGAGAGCACGCAGGCGGCGGCCGAGATCGTGGAACGGCGCGGCGCGCGTTTTCTGGAGGCGCCCTTCACCGGGAGCAAAGTCGCGGCGGAAAAAGGTCAGCTCGTTTATTACATCGGCGGCGATGAGGCGGCCCTGAAACAGGTCCGCCCCGTGCTGGAAGGAAGCAGTAAGGAAATCATCGTCATTGGAAAAATCGGCGACGCCAGCGTGATGAAAGTCGCAACCAACATCGTGACCGCGGCGACGGCGCAGATTGCGGCCGAGGCGCTCGCGCTGGTGCGCAAAGCCGGCATTCCACCGGAGCTCTTCGCCCGCGCGATGAAGGGCAACGCGAGCAATTCCACCACCCTCGAGATGAAGTTGCCGCTCATCCTGGCGGGCGATTTCGAGACACATTTTTCGGTCAAGCACATGCTGAAGGATGTGCGGATCGCTTCCGCCCTGGCGAAACGGTTTTCGCTCGATCTGCCGGTGACGGAAGTCTCGGGCGACATGTTGCTCGCGGAATTGAAACAGGGCCGGGGCGACGCCGATTATTCCTCCGTCGCGCAAAAATATTTCCCCGCGGCGGAAAAGCCCGCGCCCGCCATGGCAGAGTCGAGGCCGCCTGAACCAGCTCCGGCGATTCAAGAGGCACCGCCAAAGCCGGCCGAACCGGCCAAACCCGTTGACCTGCCGCAAGCGGCTGAAACAGCTCAGCCAGCCGAGGCAAAAGCGAGCAACGGCGATGAAAAGCAGGTCACCCCAAAAAAGGAAGAGAGCGCGGAAGACCTCGAAGGGGTCAATCTTTCCGGCGGCTTCCGGAGCTGGTTCAGCCGGCGCGCTTCCACCTCGCGGCGCGATTCCTGATGCCGCTCTTCGATCTTTCCCGGCGGGCGAAATTCCGCCTGACCGGCAGCGACCGGGTGCGCTTTCTCAACGGCCAAGTGTCAAACGACGTCCGGAAAGCGAACGCGAACTGGTCGATGCCGGCCTGCGTGCTGACCGCCAAAGGCAAGACCGACGCCTTCATCTTCATCCGCGCCGAAGCGGAGGCATTATTCGTCGACGCCGAGCCCGCGCAACGCGAGTCGCTCGCGCAGCGCCTCGATCGCTACATCATCGCGGATGACGTCGTGGTCGACGATGTAAGCGAGGAGTTTGCTCTCTTTCACCTTACGGCCGAGCAGGCGCCGACTTTGCCTAACGACGCCCACTGGCGCCGGGCAAAACGCTTCGGCCTCGCCGGCTGGGATCTCGTCGTGCCGGCGGCGGAACACGAGCGGGTTTTGCAGGAACTCGCGGCCCACGAAACTTTACCCGACGCGGATGCCACGGAACGGCTGCGGATCGAGCAAGGCGTTCCGCGCTGGGGCCGCGAGTTATCCGACCAGATCATTCCGGTGGAAGCGAACCTCGCGGATGAGGCGGTGGATTACGGAAAGGGCTGCTACATCGGGCAGGAAGTCATTTCGCGGATGAAAATGTCTGGCCAGATGAGCAAGCGTCTCTGCGGCCTGGTCTCGCTCGACGGTTCGCCGCTTGCGCCGGAGACGCGTTTGCTTGGGTCGGAGGAAGCGAAAGACGTCGGCTGGATCACGAGCGCGACGCGGAGCGATCGGTTAGGCAAAGAGATCGCGCTTGGTTACGTGAAGCGCGGCTTCAATGAACCGGGCGGCAAATTATTGGCGGGAGGGCAAACCGTTGAGGTGGTCGCGCTGCCGTTCTAGTGCTTCGCCAGGGTGAGATGACGGGAACGTCGAGGCCAGCTCTGTAGCGGCGGTCTGTGACCGCCGAGGCGTGGAGAGGAGCGAAGATTCGGCGGTCACAGACCGCCGCTACAACGAAGCACAGACCGTGTTGGCGGCTCCCGCGATGTCTTGCGCCGCGCTTCGCAGAGCGAAGCGTCTACATGATTGACCCATTTCTTTGCCGCCCCTAGTTTGGCCGTCTCGCTCTCATGGCCAAGGTCTCCGTCAAAAACGTCTACAAAATTTATCCGGACGAAAAAGGCGGCGCCGTGACCGCGGTCAAGGACGTCAGCCTGGAAATAGCGGACCGCGAATTTGTCGTCCTCGTCGGACCTTCCGGCTGCGGCAAATCGACCACCCTGCGCATGATCGCCGGGCTCGAGGAAATCTCGCAGGGCGACATTTACATCGGCGAGAAGCGGGTCAACGACGTCGCGCCGAAGGACCGCGATATCGCGATGGTTTTCCAGAACTACGCGCTCTACCCGCACATGAGCGTCTTCGACAATCTCGCTTTCGGGCTCAAGCTGCGAAAATATCCGAAGGCGGAAATCAAAAAACGGGTGGTCGACGCGGCCAGCATTCTCGGGATCGAAGAGCTGCTCGAGCGCAAGCCCAAGGCGCTCTCCGGCGGCCAGCGGCAACGGGTCGCGGTCGGGCGCGCGATCGTTAGGCAACCGAAAGTTTTCCTCTTCGACGAACCGCTCTCGAACCTCGACGCCAAGATGCGGGTGCAGATGCGGACGGAAATCACCAAGCTGCACCAGCGGCTCCAGGCGACGATGATTTACGTCACGCACGACCAGGTCGAGGCGATGACGATGGGCGACCGGATCGTGGTCATGAACGACGGCATCGTGCAGCAAAACGACGCTCCGCTCGTCCTCTACAACCAGCCGGTGAATCTATTTGTGGCCGGATTTCTCGGCAGTCCGCCGATGAATTTTATCTCAGGCACGCTGAAGGAAGAAGGCGACAAGCTTCGTTTTCGCGAGATTGAAGGCGGCACTATCGACGTTGCCTTCCCGGCGGCCGACCGCTCGGCGGCGCGCGAGTTCCTCGGCAAAAATGTCATCCTGGGAATCCGCCCGGAAGACCTGGAAGTGGCAAAGTTCACCCGCAAAGAAGGCAAAGCGCTCGCCACCGGCTTTCCCGCGATCGTCGACATCGTTGAGCCGATGGGCGCGGAGACGAATCTTTATCTCCAGACCGGCGCGCATACGCTCGTCTGCCGCAGCCAGGGCGCGCTCGATCACCGCGAAGCGGGGCATCGGTTTCAGTTCGAGGTGAAGCTGGAGAAGGCCCACCTCTTCGATCCGGTCTCGACCAACCGCATTGTTTGAAGACGGCGCGGCCGGACCCTCTCCGCACCGCTTTCCACCGGCGCCCCCTGCCGGCGCCGGTGGTCTGCGCGCAACCTAGTTCGTGCGCACGAAACCGTGCACGACGTTGTCGGAGCCGTAGAAAATCCCGTGATCGCGCCATTCGGGGCGATGCTAAAGGGATAAGGTCCTGAGCGGGGCCGGTCCCTCCGCCCGGGATGTCGAAGGTCGTGATCGCGCCCTTCGCATCGCGGACGAAGCCGTGATTCACATCGGCCGCATCGACATACCAACCGGTGATCTCGCCATTGGTATTCACCCCAAAAGGAAAGGTGCCCTGGAACGGGCCGGTGCCCGCGCCCGGAACATCGTAACTCGCGACCGTCCCATCCGGCGCCAGGATGAAACCATGACTTAGATCGCCGGAATCGAAATAATTTCCCATGATGCCGCCATTGGGAGTAAAACCGCCGCCATAAGTCCCCTGCTGAAATCCCGTGCCGGAGCCCGGAATAACAAAGGTGGTGATGACGCCATGCCTGTCTCGGAAGAAGCCGTGGCTGACATCGGCGGAGTCAAAATAGTAGCCGGTGATCGATCGATTCGGGCTGATCGCATAGCTAAACGTCCCTTGGCCGGGACCAGTGCCGGCGCCGGGAGCGTCAAAGGTGCTGAAGGCGCCGTTCCGATCGCGCAGGAAACCATGGCCGACATCTGCCGCATCGACATAATAACCCGCGATCGATCCGTTCGGAGCGATGATGAGCGGACTAAACGGAAACGTCCCTTGGAAAGGGCCCGTTCCCGCTCCTGGGGCGTCGAAAACGGTGATCGCGCCCCGTTTTGTCCGAACATACCCGTGCACGGCATTCGCCGAATCGAAGAAAAAGCCAGTAATGGCTCCGCCCGGGTTGATGGCATAGGCCCGCGTCCCCTGCCCGGCCGCGGTGCCCGCACCCGGCGCACCGAAGAGCGTAAACGCACCCTGATTCGACCGGATGAAGCCATGGCGGACGTTGTCGGCGTCGCGGCTATAGCCAATCACCGTCCCGGACGGAGCGATATTGAAACCGTAAGTGCCTTGGAAAATACCGGTGCCCGCCCCCGGGGCATCAAAGGTGGTGATCGTCTGCCCCGAGGCGGAAAGGGATAAAGCCAGCGCAAAAAGCGGTGCAACCGCTGAGGTAAAATGGAACGCCCATCGGCGCCTTGAGCTGGCGCGGTGCGGCGTTCGGTCCTGACGTTTCATGGTTGGATTTTGGAGTGGTTTCATAACCCTAATGCAACAACGGCCGGAAGAATGGCTCAGATCCGCCGGAGAAGAAACCGACCGCCTCGGCAGCTGTTGGAATGACTCTGTTTGTGAAACTTATGAAAAATTAGAGTTGTAGAAAAGATTGCCCCAGCCCAAGAGATTGCTTGCGATTGCTTGCGCAACCCGCGTATAAAGAAAATTTCCCTTCGATGTCCCTAATGGAGATTACCGTGAACCAAAGATTACTTGCCGAAATTGGCCGCACCCAGCGCCTCGAAATCCTCAATACCCTGAAGCGCACCCGGGGGTTGTCCGTCAACCAGCTCGTCGCGAAAATGAAGATGAGCTACATGGGGATCAAGCAGCATTGCCTCACCCTCGAGCGCGACGGTTACCTCGATACCTGGCGACGCCCGCAAAAAATGGGCCGGCCCGAGATGGTCTATCGCCTGACTCGCCGGAGCCACGCCCTCTTCCAAGCCGACAGCAATGCTTTTACTCTCGATCTCCTGCATTCGATCGACGAGATCCACGGAACCAACGCCCCGGAAAAACTTCTCTATAACCTCTTCGAGCGGAAGACCAACGCGCTGAAGGAAAAGGTGAAAGGCGAGACGGTGGAGGAACGGGCCAAAGCGTTGGCCAGCATCCGCGACGACGAAGGGCACATGTCGCAGTTCGTCAACGAACCGACCGATGGCGGTCCGCAGATCCTCGAGTGCCATTCGCCGATCATGAACTTGATCGAAGAATACGAGATCATCGGCCGGCTCGAGCAGGAGATGTTTGAAAAAGTGCTCCAGACGCCGGTCCGCCGGGAAGAGACGCGCACCTCCGGGCTTTACGAAGCCGCCTTTTATTTCGCAATCTGAAGTGTAGCGGCGGGCGTGTCGCCCGCTGGCAACAGCTCGCCTTCTCGAGGGATCGGTTTCGCGGCCGGCACGGCCGCCCCTACAAATTCGGGACGAAATCGCCTTTCCCTGCCCCTGGATTTCGATTGATTGAACGATGCCCAGCCAATTTCCCGCCGCCGTCATCGAGAACCTGGAGCCGCTGATCGATGGCGGGCGTTACCCGATCAAGCGGGTCGTGGGCGAGGACGTGATGGTGGAGGCCGATGTTTTCAAGGACGGCCATGATATCGTGGCCGCCTCCCTCAAATGGCGCGTCCTCGGCCAGACAGCCTGGCACGAGACCGCCATGAAGCACGTCGACAACGATCGCTGGCGCGGCGTTTTTTCCGTCTAAGAGAACGCCACTTATGAATACACGGTCGAAGCCTGGACAGACGTCTTCGGCGGCTGGCAGCATGAATTCGCGGCCAAGTTCGAGGCCGGCCTGGCGAACCTGACGAGCGAGAAACTGGAGGGCACCGCCCTTCTCACCGCCGCGGCGAAGCGTGCCCGCGGAGCCGACGCGAAACGCCTGCGCGAGGTCGCCGAGCAGATGCGTTCCGGCACTGACGCGCTGGTCAATCGCCTCGCGCATTCCGGAGAGCTGGAAGTTCTGATGGCGACCTACGCCGCGCGTTACGGCGCGACCCAGTATTCACCGCCGCCGCGCGCGACGGTTGACCGGGTGGCGGCGCGCACCGCCGCCTGGTACGAATTTTTTCCCCGGAACGCGGAAGGCCGGGCCGGAGGCGGTTCCACGTTCCGCGATTGCCTCGGCCGGGTGGACGACGCGCGGGCGATGGGCTTCGATGTCGTCTATTTCCCGCCCATCCATCCCATTGGCCTAACGAACCGAAAAGGCCGAAACAATTCCGTCACCTGCCAGCCGGGCGAGCCGGGCGTGCCCTACGCGATCGGCAACCGCAACATCGGCGCGCCCAACGGCGGCGGGCACAAGGATGTCGAGCCGTCGTTAGGCACACTGGAGGATTTTGCCTGGCTGGAGAAAGAGATCCGGAGCCGCGGGATGGAGATCGCGCTCGATTTTGCGATCAACTGTTCCCCCGATCACCCCTACGTCGCGGAGCATCCCGAGTGGTTCTACAAACGCCCCGACGGCACGATCAAATATGCCGAGAATCCGCCGAAAAAATACGAGGACATTTATCCGCTCAACTTCCGTTGCCCAAACTGGCAGGAGCTTTGGGATGAGATGACGAGCATCATTCTCTTCTGGGCGGAGCGCGGGGTGCGGATTTTCCGAGTCGATAATCCGCACACCAAACCGGTCGCGTTTTGGGAATATCTGATCGCGAAAGTGCAGGCGGAATTTGCCGACACCATCTTTCTTTCGGAGGCGTTTACTCGCCCGAAGATGATGAAGGCGCTGGCCAAGGCCGGCTTCACCCAGAGCTACACCTATTTCACCTGGCGAACCGAGAAGGCCGAGCTGGCGGAATATTTTACCGAGCTCACCCAGACGGAAATGAGCGACTATTTCCGGGGCAATTTGTTCACCAACACCCCGGATATTCTACCCTTCCATCTCCAGACCGGCGGGCGACCGATGTTCCAGATCCGGGCCGTGCTCGCCGCGACGCTCTCCAGCGTTTACGGGATCTACAGCGGCTTCGAACTCTGCGAGAACGCCGCCCTCCCGGGCCGTGAGGAATATTTCGAATCGGAAAAATATCAGCTGAAAGAACGCGACTGGGACGCGCCCGGAAACATCAAGGAGCTGATCACGAAACTAAACCGGATCCGGCGGGAAAATCGCGCGCTCCATTTCTACGACAATCTGCGTTTTCATCCGGCGGCGAATGACCAGTTGCTCTTCTACAGCAAAATGACGCCAGCGCGCGACAGCATCATTCTCGTGGTCGTGAATCTCGACCCGCTATTCACCCAGTCGGGCTACGTGGAAGTGCCGCTGGAAGATTTCGGCGAAATGGGGGGCGACAGCTACGAAGTGCACGACCTGCTCAGCGACGTGCGCTACATCTGGCACGGGAAAACGAACTACGTTGCGCTTCATCCCGGGCTGCAGCCCGCGCACATCTTCCGAGTGCGGCGGTTGTAACCTTTACCCCCGGTAGGGGGGGGCTCCGGCGCGGCGGGGCCAGGCGGTGGTGTGTTTAAACACGCGCGGCCGCGGCGGGGCCGACCCGCATTCCGC
>JBBPZS010000137.1:0-7157 GCA_038198605.1 Chthoniobacterales bacterium | reverse complement strand
CGCCCCCTCCCCAGATCCAGCGCGCTCTCCGCAAGCCGCGCGCGTGCTACCGACCCTCCTCTAAAGTACGCAGCCTCGCCCTCGCCCAAATCCGATTCGTAAACCGATGAGCGACGCTCCCGAAACCCTCACTGGAAGCAACATTTTCGTCACTAGCTACAACGTCTTCCGCGAGACCTTGCGCCAATGGCTCGAAGACAAGGCGCCCCAACTCGGCGCCGCCCTCGCTTATTACACCGTTTTTTCCCTCGCGCCCCTCATCCTCGTCTTGCTCGCAATCCTGGGGGCTCGTTTTCCGAAATGATCCAGCCGGCGCCTGGGAAAAGATGACCGTGCAACTCGGCTACTTCCTCGATCGGAGTGCCATCGAAGTCATCCAAAGCATCGCAGAAAAAGCCGCGCAAACCGAGAAGAGCATCTGGGCGACGATCATCGGCGTGATGCTCGCTCTTTTTGGAGCGAGCGGCGTTTTCGGTCAGTTGCAAAACGCGCTGAATACCATCTGGGGAGTGAAAGCAAAGCCGGGGACGGGAATCTGGGATTTTCTTAGAGGACGCTTTCTGTCTTTTGCCATGGTCGGAGGGATTTGCTTTCTCCTCCTCGTTTCCATGACGATCGAGAGCTTGCTCAAGGCGTTCAGCCATTACGTGCAGGCCATGTTGCCCGGCGGAATCGTGATCGCAGTCACCGTTTACCTCCTCTTTGATCTGGCCATCATGGTCCTGGTCCTGGCTGTCATCTTCAAAATCCTGCCCGACGCGAAAGTGCGCTGGCGCGATGTCTGGATCGGCGCCTTTCTCACCGCGCTTCTCTTTGCTCTCGGGAAATGGGCCCTCGGCTTATATCTCGGGAGCGGGTCGGCAGCCTCGGCATATGGCGCGGCCAGTTCGCTCATCACGCTCCCGCTTTGGGTCTACTATTCCTCGCAGATTCTGCTCTTCGGCGCCGAGTTCACCCAGGTTTACGCCGATTACTTCGGGGCCTGCATCGTCCCCGACGAACACGCCGTGCGCGTGGAACGGACGGAAACCGAGCAACCGAAAACGTAGCGAGCCGCGCGCTCTTTCGCCGGTAGTGTTTGTGATTGCCATTGCGAAATGCCCGGGCTGCGTGGGCAAGGAAGGGCGCTTTGCAAGCGCCCTCGGCGGCTGCAAACCGCCGCTCCTTGAGGCCGGCAGCTGACAATCAACGAACAGACTTACTCCGCTCCTCGCCCGGATTTCCGCTTGTCAACCGGCCCGGCCTGTGTGAGTTTCACCGACTTTTCCCAAGGCTATGGCTTACGCAATTATCAAAACAGGCGGGCGGCAGTATCGCGTCGCAGAAGGTGACACGATCGACGTGGACCTGCTGGAAGGCGATGCCGGCCAGAAAATGACTTTCGACGACGTGCTCATGCACGCGGACGGCGACAAACTCACCCACGGCATTCCCTCGGTCGCGGGCGCGAGCGTCTCGGGCGAAGTGGTCGAGCAACGCAAAGACAAGAAGGTCATCGCCTTCAAATATCGCCGCCGCAAAGGCTATCACCGCACCGTTGGCCATCGCCGCAAACTGACCCGGGTAAAAATCACCGTCATCAGCCTCGGCTCGAAAACAAAGAAAGCCGCCGCGGAAAAAGAAGCGGCCGAATAACGGCTCTCTCAACTCTCAACAAACAACTCTCAACTTTCCTCAATGGCTCATAAAAAGGGACAAGGCAGCGTCAAGAACGGCCGCGACAGCGTCAGCAAGCGGCTCGGCGTGAAAAAATTTGGCAGCGAGAGCGTGGTCGCCGGCAACATCATCATCCGCCAGCGCGGGACGAAGTTTTTGCCAGGGAAGAATGTCGGCCTCGGCCGCGACTACACCATCTTTGCCCTGGTTGACGGCCAGGTGCGTTTCGATCGCGCTGGCCGGCGCGTCAACGTGGTGCCGGCCGAGACCGCCTCGGCGAACTGATTTCCGGCCTCTCGCCGGTCATTAGTCGTTAGGCGTGCTCTTCCCCGGAACGCCGTGAGCTCGCGCTTTGCGCGTTGTGCCGCCCGCCGCGATCGGGTATAAAGAATCGCATCCGCAATGAAATATACTACCTATCTTCTCTTCGGCGCTCCCGGCAGCGGCAAAGGCACGCAAGGTCGCTCGCTCGGCTCCATCCCGCGCTTTTATCATTGCGCCTGTGGTGACGTCTTTCGCACCCTCGATACCCGGACCAAGGTCGGCCGCGCCTTTCTCGAATACTCCAGCAAGGGCGAGCTGGTGCCGGATGAAATCACCGTTCAACTCTGGCAGGCGCGCATCGACGCCGCGGTCGACGGGCACGAATTCAAGCCCGATATCGACGTTCTCGTCCTGGACGGAATTCCGCGTAATGTCGGCCAGGCCAAGATCATGGATCGGGTGATCGATGTGAAGAAGGTTTTCCATCTTTCCTGTCCCGATCGCGACCAGCTTTTCGTCCGTCTCAAAAAACGCGCGCTCAAGGACAACCGGTTGGACGACGCTAACGAGAAAGTGATCAAGCGCCGTCTCGAAACCTACGAAAACGAGTCCAAGCCGGTCTTGGAGTATTACCAGGACCGGGTGCAGATGGTCGACGCGATCCAGCCGCCGGCCAAGGTGCTGCTCAAAATCCTGGAGACCGTGGCGAACGGTGATCATGAGCCAGCAGCAGTTTGAAAATTTCACCGCCTCCAGTCTTTACTGCGAGAAATGCAAGGCGGCCAAGCCGGTGCGGGAACGACTCCTTCTCATCCTGCCGGACCGCGAACTCTACGATTATCTCTGCGCCGATTGCGGCTCGTCCGTCGGGCAGCGTGAGGTAACGGCCGGCGACAAAAACATGGCGCAGGCGGCGGCCCCTCGACGTCCCCAGCGGGCCCTCGCGCCTCGTGGTTTCATGCCGTAAGGCGGCATGCGCATTGTTTTCATCGGCACGGGTGAGATCGGCGTGCCGAGCCTGCGCACCCTTCTCGCTTCGTCTGAGCACAAGCTTGTCGGCGCCGTCACGCAGCCCGATAAACCGGTGGGGCGCGAACAACACCTGACCGCGCCGCCAATCAAGACCGCGCTCGCCGGCACGGACGTCCCGGTGTTTCAGCCTGCCCGCATCCGGCACGACGAAGCGGTCGCGCAACTGCGCGCGCTCGCACCAGACATCGTAGTGGTCATGGCCTACGGCCAGATCCTTCCCAAGAGCGTGCTCGAGATTCCGCGGGTCGCATGTTTGAATCTCCACGCCTCGCTCCTGCCGCGGCATCGCGGAGCGGCACCAATCCAGGCTGCGATTGCAGCGGGCGACACGGAGACCGGAATCACCGTCATCTACATGGATGAAGGCCTCGACACCGGCGACATGCTTCTCAAGGAAACGCTCGCGCTTGCGCCTAACGAAACGGGCGGCTCCCTCCACGATCGCCTGGCCGAGCTGGCGCCCGAGGCTTTGCGCAGTGCGCTCAAACTTTTGCAGGAAGGAAATGCGCCGCGCATTCCACAATCGGCCGCCGATGCGACCTACGCGCCGAAATTGACCCGCGAAGATGGCAAGATCGACTGGGCAGAGCCGGCGGAAGCGATCGAGCGTAAAGTCCGCGCTTTCGATCCCTGGCCCGGCGCTTTTACACAGCTGAGCGATGGCACCGGAAAAATACGCCACCTGAAAATCTTTCGCGCCTCGCTTCGCCCCCAGGAACTCGGTTCGCCCGGCACCCTTTCTCAGCCTAACGACGCCGAGGTCCTCGTCGCGACCGGTCGCGGCGCACTGCGCCTCGAGGAGGTGCAGCTGGAAGGCAAGCGCCGGATGGGTGCGTCTGACTTTTTCCGAGGTTTTTCCTCCCCAAGACTGCATTTCTGATCGATCATCCCGCCGGAATGGAAAGTGCAAAGCCGGCTTACAAACGCATCGTTCTCAAATTAAGCGGTGAAGCGTTGCGCGAAACCGGCGCCCGCGACACGATCTCCCCTCACATCGTGAAAGAAATCGCGCGCCAGGTGAAAGAGGTTTACGACCTCGGGGTCCAGATCTCGATCGTGGTCGGCGGCGGCAACATCTGGCGCGGCCTCGCCGCCAGCCATCGCGGGATGGATCGGACGACGGCGGATTACATGGGCATGCTCGCGACCGTCATCAACGGCCTCGCCTTGCAAAGTGAGCTCGAGCAAAGCGGCGTTCCGATCCGCGTCCAGACCGCGATTGAAATGCAAAACGTGGCCGAGCCATTCATCCTCCGCCGCGCTGTGCGTCACCTCGAACAAAACCGCGTCGTCATCTTCGTCGCCGGCACCGGTAATCCGTATTTTTCCACCGACACCACGGCCGCCTTGCGCGCGAGCGAGATCGGGGCCGACATCATCCTCAAGGCGACCAAGGTCGACGGCATCTACGACAAAGATCCGAAGCTGCATCCCGACGCCAAACGCTACGAAACGATCAGTTTCAACGAAGCCCTGACGAAAAGATTGCAGGTCATGGATTCGACCGCTTTCAGCCTCTGCATGGATAACAAAGTCCCCATCCTGGTTTTCGACATGCATCAGCCGACGAATGTGCGCGATGCCGTCCTCGGCAAAAAAATCGGCACCCTCGTGATCGATTAGCGATTGCGATTCAAGCTGCCCCAGCTTTCTTTCAGCACCTTATGAGCGCCGACGAAATTACCCTCGAAGCCGAGATGGCGATGGAAAAAAGTGTGGACTACATGATCCACGAATTCGCCAGTGTGCGGACGGGAAAAGCCTCCCCCGCTCTGGTCGAGAACGTCGACGTCACGGCCTACGGCTCGGCCATGAAATTGAAGCAGTTGGCGCTCATCACCACGCCCGAGCCGCGTTTGCTCGTGGTGCAGCCGTTCGATGCCTCGACCGTGCGCGACATCGAGAAGGCGTTGAAGGAATCCAAGATCGGCATCACCCCGCTGGTCGACGGCAAGCTCATCCGCCTGCCCATTCCCGAGCTTTCGGAAGAGCGACGCAAAGATCTGGTGAAGTCACTCAAGCAGATGGCCGAGGAAGCGCGCGTCCGGGTGCGGGCCAATCGGCGGGCGGCAATGGACGACGCGAAGAAGCTGGAGAAAGCCGGCGAGGTTACAGAAGACCAGCTCCGCGACACCGAGTCGGAGATTCAGAAATTGACCGACCGCTTCGTGAAATCGATCGATGACCATCTCGAGCGCAAGGACGCCGAGGTGATGAAAGTCTAGCGCCCGCTATCTCTGCCGAGCGGGGAATTGCGCAATGCCGCCGTCACGTGGGCCGCGACTTCCTCCACCCCGACTGCTTTCATGCAGCGAAAGTCGAGCGGGCATTCGCGCAAAAAGCAGGGGCTGCATTCGACCTGGTGCCTAACGACACGATGACCCCGGCCCAGCGGTCCAGTCAGGCTCGGCTCGGTCGAGCCGAAAACCGCCACCACCGGGACTCCGAGGAGCGTGGCCAGGTGCATCGTGCCGGTGTCGTTCGTCAATAGCAGACGGCACTTTCGCAGTTCCTCGATCAATTGTTCGAGTGTGGTTTGACCGATCAGATTGCGACATTGCTCGCCGAGCGCGTGGGCGATTTCAGTACCGACCGCGGCATCCTTCTCCGTTCCAAAAAGAACCCATTCGCCACCGGTCGCCGCCGCCACCGCGGCAAAGCGTTCCGGGAGCCAGCGCTTGGCCGGGCCGTATTCCGCGCCCGGGCAAAGACCGACATTTTTTCCGGCTCCATTCGATCTCGTATTCGGCACGACCGCGATCTCACCCGCTTCCGCTTCCACGCCTAACGAACGGGCAATATCGAGATAATCTTCCACCTGATGCCGCGGCGGACCCTTCCACTCCCGTGGCCGGACGATCTGGTTGAGCAACCAGCGCCGGCCATGGCCGGCATAGCCCACCCGGCGTGGCATTCCTGCGAGCCAGAGCTCACACGCCACCCGAAACGAGTTAGGAAAAACGATCCCAACATCAAAGCGCGGCCGGCTCCGGATCAGCCCGCGCGCCTGCCAGAGCGATTTTTTGCCTAACGACAAGACTTCGTCGACCTCCGGCAGGAGCCGCCAGATGGCTGCGATCTTGGCCGGCGCCAGGACGGTAACGTGGGCGTCCGGTCGCCCGCGCTTGATCGCGCGCACGGCCGGCATGCTGATGACGCTGTCGCCCAGCCAATTACTGCCGCGGATGAGAATGCGGAACGGTTGCAGTTCCTCCCCCGATTCCGGAACGAAGAGTCCACGTTTGTATTTTTGCAGGAGCCAGTTCGGCTGCGGCGTCTTCCAGCGGTTGTGGACCCAAAACCAATCTTCCGGCGCGCGCCGGATCTGCTCGGCGATGGCCAAATTGGTCTGCGCGGTCAGAGCCGGGACACTGTCGTTAGGCGAACCGAAAGGCGAACTGAACGTCATCCGCCATTTCCCGGGTCCGTCGGTGTAGAGCGAGGCCACGATCAGAGTTGCGCCGGTCCGTTTGCAGAGAAGCGCGGGCAAGGGCGAACTCGAAGCGAGGCGCCCGAAGAAGGGAGTCCAGAGGCCGTGGTCCCCGGCGTGTTGATCGCTCAGGATGCCGATCATCCCGCCCCCGCGCAGGAGCCGGATCGCCTCCTGGAAACCTTCGCTCCGGTCGAAGAGCTCGACTCCGAACCGGGCCCGCTGTTGCCTAACGAATTGGTCGAGATAGCGATTGCCTAATCTCTGATAAACCGTGCTTAGCCGCCGATAGGCGAAATGGTGCGGCAGAATCTGGGCAAACAACTCCCAGTTGCCGAGATGACTGAGCACGAGCACAACCGGCCGGCCGGCGCGGAGCTCGCGGTGCACTTCGTCCGCCCCTTCCGTCGCGACGAGCGCGGCCACCTCGTCGAGCGGCATGGCGTTGAGTTTCATTCCGCTCAAGAGGTTGGCCCCGAGCTGCTGGAAATGCCGGCGGACAATTCGCCGTTTCTCCGCTTCGGATTTCTCCGCGCCGAAGGCGATCTCGACGTTTCGCCGCGCCAACTCCCGATACGACGGCAAAAGAATCCAGGCGCAAAACCCCAGCGCCCGCCCGAGCGCGAAAACAAACCGAAGCGGGAGCGCGGTAATGAGGGCGAGGGCGGCGCGGTAAAGAAAGTAAACGCAGAAATCGACCATGCAGAGCGGCCGGCAAGGCCCGGGAACGAGTGCGGGTGCACCGTAATTTTGCCTGCGAGCCGCTGCAATCATT
>JBBPZS010000136.1:0-45072 GCA_038198605.1 Chthoniobacterales bacterium | reverse complement strand
GCCTGCGCATGATCGGCGCCGCGATCATGGTTCCCGATCCGGCGCGAGAAAGCCACCTTTCTCCCGGTCCCTGTGTCCTGATGGAATATCGTAACCGCGGGCTCGGCACGGCCCTGCTCGGGGAATCGCTCCGGCAGTTGCGCGCGGCCGGTCTTTACCGCGCCACCGCCTTTACCAAAGCTAACGCGCCGGTCGCCAAGTTTCTTTACCCGAAATTCAACGGCGTCCTTACCCCCGGAGACACGCCGCTCCTGGCGGCCTGAGCAAATCTTCGTCGGGCCAGCGGCCTAACGAATAATTCCGCGCTCGCTTTCCTCGATGAAGCGCACGATTGCCTGCACGTCTTCGCTTGCGCCCAGCTTCTCGCGCAGCGCTGCCACCGCCTGCCCTGTGTTCAACTTTCCGCGATAGATCAGGCGAAACGCCTCCTTGATCGGCTTGATCTTTTCCGGCGCATAACCGGCGCGTTCCAAGCCGACCTGGTTGATCCCGCGAACCTCCGCCGGATTTCCGTCGGCGATCATGAAGGGCGGCACATCCTGCACGATCTTTGAGCAACCGCCGGTGATCGCGAAACGACCGATCCGGCAGAATTGGTGCACCGCCGTCAGCCCCCCGATGACGGCGTGGTCGCCCACCTGCACGTGGCCGGCGAGGGTGCCGTTGTTTGAGAAAATGACCGCGTCGCCCACCGTGCAATCATGGCCGACGTGCGAGTAGGCGAGGAAATTTCCGCCGCTCCCGACCCGCGTCTTTCCGCTCCCGGTGGTGCTGCGATTGATCGTGACGAACTCGCGAAAAACATTCTCGTCGCCGATCTCGAGGTAGGTGGGTTCGCCGCGATACTTCAGGTCCTGCGTCTGCTGCCCGATCGAGCAGTAGGCATAAAATTTATTACCGCGCCCGGCCGCGAGCGGCCCTTCCAAGGTCACATGCTGCTGCAGCCAGGAGTTTTCCCCTAACGACACCCCCGCGGCGACGATGCAGTAGGGGCCAACGACCGTGCCCGCGCCGAGCTCGGCGGCGGGATCGACGATCGCGGTCGGGTGGATGGTGACAGTGGACATTCGGTCAGGGAAAATCCGAAATTCGAAATTCGAAGTCCGAAACAAATCCGAAATCCGAAATCCGAAATTCAAAACAGCTTTCGCTCGCCGCCGTTTCCCTGATTTTTCGATTCGAGATTTCGATCATTGTTTCGAATTTCGATATTCGGATTTCGGATTTTCCTCTACTACTTCTCGATGAAGGTGAACATCAATTCGCCTTCCGAGACGACGGCGTCGTTCACGATGCAGCGACACATCGCCTTGGCCAGTTTGTTCCCGCGCGATTTCGTCAGCTCGGCGTGAATGAACAGGGTGTCGCCTGGGAAAACCGGTTTGCGAAATTTCACCCCGTCCGCGCTCATGAAATATCCCACCCGGCTGGCACTTTGGCTGATTCGCATCATGAGCACACTCGCCACCTGCGCCATGGCTTCGACCTGCAGGACGCCCGGCATGACCGGGTGCCCCGGAAAATGCCCCTGGAAAAACGGTTCGTTGATCGTGACTGATTTGATTCCGACGCACTTCTTGTCGCCCTCGAAGGAAAGAATGCGATCGACCATGAGGAACGGATAGCGATGCGGCAAAATGTCCATCACCGCGTTGATATCGAGCCCGCCTTCGCCTGCTGGGAAATCGCGCTTCGGTAGCATCGCCTCGGTCGCGGCCAGCGCCTTGGCCACGGCGCGCGCGAGGTCGGTATTGGCGCCATGCCCGGGCCGCACCGCCACGACATGGCCGCGGATCGGGCG
Organism: Chthoniobacterales bacterium; assembly: GCA_038198605.1. Taxonomy (GTDB): domain Bacteria; phylum Verrucomicrobiota; class Verrucomicrobiia; order Chthoniobacterales; family UBA10450; genus Palsa-1392. Next base: position 43,271 of record JBBPZS010000136.1, on the reverse strand, counting down.
CCCAACGAGCGCGAGATCGCCGATGATGTCGAGAATCTTGTGCCGGACAAACTCATCCGGAAAACGCAGCGGTTCCTTGCTCAGGACCGATTCGCCCCGCACGACGATAGCGTTCTCCAGGCTGCCGCCCTTGATCAGGTTCTTCTCCATCAACGGCTGGACGTCTTCGTAATAAACGAAGGTGCGGGCAGGCGCGATTTCGCGCTCGAAAATCGCGGGGGTGATCGCGGTCGACATGAACTGAGTGAAGCGCCCCTCCGGCCCTGCCTGGGTACAGGAAATCCGAAACTCGTCATCCGGCAAAAGAATGAGGAGCGAGCCGCTTTTGGTCTCGATCGAGATCGGCTCGCGAACATGGAAGAAGAGGCGCGGCGCTTCCAGCGCGACGAGGCCCGCCTTGCGAATCGCCTCGACGTAGAGCAGGCCGCTGCCGTCGCCGATCGGAGGCTCGTTCGCGTCCATCTCAATCACGGCGTTATCGACCCCAAGAGCGGAGAGCGCGGCCAGGACATGCTCGACCGTATGCACCCGCATCGAGCCTTCGCCGATGGTGGTGGCGCGCTCGACCGTCTTCACGTTCGCGATCGTGGCATCGATCGTCGGCTCGTCGGCCAGGTCTTTGCGCTTGAATTTGATCCCGGAATTGGCCGGCGCGGGTTGGATCTTGAGCGAGACCTTGGCGCCGGTGTGAAGTGAGGTGCCGCTGAGGGTAGCGGCTTTGGCGAGCGTATGTTGGAACTCGGTGGCGGAAGGCATGGCCCGCTACCTAACAGAATCTTACGCGGCTGGCCAGTAGCGGTTGCGAGCCACTGTAGACGCTTCGCTCTGCGCAGCGCGGGGGCAAACGTTCGCCCATACAAATGCGAACGGACGGCAGGCCCGCGTTGCCCAGAGGGCAACGTCTACAACCCGCGCGTGTACCAAACGCCGCCGGGCCCGTTGTAGCTCGCGCCTTCGCCCCAGATCACGTGATTCACACCCGCACCGTCGACCGAAAAGCCGAGGTAATCGCCGTAGGGGAAGCTGTAACCGGCAGCGCTTTTGTAAGGCGCGCCGTCGACGCGATCGGATAACTTCACGATCTCGCTCCAAGTCGCGCCGCCGTCAGTCGTGCGGCGATAAAAGGTATTCCAGCCGTGATTGTTCCCATCCGTCGTGCCCTGCCAGACGACGCGGAAATCTCCCGCGGTCGGGCCGGCCGCGACCGCGGGGAAGCCGTTGGTCGCTGCCTCGTTAGGCTGGGAAACCTGCCTGCGCGGGGTCCAGTTGATTCCATCGGTTGAGGTCGAGATCCACATCGGCTGCGGCTCTTTCTCGACGTCGCCGGCGTCATAAATCACCATCAGCTGCCCGGCCTGGTCGACCGCCACCCCGCCGGTGGAGGAGAAAAATCCATAGCCGCAACCTGGCACCCCGGAGCATCCCGGCGGAGGGGCCGAGGTATCGACCAGCGTCGTCTGCCAACTGGCGCCATGGTCATGCGAGCTCACGACCGTGATCTCGGCCGGGCCGCGATAATTCAGGAAAAAATTGATCACGAGAAAATAGACGCTTCCATCCGGCGCGATCGCCGCGCCGTTTGCGTCCCACCAGTGGCCTCGCTGCGGCTGATCCGTCTTGATCGGCGTGCCAAAAGTCTGGCCGCCGTCATGCGACGAAACGAGGTAGCTGTCGTCCATGTTCAGCCCGACGTAGACATCCTGCCCGTCGGGTGAAACCACCAGCCAGGGATGATCGGTCCATTGCAGGGAAGGCGCGATCACGACCGGCTCCGTCCAGGTCGCGCCGCGATCGAAGGATTTGATCAGCGCGCTTTTCCAGTTCGGCCCGCTCAGCCAGACGGCGTAAACCGTCCCATTGCCATCCACCTGCCACCTGCGGGTCAGCCTGCCAGACCTGTACTCGCCTAACGAGCTGATCTGCATCCCAGGTTTGTCCGCCATCGGCCGAGCGCCGGATGAAAATGCCCGAGAGCCGATCGCTGAAGCGCGTCGTCATCTGATAGACGTAATCGGAGGTGCGATCGGCGGCGACGAAGGGCTCCCAGTCGTCCTGCCCGCTCCAGACCCGCTCCGATTCCCAGCCGACCGCCGCGAGAAAAATGCGCGGCTGCGATTGGACGTCGGTTTGCGCGGCGAAATTGCGGCCGGTCGAGTGCTCCTTGCGCTCGCCGTGCGACCGGGTAGTCTCCCGCGTCGTCGCCCAGGCCACGCAGGCAATGGCGAGGACAAGCAGGACGGCAGCCACGCCTAACGAACGCGCGAAATGCTGTTTCTGCGACCGCGTCGGGGGGCGGGTCGCGACCCGCAGAACGCGGTCGCTACGGAAAGTAAGACGGTCACTCATTGGGCTGTCGAGCATAACGGTGTCACGTCATTTCTGACCAGCGAAATCCCGCCCTGACCCATCCTTTCTTCAGAAAGGCGTCTCGACGTTTTCTGTCGGATTACTCTTCTCGGGGGAAGGGGGTGCGCTCTCAGGCATCGAGCTCGGACTCTTGTCCCTCTTCCGCGCGAAAGGCGAGAAAGATATTCCGCACGCAGCGCGAGCTGGCGATGAAGTTCTCTGGCAGGTCGGAGCAATCGAGAAAACTGGACCAGCCTTCGCTCGGAGGCCGCTGCCGGCCGAGATCGCGGAAACCCATCGTCCAATCGGGAAAAGCCCGGACAGATTCATCGCGCGCGATCGTCGCCATCGCTGCACGCGGGATATGAACGCTCCGGCCCGGGCGAAAGATGGTGCCGGTCGGTATTGTAATTCCCGAGGGGTCAATCGTGATCGTGAGTCGTTTGCGGTGCCAGAGGGCGGCCAGACCGCCGGCGATGAAGAGCAGACTGAGCATGCCCAACCCGGCGGGAAGAAGGCTGTAGAGCGAAGCCATTGCGATCGCAGAAGCAAAGCCGACGAAAACGAAGAACGCACCGGCAAAGATCACGGCAACGCTGATATCGATGCGCGGTTTTAAGATCACGAATGGATTTCTCGCGGTTGGTAAAACGACGTGCGTTTCCAAACCCGGGTTTGGAAAGAAAACGGCGGCTGCGGGAAAGTTAACGGCTCGATCGGCGAACTTTTGTCGCTCTGCGCACCGGGATGGGCGTGGCTTCGTCCGGGGGATATTTTTTCGTGCTCGGCCAGATCAAGCGCCACGGCTGGGAGCGCAGGGTGGCGGTGAAGTCTTTCGTGTTGCTGATCGTCTCTTTCAGGTCCGGGCCGAGGTTGTCGAGAGCGTTCTTCAGTTTCTCGGAGCTATCCCGGAAGTTGGCCAGAGTGACGGTAATGTTGTCGTTCTTCGTCAGCTGATTGCTCAGGTCTTCGATGTGGGCGAGCGACTTGGAAAGGTTGCTCTCGGTCGCAGTCAGCTCGTTCAGGTGCTCGGTGAAGACCTTGAAATTTCCCAGGGCCAGGTTGAGTTGAGAGTCCTCGCCGGTGATCTTATTCAGGTTGGTGGCGGTGCCTTGCAGGGTCTTCATGGTGTTGGTCGCCTCGGCTGCGACCGGGCCAATAATCCCGATGATCTTGGCAATGGCTTCCCCGAAATCGGGCACGCGATTGCCGGCGAAAACCTGCCCGGCTTCCGCCCTGCCGGAGTGATCGTTCCCTCCGGAAAAGTCGATCGCCGTTTCGCCTAACAATCCCAAGGTCATGAGGCGGACGTTGGAGTTCTTGTAGACCACCGCTCTCCGGTCGACCTCAATATCGATCCGCGCCTCGAAACGCGGAAGGGCCTTGGAGCCGCTGCCTTCAGAGCCGGTAACGGTGCCGAGGTTGCCCGCCGCTTCGAAGGCATGGGCAGCTTCCTCGCGGGTCACGGGCGAGTTGAGGGTCTTTACCTGGCCGACTTTGCGTCCGGCGAGGAGGACGGGCGCGCCGAGCTTGATGCCGGCGGCGTTATCGAAATAAAGCTTGTAGACGACGAGCGGCCGGAAGAGGCCGGGCGCGCCGAGCAGAATAAGGATGAAGGTGAGGACCGCGACCGTGCTCAGGACGAGCAGGCCGGTCATGATCTCATTTCGTCGCAACTGCATCTTTGCTTCCTTCCAGGATGGGACCTTCGGTGCTGCCGCTCAGGAATTGCTGCACCACCGGATGATCGGATTGCTTGAGTTGCTCGGGCGAGGCGTCAGCGATGACTGCACCCTGATAGAGCATAGCCATTCGCGTGCCGATGCGGAAGGCGCTGTCCATTTCATGGGTGACGATAACCGAAGTCACTTTGGAGCGCTCGGTCAGGCTGATGATTAATTCGTCGATCACAGAACTGATGACCGGGTCGAGCCCGGCGGAGGGTTCGTCGAAAAGAATAAGCTCAGGATCCATGACGAGGGCGCGAGCGAGGCTGACCCGTTTGCGCATGCCGCCGCTGAGCTCGGAGGGCATCTGGTTTTTCGACTCCATCATTCCGACGAGCTCGAGCTTTTCGTCAACGATCTGGTCGATCTCGGCCGTGGTCTTGCGGGTCAATTCCTCCAGCGGGAGGGAGATGTTGTCGCGCACATTGCGCGAGCTGAGGAGGGCGGAATATTGATAAACCATCCCGATCTGGGCGCGGACCTGCTGGAGCTTGCGCCGTTTCAAACGCGAGATCTCAAATTGCTTGAAGAAGATCTCGCCCGCGGTCGGCTGGAGAATGCCAAGAATGAGGCGCAGGATGGTGCTCTTGCCGCTCCCGCTCTGGCCCATGATGACGAGCCGGTCGAGCGGCTCGACTTTGAGCGAAACGCCATCGAGGACTTTCTTTCCGGGAAACTCAAGCTGCACATCGCGCAGCTCGACGACATGAGTGGGCGCTTCGCTCACGGGAAAAAAATGATATAGACGACGTTGAAAACGGTGTCGAAAGCAATCACGACCGTGATCGCGGTGACGACGCTCGAGGTCGTGGCAGTACCGACGCCGGACGCACCGCCTTTCACGGTCAACCCGCGGTAACAGGCGATGGCGCCGATGAGCAGGCCGAACATGAAGCTTTTCAAAATGCCGGTAATAATGTCGCGGATGAGGAGGGCATGCAGGACGAGGTCCTGAAAATAGACGAAGGCGATATTGAAATAAGCGCGCGAGATAAGTGCGCTGGCGAAGATCGCCGCCACGCTCGAGATCACGCTCAGACAGGGCATAAGAGCGAAAAGCGCGAGCATGCGCGGAGCGACGAGGAAGCGCAGCGGGCCGATGCCCATCGCTTCAATCGCCTCCACTTCTTCTGAGACCTGCATCGTGCCGAGCTCGGCCGTGAAGGAAGCGCCGATCCGCGCCGCGAGCATGATCCCGGTGAGGAGCGGTCCGAGCTCGCGGGTAAAAGCAATTGCGACCAGCCCGGGGACGAGCCGTTCGGTGCCGAAGCGCTCGAGCTGGTAACCGGTGAGAAGCGCCATGGTGAGGCCGAGAAAAAACGAGACCATCGCGACCAGCGGCACGGAGCCGACGCCGGCGCGCGCGGTGTAGCGAAAGAAAGTCTCGGCCTTGAAGGGGACGCGCCCGCGCCGGATGCGATCGGCCGTTTCGGTCACGGTATTGATGATGAACCAGAACATGCTCCCGACTTCCACGAGCACGGAACGGCTCTTCTCACCGACTTCGGCGACAAGGTCGGCCGGCGCATTGACCAGTGTCTCGGCGGTCCCTGGAGGTGGCGAAGGGTGCGCGGCCATTGGGGTTGAAGTTGCCTTACTTCAGATGAGCGGCAAGTTTTGCGGGCCGCCGGGCGGGATCGTCTGGCCCACGAGCAAATTCCAAATATGATCCGATTCCATCTCGTCACCTGGCTGAGCTGTTTGCTCCTGGCCGGTTCCATCGCAGCACAAGAGAAAGACCAACCCATGAAATTCGGAATGGTGATCCACGGCGGCGCCGGGACAATCGAACGCAATACGATGACGCCGGAAAAGGAAGAGGCCTATCGCGCGGGGCTCGAGCAATCGCTTAAGGCCGGCTATGCCGTGCTGGAGCGGGGCGGCGCCAGCCTTGATGCGGTCGAGGCGGCGATCCACGTGCTGGAGGACAATCCGCTTTTCAACGCCGGCAAGGGCGCGGTCTTCACTTCCGACGGCACGAACGAACTTGATTCCTCGATCATGGACGGCAAAACGCTCGCCGCCGGCGCGGTCACGGGAGTGCAGCACATTCGCAATCCGATCAGCCTGGCGCGGATGGTGATGGAGAAATCGCCACACGTCATGCTGACGGGCGAGGGGGCGGAAGCTTTCGCGAAGAAGATGGGCGTGGCGCTGGTCGACCAGAAATATTTCTACACGGAAGAGCGCTGGCAGGCTTTGCAGAAGGTCAAAGCCTCACCCGCGCCGGTGACCGACAAGGATCGTCACGGCACTGTCGGCGCAGTGGCGCTCGACAAGGCGGGCAACCTCGCGGCCGGCACTTCCACGGGCGGCACCACGAACAAGCAATTCGGCCGGGTCGGCGACTCGCCAATCATCGGCGCCGGAACGTATGCGAACAATGCGACCTGTGCCGTCTCGTGCACGGGTGACGGCGAGTATTTCATTCGGGCAGCGGTCGCGCACACGGTCTCGGACCTGATGCGCTATAAAGGGAGCTCGGTGAAAGAGTCCGCCGAAAGCGCGCTGCACAACGCGAAGGACCTCGGCGGCACGGGGGGACTGATCGCGCTCGATAAGGAGGGGAACTTTGCGATGCCATTCAACACCTCAGGGATGTATCGCGGCAAAGTAGGGTCCGACGGCAAGGTCAGCGTCGAGATTTATAAATAGACGGGACGGTATCGCCGCCGTCTCGCCGGATGTAGACGCCTCCCTCTGGGAGGCGCGGGAGTTAATTCCTCCGGCAAGAGTCGCTCTCGCGCTTCGCAGAGCGAAGCGTCTACAAAGCGTGCAACAAATGCGATTGAAACCGGATTGCGCTACTCGACGATATCGAGCGTCGCCTTTTCACCATGGCGAGCGGCCGCGCTTGTGAGCAGCGCGCGAATGGCGCGAATGGTTTGTCCGTTGCGGCCGATGATACGGCCGACGTCGGTCTGCCGCATCGCCAGGCGGAAGACGGTCATGCGGCCGTTTGCGACCTCCGAGATCATGACTTCGTCGGGGAATTCGACGAGCTGCCGAATGATGAACTCGAGGAACTGTCTCACGCGCCGGATTGTAGCGGCGCGTCTGCTTTTGTCCAACCGGAAGGGGGAGCGCTGATCCCGAACCCGGAATTATTCCGCCGCGGCGGTCTCTGCGGGAGCGCTTTCGGCCGGAGCGGCAGCGGCACGGGAACGGTTCTTCTTTAGCAGACTGCGGACAGTGTCGGAGGGCTGGGCGCCGCGCGCGATCCAATGCTCGACGCGGTCGATCTTCAAGGTGCTGTTGTCGCCCTTCACCTTCGGATCATAGGTCCCGATGATCTCGATAAATTTACCGTCGCGCGGGCTGCGGCTATCGGCCACGACGACTTTGTAATAAGGGCGGTTTTTCGCGCCTTCTCTGCGTAATCTGATTGAAACGGCCATGCTGCTAAAGTGAGGTGTTGAGGTTGCGGGCGTCCGGGGGAGGGAATGAATCGCCCAATTCGTGGAAATCGCAAGTCAGCTCTTCATCCGGGACATTTGCGACATCATCCGCTTCATCTTGCCCGCGTTTTTCATCATCTTGCGCATCTGGTTAAAACGCTGGAGGAGATCATTCACCTGGGTCACGCTGCTCCCGCTTCCCTTGGCGATTCGTTGCCGGCGCCGGGCATTGAGAATATCGGGACGCTTGCGCTCCTCGTCGGTCATGGAGAGGACGATCGCTTCGGTCCGCTTGATCTGTTTCTCGTCGATATTCATGTCCTTGATGTTGCCCATGCCGGGCAGCATCCCGAGGATGTTCTCGAGCGGGCCGAGCTTTCGCATCATTTTGAACTGAGCGAGGAAATCGTTGAAATCGAAGGAGGCGGTCCGGAGTTTTTTCTCCATCCGGGCGGCTTCCTCCTCGTCGATCGCCTCGGCCGCTTTCTCGACCAACCCGACGATGTCGCCCATCCCAAGAATTCGCCCCGCGAGACGGTCGGGCACGAAAGCCTCAAATTGATCGAGCTTTTCCCCGACGCCGGCAAACTTGATCGGGCGCTGCGTCACTTCGCGCATGGAAAGGGCGGCGCCGCCACGGGCGTCGCCGTCGAGTTTCGTCAGGACGATGCCGGTGATGCCAAGCGCCTCATGAAAGTGGGTCGCGACGCTGACCGCCTGCTGCCCGGTCGCGGCATCGGCCACGAGTAGCACTTCCTGCGGCTTGAGAAATTCCTTGAGCTGCTTGATTTCCTCGATCAGGACCTCGTCGATCTCCTGCCGTCCAGCGGTGTCGAAAATCTGCACGTTGCCGGTTTGAGTCGCGGCCCAGTCGAGACTGGCGGCGGCCGCGCGCTTCACCTTTTTTTCGTTAGGCGAAGGGGCAAAGACGGGCACGCCGACTTGCTTTCCGAGGGTCGCCAGTTGTTCGATCGCGGCCGGCCGATGCAAATCGCAGGCGATGAGCAGCGGGGTGCGCCCCTGCTTTTTCAGCCAGGCGGCGAGCTTGGCGGACGAAGTCGTTTTGCCGGCGCCGTTCAGGCCGACCATGAGGATGCGGGCGGGCCTGTCGAGATTGAGCGGCTCGGCGTCGCCCCCGAGAAGTGCGGTCAATTCGTCGTGGAAAATTTTCACCACCTGCTGACCAGGCGTCACACTGCGCAGAACATCTTCGCCCAGCGCCTTGTCCTTCACCCGAGCGACGAATTTTTTCGCGACCTGGTAATCGACATCCGCCTCCAGCAGGGCGAGCCGCACCTGACGCATCGCATCGGTCACGTTCACCTCGGTGATCGAGCCGTGACCGCGGAGATCCTTAAAAATGTCCTGCAGTTTATCGCCGAGTTGTGAAAACATATTCGTTAGGCTGAGGCCGTCTTGGGATTGATTCTCTAACACGAACCGACCTTCCTTGCCACCACGCCCGCCCTCAATGGTGGGGCGAGACTCCGTCGAGCCGGAAGTACTCCGCCGCAGGCCGCGCCCCCAAGCTCGACGGAGTCTCGCTCCACCGAGGAAGAAGCCGCCGATTCGCCAAATCGCTCGCCCCGATTCATGTTGGCGCAGATGACCTCGACTCGATGAACAACACCGTCCTGCTCCATATCGTGGAACGCCTCGAAGGCTTCCTTGGCAAGCTCCCGGATTCGATTCGCAATCCGGTCCTGAACGAGCTCACCCCGCTGAAGGAACTCTTCCTGCAACAACGCCCGCCCCTTTTCGTCCTCACCGGTTCGCACCCCATGCCGTTGCTGGAATTTGCCGCCGCCATTTTTGCCGAGGGCGCCCAGGAAATGCCCGCGCGGGAAACGCTGACCGGGCTCTATCGCTGGCAGAAAATTTCGCTCGGGCAGCACGGATCGATTCAACTGCTCGACGCTCGCGGGGCGGATGAAGCGGCCCTCGCCCTCGTCCGGGAAGAATTGCAGCGCCAACCGGCCGATCTCTTCTTCTTTCTCCCGGCGGAGCAGGATGCGACAATCGCCACCCGCCGCGAAGCAGAACGGCTGGAACAATTGCTTAACTGGAACAGCGGCTCCGGCGTCGGCGCGAAGCTGATTGAGCTGCGCCACAAGGCCGCCGAGTCGGCCTGGCCGCTCGCGCAGGTGCCGGATGCGCCCGCCATTCGCGCCAGTCTGCTGGGAGTTTCCCCGCTTGGCCGCAACCTCCTTGCCACCCTGGCGAGCGAATTGCCTAACGAGGCCCGGGTCGAAATGGTGCGGATCGGCGGCGATCGCGAAGCCCAGGCCCAGATCGCGGAGATGCTGGTCAAATCGACCAGCGCGATCTGCGCCGCGGTCGGCGCCCAGCCTATTCCACTGGCCGATCTCCCGATCCTGACCACCCTGCAACTGGTCATGGTCTCGGGCATCATGTACATCAGCGGGCGGGAACGAAGCATGCGCGCTGCGACCGAATTCATCGGCGCGCTCGGCGCCAACGTCGGCCTCGGCATGGTCCTGCGCGAAGGCACCCGCGCCGCCCTGAAGTTTTTCCCAGGGTGGGGGAATGTCGTCTGCGGAATGGTGGCCGGGGCGGGAACGTTCGCGATCGGTCGCGCGGCGACGGTCTATTTCATCGAAGGCGCGACCCTGCGCGACGCCCGCCGGGCCTTCCTGGAAAGCAAGAAGAAACGCATCGCGCTGCCGGGAAAGAAACCGAAAGCCTTGCGCGAACCGACTCGAAAATCCTGAGGCTGTTCCTTGCCGATTGTGCCCGGGGAAGCGTTTTTGCAGCCCGAAACAAGCAACGAATAACTTGTGAATAAATCTGCGCCTTCCTCCGCATTTTGTTCACAGGAAATTGTAAAGAGCTTTTCTGCCCTAGGCAAAAAACCGAGACGTTTTTTGTACACACGATGAAGCTATCGGAGATCGGAAATACTCTGCGCGAGATTCGTGTCGTGCCGGTAAAGACTCTCGGCCAGAATTTTCTGCACGATCAAAACCTGGCGCGCTGGGTGGTGCAAGAGGCGGGAATCACCGCGGCAGATTTCGTTTTGGAAATAGGTCCGGGTTTGGGGGCACTGACGGAGCCCGTGCTCGCGACCGGCGCAAGAGTTTTGGCGATTGAAAAAGATGGACGACTCGCGGATTTTTTGCGGGCCCGTTTCGTTGATCGCCGTCTTGAAATTGTACACGGCGACGCACTCGAGTTTGAAGTGCGACGGCTTTTTCCTAGCGGGCCGGTGAAGTTATTAGGCAATCTGCCTTACTATATTTCGACGCAACTTCTTCTGCATTACCTCGAGCAGCCAAGTCCTATCGAACTCGCAGTGTTGATGTTACAACGAGAAGTTGCAGCCCGTCTGTCGGCTGCGCCTCGTTCCAAGGATTATGGAATTCTTACCCTTGTCGTACAACTACAATGCCGCGTCGAATTTCTGCGCACCGTTCCAGCGAGCGTTTTTCTCCCGCAACCAGACGTCGATTCTGCTTTTGTCCGGCTGACGCCGCGCGCGCCTAACGAGCTGCCCGATCACGACCGGGAATTATTTCTTTCGCTCGTCCGGCGCGGTTTTTCGCAGCGGCGAAAACAACTTGGGAAGCTTCTGAAACCGGAGGTCGCGGACTGGCCCCGCGCCGCCCGGGAAATCGGCGCCTTGGTGACGGCGCGCGCGGAAGAATTGTCGCTCGAGCAATGGATCGCGCTGTCCAATATTGTCCGGCCGCCGCCTGCGCGCAGCGAGGGAACCGATCTCTCCGAACCGTTCGCGGTTGTCGATGAAATGGATCGCGTCACCGGGTCCGCTGCGCGGCGTGAAGTGCATGGGAATAACTTGCGGCACCGCGCCGTTCACATCTTTCTTTTCAATCCCTCCGGGGAATTACTTTTGCAGAAACGATCGCGTTGGAAAGACCGGCATCCGGGCGTCTGGGACTCAAGCGCGGCCGGCCACGTCAGCGCGGGCGAGGACTACGACGCCACCGCCGAGCGGGAGCTAGTCGAGGAACTGGGCGTGACGGCGAAGCTGGCCCGGATCGGTCAATTGCCGGCCTCCGAGCAAACCGGCCAGGAGTTCATCTGGCTCTACCGCGGGGAGCACGCGGGGCCATTCCAGCCTGCCCGGGCGGAAGTCGATGCCGTGCAGTTCTTCGCGCCGGCAGCGGTCGCGCAATGGTTGAAAGAAAGACCGGGCGACTTTGCGCCCGGTTTCCTGGAATGCTGGCGGCTTTACCGTTCCGGGGACGAGGCCGCCTAACGAGGCTGCTTTGGCCTAACGTTTCTTTTTCGCCGGCTTCGAGCTCTTTTTTGTCGCCGTTTTTTTGGCCGGGGCCTTGCTCTTGCCGGCCGTGGCCAGCGTCGTCCGGGGCGGGAGATCACCCATCACTTCGCGGCGATATTTGCGCGCCGCTTTGCGGGCCTGCTCTTTGCCACCGTAAACCGCGTCACTGAACATCCGCGTGCCAGTCGACGAACCGCGCACGAAATGGACCTGGAAACCGTGCGTCTGTTTCTTGGCGCGCGGCTTGGTGTCGATGCGTTTGATGTTTTGCTCGGAGTCGGGATTGGATCGTTTCCTCATAATAAGAATTGTTTTGGCCTAACGAGTGGAGCGTAAGGTCAACTTTTCCCTTATGCAAATGCAGGCCGCACGAATTTTCAAATTTTTCAACGCGCCGCACGCGCGGGCGCGGCCGGTAATCCCCAGGCCGCACTTTTCTCGGCATAGACCGCGCGCGGCAGGAGGACATAGCAGGGATGTTCCTCCGTCCGCAGCCATTTGATCAGGTCGACGAGCGCGCTTTCCGCCATCGTCGTGCAGCCCGCGCTGGGGCGCGCTTCGCCGCGGCGAATATGAAAGAAGATGGCGCTCCCCTCGTTAGGCTGAGGCGGATCGGAGTTGTGCCGGATCTCAACCAGCCAGCGGTAGGCGAAGTCGTTATGCCGCATCTTTTGTTTGGCAAACCAGGGCGGGGGATGGTCCGGCTCTTCGATCGTCACCAGGGTGTGGTAATCGGGCCGGGCCGGATCATCGATCCAGGCATCGGCTTTGCTCACCTGGTGAAAAGGAAACTCCGCCCCGGCCGGCAAAGCGGAATCGTAGGTGTAAATTTTCCCGAGGCGAAAAATGCCCGCCGGCGCCCGGCCGTCGCGCTCCTTTTTGTGCAAGCCCTCTTCCCTCTGGCCGGAGAGGCCTCGTCCCCAGGCGAGGCCATGTTTTCCAAAGAGCACCGGGACAGACTGGCCGACCGGTCGCCAGGGACCGGAGCCGCTCCGCTCGAAGCGTTGCAATTCCCCCCGCATCGAGTCCCAGTCGGGCGCGAGGGCGACGATCAGCTGGCGGCAATCTTCCGGCACCCCAGCGGCACGTACAGTGCTGGGCAGGATGAGCAACGCGGGCACGATGAAGAGGCAAAGGAAGCGCATTAGGAAAACTTAGACGCGCAGCCGGCGCAATCTGTCCAGTTGATTTCGAGATGAAGAAGAAAATCGCGGCGTTTCTCCTCATCCTTTGCGCGCTGGGCGCTTATGCCCCGGCTTTGCGCAATGGATTTGTCTGGGACGATCACGCCCTCATCCTGCGCGATCCGCTCATCCGGAGCTGGCAGCTGATCGGAGAAGGTTTTACTCATTTTCTTTTCACCGACGCGGCCGCTTCGGATTTCTATCGGCCGCTGCAACGGCTTAGCTACACATTGGATTACGCGGCCTTCTTCGTCTCGCCGCTGGGCTATCATCTCGTGAGCCTTCTCTGGCACGACGCGGCGGCCGTGGCGCTCTTCTTTTTTGCAGAGGAATTTCTGGCCCGCTACGAGATGGAGCGCGTGCGTCGCGGCTGGGTCGCGTTCGGTGCAGCCCTGGTCTGGGCGCTGCATCCGGTGCAAAGCGCGGCGGTCGTTTATGTGTCCGGCCGGGCCGACCCGATGGCGGCGGCTTTCGGTTTCCTCGGGTTGTACCTTGGTTTGCGCATGTTGCGTTCTGAGGGGAATGCCCGCTGGGGCTTTGGGGCCAGCGCGGGATTTTCTTTTCTCGCCAGCGCCCTGAGCAAGGAAATGGGTCTGATCTTTCTTCTCGTCTGGCTCGTCATTGCCCTCGCCCAGGGACCGCGTCGGGCATTGTTAGGGACGGCTGGTCTGCTGGCGGGCGTGCTCTTCGCCTACCTCAGCCTGCGGCTCCCGGCCGAGCACCTGGCCGCGCCAGCCGCGCCGCCTGTGCCATCCCTCGTTCGGCCAATTCTCTTGAGCCGGGCAGTGGCGGAGTACGCCGGGCTTCTCGTCTTTCCGGCGCGCCTGCACATGGAACGTGATGTCGAGACGCGCCCGGATGGTTATGACCCGGAAAGTATGACGGCCGCTTCCTGGCGAGAGCTGCAAACTCTCCTCGGTCTTCTCGTAATCGCTGCGGCTGTCTTCCTTCTCTGGCGAGCGCGGCGGCGGCCCGCGATCGCTCTCCCGCTTTTTCTTGCCCTTATCTGTTACCTGCCGATCAGCGGCCTGGTCACGCTCAACGCCAACCTTGCGGAGCACTGGCTCTATCTCCCGAGCGCCTTCCTCTTTCTGGGCGCAACGGCAGCGCTCGCGTCCTCCGGCTGGTTGACGGAAAAGAACCTTCGTTCTCGCGCCGTCATCGTCTGCCTAACGACATGGCTACTCTTCCTTCCGATCCGAACTTTTCTGCGCACTTTCGATTGGAAAGATCAGCGCACTTTCCTTACCCGCACGATCAGGGACGGCGGTGACTCCGCCCGGATGTGGATCAATCTCGGAGGTCTGGAATTATCCGAAGGCAATCTGGTCGCTGCGCGGCAGGCGCTGGATCGGGCATTGGTTAAGGACCCGGGCAATTCTCTCGCTTTGCTCAACCTCGCCGCGGTCACGATCAAGGATGGCGATTTCCCCAAAGCGCGTTCGATCCTGCAAGGGATCAAGGAGCCGCCCGAACTGCGGGCGCGGGCGGAAGAGAGCCTGGCCGTGCTGGAGAATCGGGAGAGCGGGAAGGTGAATCTGATGCGCCTGCGGCTGGCAGCGCGGCTGGGGACCCCAAACTGGATGATCGAGAGGCGCTACGTAAAGGCGCTGGCCGATCTCAACTATCCCGAGCGCGCGATCACGGAATTAAAGACCAGCCTGGCGGTCGCGCCCTACCGGGCCGAGAGCTGGCAGATGATGAGCACGCTGCTACACCGGATCGGCCGGCCTAACGAAGCGGAGCTGGCGCTTTCGGTGGCGGAAGCGAAGGACGTCCACCTGCGCGCGCGCGGAACCGCTCCGCTCTAGGGAATTACATCCGTCGGGAGGAGCGCTCCCGATGCAGTGATGATGAGACGTTTTTTTCAACTGACAGCCCTGGTGGCGGTCTATGCCTTCGCGACCGCCGCGCTGGCCGACCCGCCGGCCGAAACGGCGACGCCGATTCCCAGCCCGAGCATCCCGGCCGGACCGCGTCCGACCGCGACCGTCACGCCGCTTCAGGAAACGCCGCAGCCGACCAGCACCGTGACCCCCTTACCGAGCGCTTCGCCTGCCGGAACGCAGCCGCAGACGACGAACACCGTCGCGCCGAGTCCGTCGCCGTCGCCGCGCTGAGGCGCTTCGTTAGGCGAGCGCGGAGGGACTCGCGTTTTCCACCCGCTCGGTATCGGCGCCGAGCGTTTTCATTCCGAAGAGCCAGATGACTCCGGAGAGGAGCATCATTCCGGAGATGAGGAAGAAACCGACGTTCATGTTCGTGTGCCCGGAGATGTAGCCGATCGTGGGAAAGGCGAGGGCATCGCCGAGGGCGTGGATCACGAGAATGTTCAGGGCGAACGCGGTCGCGCGCACGGCCGGCGGAGTGACGTTGGCGAGGGCGGTGTTGGAGGGGCCAGTGTTGAGGAAAGCGAAAAAGATCGCGCCGAAAAGGAACCCCCAGGCTGCGGGAAAGGGCGTAAAGAGCATGGCCACGAACAAGGGGGCGGCGATCAGCATCCCGATGCCGGAGACGGAAAAATAGGAACCGGGATGGCGTGGCCTGAGCCAATCGGCGACCAAGCCGCCGGTCAGGGTGGAGAGCAATCCGCCCACCGCAGTGATGAGTCCGAAGATGGCGGTGGACGACGGCGGCAGGCCGCGAAAGCGCAGGTAGGCGGAGATCCAAAACGCCAGCCCGCCGAGGGCAAAGGTCATCGCCGTCTGGGCAAAGCAGTTGATCACATACGAGCGGTTGTGGAAGAGCGCGCGATAGTCGCTCCAGGTCGGCCGGGCCTGCTGGACGCGATCCTTGCCGCGGCCGCGTGGGTCCCGCTGGGTGAAACAGAGCAGACCGAGGAGGAGCCCCGGCGGAGCGACGAGATAAAAAGCCCAGCGCCATCCGAGATGGGCGTTGATCAATCCGCCGAGGACATAACCGAGCGCGCCCCCGACCGGGATGGCGGCGAAGAAAACCGAAAGCACCCGTCCGCGGACCGAGAGCGGAAAAAGATCAGCGAGGATGGTAGGCGCGGCCGGACCGTAACCGCCCTCGCCGATTCCGACGAGAACGCGGGTGAACAAGAGAATGCCGAAGGTGGCGGCCAGACCGGACGCCCCACTGGCCAGGCTCCAAAGCATGACCGCAATCCCGATGATGACCCAGCGCGAAAAGCGATCGGAGAGCCAGCCGAGAGCCGGAGCGGAGAGCATGTAGGTGACGAAGAAAGCAGTGCCTAACAAACCGGTCACGGCCATCGCATTCGGGTCGTTAGGCGGAAAAAAGGCGGCGCGGATTTCCGGTTCCACCGCCGCTAGGACGTAGCGATCGATGTAATTGAAAAGGTTAATCGCGAGGAGCAGAGCAAGCGCGGTGAGCGCGCCGGGCTTGAGCTGGGATCGAAGAGTCATCGGAATTGCCGATTGCAGTAGGCCTCGCACAGATTGTAAATCATAAAACGATGCCGCCAATTTCTGCCACCGAGCGCCTTCTCCGTTTCTTTGGAATGCCGCTCATGCGGCTGATTTATCGGGTCACGCCGATCGGATTAGAGCGCCTGCCGGTAGGGGGTTTTTTGCTTTTGCCTAACCACATCACTTTCGTTGACGCCCTCATCCTGCTCGTCGCCTGTCCGCGCCCGATCCGCTTCATCATCGACCAGGAATATTACGAGAACCGCTTCCTCCGCCCGGTTTTGAAGGCGGTCGGCTGCATTCCGATCACCTCGCGCCGGGCGAAAGAAGCCATGCGCCTGGCGGCGGAAAAGATTCGCGAAGGCGAAATTGTTTGTCTTTTTCCCGAAGGCGAGTTGTCGCGTTCCGGGACGCTCCTGCGCCTCCGTCGCGGCTATGAAGTGATCGCGCGGCAGGCGGACGGGCCGGTCGTCCCGGTCTGGCTCGACCAACTGTGGGGATCGATTTTTTCCCACCAAGGCGGACGTTTTTTCACGAAATGGCCGCAGCATTTTCCCTATCCGGCGACGGTCGCGTTTGGAAAGCCGCTTTCGCCTAACGACGCCGATATCGCGACGGTGCGGGAAGAATTGCTCAAGCTGGGAGAAAATTGTTACAGCCGCCGCCCGGCGCTGCGCGGACATCTCGGGCAGGCGGCGGTGCGCGGTCTCGCCCGTCATCCGTTTCGGACCGCAGTCATCGATGGCCTGGATCAGAGCGAGCTCAGCCGCGGGAAATTGCTCGGAGCCGCGGCCGCCCTCAGTCGTCATCTGCGCAAGAATTTTCCGGAGAACCGGATCGGCATTGTCCTTCCGGCGAGTAAAGGCGGCGTTGTGGCCAACCTCGCGGTCGTGCTCGCGGGCAAGGTCCCGGTCGGGTTGAATTTCACCAGTGGAAGGTCGGCGCTGGAGCGGGCGCAGGAGATCGCGGGCCTGAAAGTGGCCATCTCGGCCAACGCCTTCGTCAAGCGCCTGGAGGATTTTCCCTGGCCGGAGCATGTCGTGCAGCTGGATGAACTTCTACCCGGTTTGAAGACGAAGATTTTTCTTTGGTGGATGGCGGCGATCGTCCTGCCCGGGAGCTGGTTCGCCCGGCTACTCGGGCTGCCGCGGGAAGGGGATCATGCCGAAGCGGTCCTGCTCTTTACCAGCGGCAGCTCCGGCGACCCGAAAGGCGTCGTTCTCAGTCATCGAAATTTGATCGGCAACGTCTCGCAGTTCCGGGTCATGCTCGACGCCACGCGCGAAGACCTGATCCTCGCCTCGCTGCCGTTTTTTCACAGCTTTGGCTGCACGGTGACGCTCTGGTTTCCGCTCATCGAGGGGGTGCGCATCGTGACCTATCCCAATCCGCTCGAGACGGCGAAGTGCGCCGAGCTGATCGAACGCCACCGGGTCACGATCGTGCTGGCGGCGCCGACTTTTCTGCGCGGATATCTGCGCAAAGCCGAACGCGAGCAGATGGCGAGCGTGCGCCTAACGATTACGGGCGCGGAGAAATTGCCGCGCAGTCTGGCCGATGCCTTTGCCGAGCGTTTCGGTAAGCCGGTTTTCGAAGGTTACGGCCTGACCGAGACCTCGCCGGTGGTGAGCGTGAACCTGCCCGAACCCGAGCCGGCAAATCCGGGCGAACCGGTGCAGCCCTCGCAGCGGCCCGGTTCGGTTGGGAAAATGGCGCCGGGAATTGCGGCCGAAATCCGCGACCCGGAATCGGACAAACATCTCTCGCTCCATGAAACGGGCATGCTCTGGCTGCGCGGCCCGAACATTTTTGAAGGCTACCTGCATGATCCGGCACGGACGGCGGAAGTGCTCCAGGATGGCTGGCTCAAAACCGGCGATCTCGGGCGGTTCGACGAAGATGGCTTCCTCTTCATCGAGGGACGGCTTTCGCGCTTTTCCAAGATCGGGGGCGAGATGGTGCCGCACGAGACGGTGGAGCAAAAGATTCTCCTCGCGCTCAATCTCGGCAACGAAGGCGAACGCACGCTCGCGGTCACCTCGGTGATCGACGCCCAGAAAGGCGAAGCGCTCGTTCTTCTGAGCACGATCGAGATCGATCAGGCGCAACTGCGGACGCAATTGCACGAAGCCGGGGTGCCGAATCTCTGGATCCCAAAAATCATCCAGCGGGTGGAACAGATCCCGGTCCTGGCGACGGGCAAGCTGGATCTGCGGCGTTGCAGCGAGATCGCGGCCAGCGCGACGGAGTAAGCGGCGCGGTCCCGCGCCTAACGAGCCGTGGCGGGAGTGATCTGGCAGGTGCCGCGGAAAGCCCCGGGATGATTGTCCAGGAAACGCTGCAAGTTGCTTTCCCGCACCCGGCGCTGCCGGCCGTTGTCACAAACCATGACGAAGGTCTCCCCGGGATTGAAACCGCCGCCGCCGCCACTGAAGAACGGCGGCGTTGTCGGAGCGCCAAAGCCCGGGCCTTCCTCTGGAATATCACCGAGCGCTTCTTTGCCATCGAGCATTTCTTTGCCGTCGAAGGTTTGTTTCCCGTCATTGTGAGTATTCTCGGTCCGGGTCTGGACGGAATCGGCACAATCGGGTGCGGTCGCGATCGCGGCATCATCGATCAGTGCAGCCGCCTGCGGCCAGGCGACAATTCCGGCCGCGACAATCGCGCCGGTCAGCTCGCAGTCGATTTTTTCGCCGTGCGCGCAACGAATGGCGGTCGCGACGATGTCACCGGCGTATTCATGATGGGCGGTGACCGCAGCCTTCGTGATGCGGGCGGCGGATGCGCGATTGCCCTTCACGGCGGCGCAGACGGCGGTGAGAAATTGCGGTTTACCCGCGGTCTTCACCAGCATCCCGGGCGGCAATCCCGCCTCGATCATTTCCGAAGGCGACATGAGGACGGCGTTGGCGACCGGGAGGGTGGCGACCCAGAGTGCGCCGACGAGGCCAGCTCCTAACAGGAGAGTCAAACCAGTTTGCACCAGTCGTGCGCCAAGCCGCGAGTCGCGAAAAGAGGAGATCATATATAAGTCAGGCCGCCTTCTTGTATGAATGATTCGCCAACGGAGGTCAAGTTCAGAGATGGCGCCGAGACCTCTTAGACGTCGGCGTAATCCGGAATGAGGGCCGGTTCCGGTGAATCCCGGCGTTCGACTTCGCGGCCCGGTCTTTCCTTTCGGCCTTCGTCATGCGTGCGCGCGATCAGAACATAAAGCGACGGGACGATGAAGAGGGTGAAGAGGGTGCCGATCGTCATGCCACCGACGAGCACGAGACCGATCGAGTTTCGCGCCTTGGCTCCGGCGCCGGTGACGAACACCAGCGGCATGTGGCCGGCGACGGTCGCGATCGTGGTCATGAGGACGGGGCGAAGGCGAATGCGTGCCGCTTCAGAGACCGCCTGGACCTTGTTGCGGCCGTCGGCCTGGAGCTTATTCGCGAACTCGACAATGAGGATGGCATTCTTCGCGATCAGCCCGACGAGCGTGACCAGGCCGACCTGCGAATAGATATTAAACGAGGTGGTAAAGGCATTGGTGAAGAATGCCATGTTTGGGTTCGGGATTTTCAGGAACATGAAAATCATGGCGCCGAAGAGCGCGAGCGGGACGGAGCCGAGGAGGATGATGAGCGGATCGCGGAAGCTATTAAACTGCGCCGCGAGAACCAGAAAAATGAGCACGACGGCGAGACCGAAAGCGGGAAGAAACTTGTCGCCTTCCACGCGGAGCTGGCGCGATTCGCCGGTGTAATCGATCGAGTAACCGGCGGGCAAAATCTTGGCCGCCTCGTCCTCGAGCAACTTGAGCGCCTGGTCGAGCGGCCGGCCTGAAACGCCGCTGATGGTGACGGCATTGAGCTGCTTGAAGCGGTTCAAGGTCCGCGGCACGGTCTTTTCCTTGATCGTCGCAACGGTGCTGAGCGGGATCAGTTTGTCATCCGGGCCGGTGACGTAGATGTCCTTTAACTGATCCGGATTCAAGCGATCGACCCGCTGGATTTGCGGGATCACTTTGTAACTGCGGCCGGCAATGTTGAAGCGATTGACAAAATTCCCGCCGAGCATGGCCGAGATGTCGGCCCCGACGTCTTGCAGATTCAATCCGAGCGCGCCGACCTTGTCGTGATCGATCACGAGCTCGGCCTGCGGTTGATCGATCTTGGTGTCGATGATGGGCGGAAAAAAGAACGTGCCGCTGGCCATCGCCTTTTCCTGGAGTTGCTTTGCGAACTCGACCATTCGCTCCGGCTCCTCGGTCGAGAGAAGGACGATCTCGACCGGGAACTGGCCGCCGCCGGGCAGGGCAGGGGGCATAACCGGGAACATCTCGATCCCGGGGACGGTGCCGAGCTTTGCCTGGACCTTCGGCAGGAGCTCAAAGGCGGTTTCCTTGCGCTGATCCCACGGTTTCAGCACCATGCCGCCAAAGCCGTTGCTCGGGAAAGTGATTTGAAAAGTAAAATCAGTTTGGGGAAAGCTGTTGAAGACGTTGCCAGCGGCGTCGGCAAAAGACGCCGTTTGCTCGATCGTGGAATTGGCCGGGGCATTGACGATGCCAAAAATCACCCCCTGGTCTTCGGTCGGCGCCAGTTCCTTGGAGGCAAAGCTGGGGAGAAGGAAAAACATGATCGCGGCGATCATCGTTAGGCCAATCCAGGCGGTATAAACCGCGGGCCGCATCCGCAGGGTGGCGTCGAGCCGCCGGCCATACCACTCGCGAACCCGGTCGAAAAGGTGATTCACTTTCGCGGAAAACCCGCGTTCGGCATCGCCGGCGCGGAGGAAGGTCGCGGTCATGACGGGGGAGAGAGTGAGCGCGACGACGCCTGAGATCGCGACCGCGCCGGCCAAGGTGAAGGCGAATTCCCGGAAGAGTGTTCCGGTGAGTCCGCCCTGGATGCCGACCGGGATGTAAACCGCGGCGAGCGTGATCGTCATCGCGATGATTGGCCCGATCAGTTCGCGCGCCCCGAGCAGGGCGGCGTTGAGCGGGGTCAGCCCCTCCCGCAAATGGCGCTCCACATTTTCCACCACCACGATGGCGTCATCGACCACCAGACCAACTGAGAGCACGACGGCAAGGAGGGTGAGCAGGTTGATCGAAAATCCGAAGACCTGCATGAGAAAGACCGCGCCGATGAGCGAAATCGGAATGGCCACGACCGGGATGATGGTGGAACGCCACGAGCCGAGAAAAAGGAAGATGACAACGCAGACGATGAGCAGGGTCTCGGAAAGCGTTTTGTAAACGTCCTTGATCGCGGTGTTGATGTAAGCGGTGCCGTCGTAGGCGATGCGGCCCTGCATCCCGGTGGGCAGATCCTTTGTGATCGACGCCATCTCCGTCCGGACGCGCTTGATGACGTCGATCGAGTTGGCGTTGGGCAAAACGAAGATGCCCATGAAGACCGCGCGCTGACCGGAGAAACGAACCTCGGAATTGTAATCCTCGGCCCCGAGCACGACATCGGCGATGTCGCCCAGCCTAACGAGGGTGCCATTCTCTTCGCGCACGACCAGTTTCTTGAAATCCTCCGCCGTGTGCAGGTCGGTATTGGCAGTGAGGTCGACCTGGACGAGGGCGCCCTTCGTCCGGCCGAGAGCGGCGAGATAGTTGTTGTTGGAAAGGGCGCGGCGTACCTGGGCCGGGCTGACGTTGAGCGCCGCCATCCGGTCGGGCTTGAGCCAGATGCGCATGGCAAAAGTGCGGCCTCCCAGAATCTCGGCGCGTTGCACGCCCTCGATCGCGGTCAGGCGCGGCTGGACGATGCGGCTGAGGTAATCGGTGATTTCATTCGCCTCCAGGATATTGGAGGTGAAGCTGAGGTAGGCGGAGGCAAACTGAGAATCGGCCGGTTCGATGTTAATGATCGGCACTTGTGCCTCCGGAGGGAGATCGTTCCGCACCTGATCGACCTTGGAGCTGATCTCGGAGAGCGCCTTCGTCGAGTCGTAATTCAAGCGCAGCCGCGCGGTGATGGTCGAGACACCCTGCGCGCTGGTCGATTGCAAGTAGTCGATCCCGTCCGCCGCGGCGATGGCGCGCTCGAGCGGGGTGGTGATGAATCCGCGAACCAGCTCCGCACTGGCGCCGACGTAGACCGTCGTGACGGTGACCGAGGCGATATCGCTGCGCGGATATTGCCGGACGTTGAGCGAAGAAATCGCCTGCACGCCGGCGATGACAATGACCAGACTAACGACCAGCGCGAGAACTGGTCGGCGGATGAAAAGGTCGGTAAAATTCTTCATCTCAAAGGCACGCGCATTCCTCGCCGGCTTTAGGTATTGGGCGGGGTCGGGTTGAGCTTGGTTTTGGGGGCGAGTTTATTATCCACCACCACGTTCATGCTGTTGCGCATTTTGAAAACCCCGGTGCTCACGATCTCCTGGCCTTTTTCCAGGCCTTCGCCGACGGCGACGAAATCTCCCCGCGTTTCACCGGTGCGAATGAATTTCTGCTCGGTTGTGAGCGAGGTCTTGCCGGTCTTTTCGTCCTTTTTCTGTGTGATCACGTAAACGGAATTGCCGAAAGGCGCGTAGGCGACAGCAGTCGTCGGGATGAAAAGCGTCGGCTTGGTTTCAGGAAGCAGGACCTCGACCTGGGCAAACATCCCCGCGCGCAAGGCGTGGTCGGCATTATCGATCGTGGCCTGGAGCGAAACGGCACGCGTCGCGGGATCGATCGCGGAGTTAATTGCGCTCAGAGTGCCGGTGAATTCACGACCTTCAATCGCGTCGGTCGTCATCTTGACCGGCAGACCGACTTTCACCTTTCCGAGATCCTGTTGCGGGAGGGAAAAATCGACGAAGACTTTGTCTAGCGCCTGCAAGGTCACGAGCTTCTGCCCCGCCGGCACCATTTGCCCGGGATTCACCTCGCGAATGCCGGCGATGCCGTCAAAGGGAGCGCGGATCTCTTTTTTGTCGATGACCGACTGCATGTTCTCCACCGCCGCCCTGGCTTGGGAATACTTCGCCGTGGCCGCGTCGCCTTCCGCCTTGGAGATGACGTTTCCTTTCGTGAGATTTTGCGAGCGCTCGTATTCCGCCTTCGCCAGTTCGAAATCGGCTTGCGCGGAACGCAGTTGCGCCTGCTCGGCGGATGAATCCAGTTTTACCAGCAAGTCGCCTTTTTTCACCGGGCGTCCCGACTCGAAGCCGATCTCGGCCACCATCCCCGGCAGCTCCGCGCTGATCGTGGCCCCTTGCACCGGCGTGATCGAACCGACCGCGCTCAAGGTGGGCGCCCAGTTGGCCTGTTGGACGGTGGCGCTGGTCACGGTCGTGGGAGGTTGCACCATCGCCTTGCCGGCCGAGATCATGGCGACGATCTGGAGCGCCTTGGTTCCAAAGATGAGGAGGAAGACGCCGACGAGGCCGAGGATTACGAGAAAAATCCCCTTTTTCGACGAGCGCTTTTTCGGCGTCGCCGACGAGGTCGACGACGAAACATTGGCTGGGCGGGTGGGTGATTTAGTTGTGACCGTTTGCATGAGAAGTGCGACTGAACAAAAGGCGCCAGAGTGTGCGGGCGACATCAAGTTGACGTTCACGCTGCCGCGCAGCGGACGCTTTTGATGCCCGAAAAACGCTGCGCATCAGGGTCCCATCATTAACCGCGAAGATCATTTCGGCAATTTGATGAGCGTTGAGCCAGGGAGCGAGCTTGCGGCCTTCCGGTGAGCGCGCGATCAGGTCGGCCACGCCATCGGCCTTGGTCTTGACCACATTGCGCAGAATTTTTGCGACGCGCGCGTTGCGGCTCGCTTCGGCGAAGAGATCGACGACGAAGGCCGAAATAATCTGAGGCGATTGCCCGGTGCAATGGGAAGTGAAGAGAATTTCCATCGCCTCGAGCAGGCTCGGTGCCTGCCCGGCACGCTCGAGCAGCTCGGCGATGGCTTTTTTGTGCTCGGCCGCAAGGGCAGCGATGACTTCTTCTTTGCTCTTAAAGTAGCGATAGATGAGCCCGACGCTGATCCCAGCCTCGGCACTGATGTCGTGCATGCTGGTTTGGTGAAATCCGCGCGCCGCGAAACAGGGCAGGGCCGCGTCCAAAATCTGTTCGCGGCGATCAAGCAGAACCGTTCCGTTGCGTTTGCTGGCCATGGAATTTCCACAATGACTGAACGTTCATTCATTGTCAAACGGCTGGCCGGCCACGCTGTCTTCCCGGGGCGCGGCCCCACGCCGTCACGAGAAAAAGGGTGGGGGAGTGCCAGAGGGGAGAGTTGAACTCCCGACCAAGGGCTTATGAGTCCCCTGCTCTACCACTGAGCTACCCTGGCGACGTGAATCGCTATAGTTGAATGGCGCGCCCGGTGTGTCAACGCACGGGCGCGCGGCGCGAGCAGGAGAGGCTCGACGGAGTCTCGCCCTACCGCATGCGATCGCCCAAATACGTGCGCAGTTCTTCCTCGGTCCCGTGCATCGCGATCATGAAACAAACTCCGTCCCGTTCCATGACCGCCCCGGCCCAGTGATCGGCCTCGACATAACGCCAACTCGGCCGGGTGCCGGGTTTCGGAGAGGAACGGCGGGCGCTCTTCTCTGCCGGGTAGAGGAAAAACTGCACTCCTTTTTCGGCTACCACCACCTGGGCGACGCGCTGGCCATCCTCATCATCAAAGACCCGCGCCCCGCGCGCGCGGAAATCGGCGAACTGCATCGGCACGTCGTAGTGCTCGAGCTGCGATTTCATAAAAAAGTAATCGCCCAGGTTGATCGCGTCGGTGTTCAAGGGTTCAAAGGAATAGAGCTGCGTCGCGCCGGCAAAGGTGAGGAGACGCTTGGCCGTTTCCGACCCGGGAAACTCGTGCAGGTGCTCGACAAAAAAGAAAACTCCGATCCCGGTCATGACCAGCACCGCCAGCGCCGTCGCCAGGATCGCGGGATGCCGCGCCGTCTTTATCCAGCTCCGCTTTTCACCGCGGATGAGATTGGCATTCACAAACCACTCTGCTGCTTTCGCCGGGATCTGGATGCGACGGACCAGGCCAGCCAGCGCCTGGTCGAATTGCTGCTGGGCGGTGAGGCTGGCCGCGGCTTCTGGAATGGTGCGCGCGCTTTCGAGGGCGGAGCGCATCGTGCGGTCGCTCGGCGGCGCGTCGCTGATCGGGGCGCATTCGATCAGCGCTCGTTTGCGGCGCGAAAGCCAGCGCTTCACCGGGCCTCCGTCACGTTATTGAGCCAGGCTTGGAACTGCGAGCGGCCATGCGAGATCAGGCTGGCCAGTTCCTCCATTTTCACGTCGAGCAGGTTTTGCATTTCGCGGTGGGAAAATTCGTTCAGGTAAAAAAAGGCGAGCGCACTGCGCTGCGGCTCCGGCGCGGCCGAGATCCAGGCCGCGAGCTGCGCCGCCTCGAGCTGCGCCACCCGAGTCGCGGCATCGGTCGAGATCGGCTCTTCCGGCATGGTCGTGCTCTCCGTTTGCACGTCATTTTTCGCCAGATCGAGGCATTGGTGCCGCGCTTCATGGAACGACCAGAGCCGATCGGGCGGCAATTGCCCGCGCGAGGCGAGCAGGGCCGCTTCCCGAACCGTGTTCTGGAAAGCCTCGAGCGCCCGTGCCGGATCGCCGGTCATGAGAAAGCAAAACCGGTAGAGCTGCGGCAGGCTCTCAGAAAACTTTTGCGCTCCTTTTTTTTCCAAGCCGGTAAGTTGATGGCCGCTTCTGCCTCGCGCAAGGCATTCGCTCCATTCTCCCTCCTGCTTCGAGCGGGAGAGAAACGGAATGCTTTAGGAAAACTGCGCAGCTTCGATGCGCCGGGCGACCTCTTCCGCGTTTTCCCGGCTGTTGAAAGCGGAGATGCGGAAATAGCCTTCGCCTTCCGAACCGAAACCGCTCCCCGGAGTGATGACCACGTTCAGTTCCTCCAACATCCGGTCGAACATCTGCCAGCTCGTTAGGCCGGGAGGCGTCCCGACCCAGATGTAGGGCGCGTTCTTGCCGCCGTAGACCTTGAGCCCGGCGCGGCCCGCCGCCTCGCCCAGGATGCGCGCGTTGCCCATGTAATGCTCGACCAGCGCGCGCACCTGGGCGCGCCCCTCCTCGCTGTAAAGCGCTTCCGCCCCGCGTTGCACGGGATAGCTGACGCCATTCGCCTTCGTGCTCCAGCGCCGGTTCCAGAGTTTGTGCAGCGACAGCTCGCGGCCGTCGCTGGTCGAGGCCAGGAGGCGTTTCGACATTACGGTAAAGCCGCAGCGCACCCCGGTGAAACCGCCCGTCTTGGAAAAGCTGCGGAACTCCACCGCCCGTTCCAGCGCGCCCGGGATCTCGAAGATCGAGCGCGGGATTTCCGGGTCGCTGATGTAGCCCTCGTAGGCCGCGTCGTAAAGCAGGATGGCCTTGTGCTCCTGCGCGTAGGCCACCCAATTCTCGAGCTGCCCGCGCGTCGCCACCGCCCCGGTCGGGTTGTTTGGGAAACAAAGATAGACGATGTCCGCCTGCTCGTTAGGCGGCTCGGCCACGAAATCGTTTTCCGCCCGGCAGGGGAGATAGATAATGCCGCCGAAGCGCCCGCTCTCGTCCGCCACCCCGGTGTGACCGGCCATGACGTTGGTGTCGACATAGACCGGATAAACCGGATTGGTGATCGCGATTTTGTTCTGGTCGCCGAGCACGTCGAGAATGAAACCGCAGTCGCTTTTCGACCCGTCGGAGACGAAAATCTCGTCGTCCGCAACCTCGATTCCGCGTTCGCGATAATCGATCTGCCCGATCTTACTCCGCAGAAATTCGTAACCTTGTTCGGGCGGGTAGCCGCGAAAAGTTTCGCGGACCGAAAGTTCGTCGACCGCGGTTTTCATCGCCTGCACCACCGCGGGCGGGAGCGGCTCGGTCACATCGCCGATCCCGCAGCGAATTAAGCGCTCGCCCGCCTTGGGATGGGCGGCACAAAACTCTTTGATCCGCCGTCCGATCTCGGGAAAAAGATAGCCCGCCTGAAGCTTGAGATAGTTTTCGTTGAGGTATGCCATGGGTCTGTTGCGCTGCCCTGCGCAGCGTTGGTTATGCAACAGGAGGCGCTTCGCCTGTCAACGAAATCCTCCACCCGGCAACGTGCGCGCGAGAGCGCCTAACGACGCGGCCCGTGCCCGGCCAGCTCGGTCGCTTCCGGGTCGAAATTTTCTTCCAGCCAATGCCAGGCTTCGGAGCGCGCGCGCGAAACATGGATGTTCCAGCCCAGAGGACTGACCAGTTTTTCCCAGCGCTTGGCCACCGCAAATAAACGATCGTCCGGCGCCACCACCACGACAACCGCGTGCGGTCGAAAAAAACCCGTCATCCGGTCTGTCGTCACGATCTCCTGCAAGTGCTCTTCGGTGATCCGGATCCCGGTCGCTTCCGAGAGGTCGACAAATTCGTAGTGAAAATTTTCCGTGTTTTGCACGAGTTGCGACAGGGCCAGGCTCCCGCGCAGTATTTCTTCCCCGGTCACAACGCCGCTGCCATGATGCACCACCCCCATGAAATCCTCGGTCAACTCAGTCTCGTACGGCATTTCCCTGCACTCCCTCGCCGCGGACATAGTAGCTCACTTTCCACGCAAACCAATGGGGATCAAAGGGTGAGGGGACCCAGAGCAGACTGGATCCGTTTAATCGCCCGCCTGGGAAAAGAACCAGCGCGGTTTGGTTTCCGCGCTTTTAGTCGCTGGCCCTTTTTTTCCGTCTTCCTGAATGACCGAAGCCGGCGCGGGAAGGGGCAGCGAACCTGGCGGACGATGCCCAATCGCAAAGCCAGAAAGAAAGAGAATGACTCCGCCGCAAATCTCCAGCCAGAAACGTCGCCGCTGCGGTGCCGGCACTGGTTGCTTGCAGGTCGGACAGGTGATGATGGTACGGGCCAACGCTGCATCGACCCAAACCTTTTGTCCGCAATTGCGACAGCGAAACTTGGTCGCTCGACGGGCCGGTCTTGGATCCATGTGAACCGCATAGGCGTGCAGGCGGCCCGCTGGTTTGTGCTGCGGGGGCGCGGCGGTAGGGCTTCGGCCCGCTCGTGGCCGGTTCATGAAGCGAGACTGCCATAAAGACGCCGCGCAAGGCAAGACAAAATTCGCCCGCTGTGAGGCTTAAGAGCGCGTCAGGCGAGGCGCGCTGCCTCTTGCAGCAGCGGCAGTGCGGTTGCCAGGTCCGATTCGCTCCGAGCATGCACGAAGAGCAAAGGTTCCTGCTTCTCCACTCGTTCCCCGAGTTGCTTGATCCGCGAGCAGCCGACCGCAAAATCGATCGCAAAATCGATCGCGTCCCCGGCTCGGGCGCGGCCGGCTCCAAGAAACAGTGCAGCCCGGCCAATCGCCTCCGCATCCATCCGCGCCACCACTCCGCTCCGCGGCGCGAGCACCGGACGAACAACAGGCGCGGCGTGGAGCGCGCTCATCCTCTCGAGCGCGCTCGCATCTCCGTTCTGGGCTTCGACCAGGGCGACAAATTTCCGCCAGGCCGTGCCGTCCTCGAGCCACTTGGCAAATTGGCCGCGCGGCAGGGTCGATACCTTGGCCACGAGGTTGAGCGTGAGTTCGACCAAATCTTGCGGACCGCGCCCCTGCAAAGTTTCGACCGCCTCTGCTACCTCCAGCGCATTCCCGACCGTCCGGCCTAGCGGCGCCTCCATCGCGCTGAGCAAGTGCGAAATTTGCACGCCCATCCGCTCACCTACCGCCGTCATCGCCGCGGCCAGTTCCTCGGCTTCGGCCCGCGTTTTCATGAAGGCGCCACTGCCGAATTTCACGTCGAGGACGAGGCGATCGAGATTCTCCGCCAGCTTTTTGCTCATGATGCTGGCGACGATGAGCGGCTGCGACGGTACCGTCCCGGTCACATCGCGGAGGGCGTAAAGTTTCTTGTCTGCCGGGCAGATGTCCGCCGTCTGGCCGATCATGAAGACGCCAATCTTCTCCAGCTGCCGGAGCGCGCGCGCTTCGTCGAGATTGACGTCAAACCCGGGGATACTCTCGAGCTTGTCGAGCGTGCCACCGGTGATGCCGAGCCCGCGGCCGGAGATCATCGGCACCCAGACCTCGTCACAGGCCAGGAGCGGCGCGAGGATAAGCGAGACCTTGTCGCCGATGCCGCCGGTCGAATGCTTGTCCACCTTTGGCGGCGAGCCCTTCGGATACTCAAGCACCCGCCCGCTCTTCATCATCGCCGAGGTGAGCTGACCCGTTTCGTTAGGCGTCATCCCGCGAAAGAAAACCGCCATCGCGAAGGCGCTCATCTGGTAGTCGGGAATTTCTCCGCGGGTAAAGCCGTTGATGAGCGCGATAATCTCGTCGGGCGAAAGCTCGTGCCCGTCGCGTTTGCGTTCGATCAAGCTCGGGATGTGCATGGCAAGCTATTCAGCGGTGCGCCACGAGCGTCGAGGGAGCGCACGCGCCTCGGGTGCCGGCGACGGCGCCTCGCCGTCGCGAACGTTTCTCCCCGCCGCAATCGCGTTTCGGCGAGGCGCCGAAACGAGCACGCGAGGCGCGTGCGCTCCCCAGAGGTGGCTCGTCATCTTGCGAGAAATGATGCGCCGACTGGCCATGCGGTGGGAAGAGAGAAAAACTCCGCCAATGTCGCGGCCACATCTGCGAACGTTCTGCGGGTCCCGAGGTCGCGACTTGTTTGGCCGTCGAGAACCAGCAACGGAACTTCCTCCCGGGTATGATCCGTGCCCGTGAAAGTCGGGTCATTGCCGTGATCGGCAGTGATGATGACCAGGTCGTTAGGCTGGACGAACGGGAGAAAGCGGCCCAGCCATTCGTCGAATTCTCGCAGCGCGCCGGCGTAGCCCGCGACGTCGCGCCGGTGCCCAAAAAGCATGTCGAAGTCGACCAGGTTGGCGAAAATGAGACCCTCCTTGCGTTCCCGCCACAGCTTCTCGATCCGGCGCATTCCATCGCGGTTGGAAGCGGTCGGAAACGATTCGGCGACACCGCGACCGGCGAAAATATCGCTGATTTTCCCCACGCCCAGGACCTCGATCTGCCGTTCGCCTAACGAGTCCAGCACCGTCCGGGGCGGCGCCAGCGAAAAATCATGCCGCTTCGATGTTCGGCGAAAAGTTCCCGGTTCGCCCAGAAAGGGCCGGGCAATCACGCGGCCGATCCGGTGACGATCCGCGATCGCGCGGGCGGCTCGACAGATTTCATACAAGCGTTCCACCGCCATCACCTTTTCGTGCGCTGCGATCTGCAGCACGGAATCGGCCGAGGTGTAAAGAATCGGTCGGCCGGTGCGAAGATGTTCTTCACCTAGTTCGTGCAGAATCTCCGTCCCGCTCCGGGCGTAGTTGCCGAGAAAAGAGACACCGCTGGCGCGCTCGATTTCCCTAACGAGTGAGGCGGGGAAACGTTCGAAAGTCGCAAACGGTTCCTCGAGCACGACCCCGGCGATTTCCCAATGTCCGGTCGTGGTATCCTTCCCGGCCGAGCGTTCCCGCATCCGCCCAAAGCTGGCCGGAACAGCCGCATTGGTAGGGCGAGACTCCGTCGAGCCAGGGGGAGCGTGTTGCCTGGCTCGACGGAGTCTCGCCCTACCAGTTGAATCTAAAATCTCCCCCAGGCCTAACGAGTAGAGGTGCGGTAAGCGCAGGTCCGGGTATTTCTCCAAAATATGCCCGAGCGTGTTCGCGCCGGCGTCCCCATACTCGGCCGCGTCCGGCGCCTCTCCGACCCCAACGCTGTCGAGGACCAAGAGAAGTGCGCGCACGAAGAAAAGTAAGAAGGAAAAAAGAAGAAACGAGCAGCGACAGACTTCTTCCTTCTGCCCTCTTCCTTCTTCCTTTCCCTAGAGTCCGATCGGGTGCCAGGCCGTCTTCATCTCGACCGTGTCGAGAATCCAATACGGATTTTCCGCCGCCTCCCCGCGCCAGTCGGCCGCAGCGAGCGAACGCTCGACATAACGCTTCACGTTATGCCCGCCACCCTGTTGCAGGGCCGAGGCTACTTTCGCGTCGCCCGACGCATCGACAATCGCGTTCACATCCATGTGGCTGGCGGTGTGCGGAGCCAGTTCGGCCGGATTTCCCGAGAGCAGGTTGATCACTCCGCCCGGCAGGTCGCTCGTCGCGATGATCTCGGAGAAAGTCAGCGCCGGGAGCGGCTGCGTCGCGGAGGTCAGGACGACGGCCGTGTTCCCGCTCAAAATTACCGGCGCGACCAGCGAAACGAGCGCGAGCAAGGGCGGCTCGTTCGGGCAGACCACCACCACCACGCCAGTCGGTTCCGGCATGGTGAAATTGAAGTGCGAGCTCGCGACCGGGTTCACCGCGCTGAAGATCTGGCTGAACTTATCCGTCCAGCCCGCGTAATGAATCAGGCGTTCAATCGTTAGGCTGGCTTCCTCGCCGGCCTTGCCGTTCTTTTTCCCGGCGGCGCGATTCAACTCGGCTTCGAGCTCGGGCCGGCGCATTTCCAGCATCTCGGCCGCGCGATAAAGGATCTGGCCGCGGAGGTAAGCGCTCGTTTTCGACCAGCCGCCGAGCGCGCTCCGGGCCGCCCTCACCGCGTCGCGAAAATCCTTGCGCGAAGCCCGCGCATAATTGGCGATGACTTGTCCCCGGGCTGCCGCCGCTTCGACCCGCCCGCTCTCGCTCCGGACGAATTTGCCGCCGATGAAAAGCTTGTAAGTTTTTTGAACCTGAAGTCGCGCCTCTTTTTTTGCCACGCCGGGAGCATTGCCTAACCGCTTGAAAAAGGAAACGCTAAACGGATGCTGGCGGGAATTTGATGGATAAACAGGACTCGATCTTTGTGGCAGGTCACGGCGGACTCGTCGGCAGCGCCATCCTGCGCCGGCTCGAAGCGGAGGGCTTCACCCGGCTCCTCACCCGCAGTCGCGCCCAGCTCGACCTAACGAACGGCGCCGCGGTCGACGAATTCTTTGCCCGGGAGAAGCCGGCCTTTGTCGTCGTGGCCGCGGCCAAGGTCGGCGGGATCAAGGCGAATAACGACCGTCCGGTCGAGTTCCTTCTCGGCAACCTCCAGATCCAGAACAACCTCATCCGCGCCGCGCACGAAAATGGCGCGCGCAAGCTTCTCTTCCTCGGCAGCTCCTGCATTTACCCGAAGCTCGCGCCCCAGCCCATCCCGGAGAGCGCATTGTTAGGCGGGCCGCTTGAGCCGACGAACGAAGCCTACGCCATCGCCAAGATTGCCGGGATCAAGCTCTGCCAGGCCTACGCCCGCGAATACGGCGCCAACTTCATTTCCGGCATGCCGGCCAATCTCTACGGGCCTAACGACAACTTCGATCTCGAGAGCTCGCACGTCCTGCCCGCGCTCATGCGCAAGGCGCATGAGGCGAAACAATCCGGCGCGCCCGAACTCGTCGTCTGGGGTTCGGGCAGACCGCGGCGCGAGTTTCTCCACGTTGACGACCTCGCCGCCGCCTGTTTTTTTCTCCTCCAGAATTACGACAGTCCCGAGATCATCAACATCGGCACCGGAACCGACCTGAGTATCCGCGAGCTGGCGGAGCTCATCTGTGACGTCGTCGGCTTCGAAGGAAATCTGACCTTGGACGCGAGCAAGCCCGACGGGACTCCGCGCAAGCTGCTCGATACGACGAAAATCAATTCGTTAGGCTGGAAACCAAAAATCCCACTCCGCGAAGGCATCGCCCGTACCTACGACTGGTTCAAAGCGAATCCCCGCTAACTCAATGCTTCGCCTCCTGAGCGGCCACAACGTCGTGGACCGCCGCGAGCGCCTCTTTGGATAACACCCGATAACTCCCCGTTCCGGCGCAATCGCCAGGCGCCAACCGCCTAACGATCGTTGCGATCGGGGAGTTTCGGGACGGGCGCAACCGCGGCCGGATGGAGCTTGACTCTCAGATCGTCGACCTGCTACTTCTGAGCGAAAGAAGATCGCGGCTGGACAAAAGCACGATCTTCGAAGTGAAGAACTGGCGCCACCCAGCAGCGCTAGCTCGACCCAACTGCAACCCAACAGGAGTAATACAATGACCCAAATGCATAAATTAATCTTCGGTCCGGCGCTCGTCGCGACCGGTTTAGTATTGGCACTCCTCTCGGCGCCGCGCGCCGCACAGGCGAACGCGGAGAGAATCCTCTACAGCTTCGGCGGCGCCGACGGCAACAAGCCCGCCGGAGCTCTGATCGCGGACGCAAGGGGCAATCTCTACGGCACCACCACCTACGGCGGCGGCGTCGGCGACCCTGCTCCATGCGGTTTTGGTACGGACGGCTGCGGCACGGTGTTCAAGCTAACCAAGGGCCGCATTAGAGTGCTTCATTCCTTTGGGACCGCGGGCGACGGCATCGCGCCCAGTTGCCGCCCGCTTCTGGACGCGGCCGGCAATCTCTACGGCACAACGGACGGCGGCGGCGCCAGCTTCTTCGGCACGGTCTTTAAGCTGGCGGCTGACAACACGTATAGCGTGCTTCACTCCTTCACCGGAGGAAACGATGGCGCCGGTCCTGTTAGCGACCTCGTTGCGGATGCGAGCGGCAATCTCTACGGCACGACCAGCGCGGGCGGCACCGGCAACTGCACCGGCGGATGCGGCACCGTGTTCAAGATAACGCCCGACGGCCAGAAGACGCTGCTTTATGCCTTTAAGGGCGGAACCGATGGCGGTGTCCTGAAATCCGGCTTAGCCATCGACGCGCAAGGCAATCTCTACGGCACGACAGATTTGGGCGGCGCCTTCGCGGGGGGAACGGTCTTCAAGATAACGCCCGCGGGCGAGAAGACCATTCTCCATTCCTTCTCCGGCGGAAGCGATGGCTATCATCCCTACACCGGGGTGGTGCTCGACGCGGCGGGCAATCTCTACGGCACGACCTTTGATGGCGGTGTCTGCGGCAATATCTTCAAGCTGACGCCCGAGGGTGTGGTGACCGTCCTTTATTCCTTCACGTGTGGAACTGACGGCGCTAATCCCGTCGCTGACCTGATTTTAGACGCGGAAGGCAATCTCTACAGCACGACCCCTGGTAACGGATTCGGCTCGGTCTACAAACTGGCGCCCGACGGGACGATAACAACGCTCCACTCCTTCGTAGGCGGAAGCGATGGCTCTTCTCCTGTTGCCGGCCTGTTCATGGACGCGAGGGGCAATCTCTACGGCACCACCACTCTTGGCGGCGCGAGCGGCAAGGGCACGGTCTTCAAAGTGATTAACTAAGGCCATCTCAAGCCACCGTCGCGCAAAGGGTCGCTGCGAGCATTTCAAGGCCGTTTCCGTGAGTAGCTCATTTTCCGAAGCTTGACCTCTAGGCGCAGCGTGGAACACACGTCAAGACGCGCATCAGCTCGCGTTCTTCGCGTCCGGGATGCGTCCGGGCCGGCACCCATTCGCGCTCGAGGATGAATGCCTCGCCGAAGAAATCCTCCAGCTCGGCCGTGCTCACCCGGTAGGGCGGACCATCCTCGTCGTGGTCCGGGTTGAGGAAAAAGATTGCCAGCATCCGGCCGCCCGGCTTTAGCAGCCTAACGATCGTGGAGACATACTGCCGGCGCAGGGCGGGATCGATCGCGCAAAAGCAGGTGTGCTCAAAAACCCAGTCGAAACGGCCATCCATCTCCGGCGGAAGATCGAAAAGGTTGGCCAGCAGATATTCTTCCCGCGCGAGGGGCGGTCGCGCCTTGGCTTTCTTAATTGCAAACGGCGCCAGATCGACGCCGACAACATGATTTTCGGCGGTAACAAGAGCACGCACATCCTGACCGGAACCGCAGCCCGGGACGAAAATCTCTCCCTTTAACGGTCCGTTTTCCGCCAGGTAATCAATCAGCGCGGGATGCGGGGCGCCTTTTTCCCACGGCGTTTCCCGGCGCTGATAGCGCTCTTCCCATTCAGTTTGCGCTTGTTTCATCGGTGCGGTTGACTGAGAACACATCTCGCATGTCGAACGTATATCCTAATCGTCTTCCTTCATGAAAGCTCTTCGTGTCGGAGTCGTCGGGGTCGGGCATATCGGCAAAAATCACGCGCGGCTTTACGCCGCGACAGACAGCGCCGAGTTCACCGCCATTTTTGACAGCAATGCGGAAGTCGCCGCCGGGATTGCGCAGCAATACAACGTCCGCGCGGCCAGTTCGCTGGAGGAATTCGCCGACCTGGTCGATGCCGCCTCTGTCGCCACCCCGACCAACTCGCACTTCGCCATCGCGCAGCCGCTCTTGGAAAAAGGAAAGCATCTCCTGGTCGAAAAACCGATCGCGGAAGACACCGCCCAAGCCAGCCGGTTGGCGGAGATGGCTGTGGAACGGAAGCTGGTTTTACAGGTCGGCCACGTCGAGCGTTTCAACCCGGTCCTGAGCGCGCTCGAAGCGCGCCTGACCCATCCGCGTTTCATCGAGGCGCATCGGCTGTCGCCTTTTCCAAATCGCAGCACCGACATCGGCGTCGTGCTCGATCTCATGATTCACGACCTGGAAATTATCCTGCATCTCGTGAGGTCGCCGGTGCAGACGATCGATGCCGTCGGCGTGCCCGTTCTGAGCCGGCGCGAGGATATCGCCAACGCGCGAATTCGTTTCGAAAACGGCTGCGTCGCTAACATCACCTCGAGCCGGATCAGTCCGGAGCGGATGCGCAAGATTCGTGTCTTCCAAGGGGACGCGTATCTCTCGCTCGATTATCAAAACCAGACGGGCGAAATCTATCGCAAGGTCGGGGGTGGGATCGAGCGGGCCGAAGTCGAGATCGAAAAAGAGGAACCGCTCAAGCGCCAGATTCTTTCCTTCATCGAATGCGCCCGGACCGGCTTGCAGCCAAAAGTTTCGGGGTTTGAAGCGACCGCTGCGCTTGAGCTGGCGGTCCAGATCACGAAGCGAATCGAGGAGGCGCAATGACCTCGCGATGGAGCGCACGCTGAGCCTTTATTTCGTCGCCGGGGAAGCGAGCGGCGACAATCACGGCGCCGCGCTTATGCAACAGTTGCGCCGCCTGCAACCGGGCCTGCGCTTGCTCGGCCGCGGCGGGCCGCGCATGTGCGAAGTGGCGGGCGAGCGCTTTCTCGATTGGAGCGACGAAGCCGGCGTCGTCGGGCTCTGGGAGGTGATCAAGCACTACGGTTATTTCCGGGAGGAATTTCGCCGGACCGTAAACGAGATCGCCGCCACCCGGCCCGACGCCGTGGTCCTGATCGATTACCCGGGATTCAATCTCCGGCTTGCCCGCCTCCTCCGCGCCCGATCGTTAGGCGGAAAAATCATTTACTACATCAGCCCGCAGGTCTGGGCCTGGAACCGCGGTCGCATTCCGAAAATGGCGCGCTGGCTCGACCTCATGCTCTGCATTTTTCCCTTTGAAGCCGAGCTCTACGAGCAATCCGGTTTGCGCACGATCTTCGTCGGGCATCCCATGATCGAAAATCTCCAGGCCAAACGAATCGACGTCCTGCGCCTGCCCCATCTCGTCGGTCTTTTCCCCGGCAGCCGGGCGCGCGAAGTGCGCAAGCTTTTGCCGATCCTGATCGAGGTCATGCGCGCGCTGCACCGGC
This sequence comes from Chthoniobacterales bacterium, assembly GCA_038198605.1. Classification (GTDB taxonomy): domain Bacteria; phylum Verrucomicrobiota; class Verrucomicrobiia; order Chthoniobacterales; family UBA10450; genus Palsa-1392. The sequence continues at coordinate 6,487 of JBBPZS010000136.1, read as the reverse complement.
AGCGGCCAGGACTGCATTTCGAAATCGCAGCCGCCTCCGAAGCCCTCGCCGAAGTGATCCGGCACGACCTGGCTCCGGTCCTCAATTCGTTAGGGCAAGCTGAGGTCGTGGTCGGGCAGGCCGCGCACACCATGCAGCGGAGCACGGCCGGCGTCGTCGCCTCGGGCACGGCCACGCTCGAGGCGGCCTTTTTCGGGCTGCCCTTCGTCCTCGTCTACAAAGTCGCCGCCCTGACCTATCTTGCCGGGCGGATGCTGATTCGAGTAAAATATCTCGGCATGCCTAACGTCCTGGCGGACCGTGAAATCGTTCCCGAGTTTATCCAGGGCGATGCCCAACCGGCCACGATCGCAAGCGCCGTCCTGCAGTTGCTCGACGACCGCGATCGGCGCAAGGAAATGCTCGCTGCTTTCGAGAAGGTGATCGCCCGGCTCGGCCCGGGCGGCGCCAATGAAACCGCCGCGCGCGCCATTCTCGAAGCGGTCGCGCCTGTCCCTGCCACATAATGGAAAATAGAGTCTCGCGTCTCCATGCCGGCGGGCTGGTCGATCTGCATTTCGATCTGCCGCTCAGCCTTTTTCTCAGCCGCCCGCGCCGGAACGTGGTCGCAACCGATTTCCTGCCGGAATTTGCCGCCGGCGATATTGGCCTGCTCGGCGTCGCCCTTTACATCGAGGACGAATACCTGGGCGAACCCGCGCTCCGCGTCGCGCTCGACCAAGTCGCGCTGCTCAAGGCGGAACTGTCCGCCACCCCCGCGCTCGCGCTTTGCCGCACCTTTGCTGAAATAGAGCAGGCGCGGAGCGAAGGCCGAATCGCGCTCCTCCTCACGATGGAAGGGGCGGAGCCGCTGGGTGAGGATCTCCATCTCCTCCGTATTTTTCACGAACTTGGGCTGCGCGCCATTTCACTCACTCACGCCCGGGTCAATGCCGCGGCCGCGGGGGGCATTTTCGCGGCCAGCGGTTCGCCCGCCACTGGCCTAACGAGCTTCGGTCGCGAGCTGGTGGCGGAATGCGAGCGGCTCGGGATCATCCTCGACCTCGCGCACATCAACCCCGCCGGCTTCGAGGAGATCTGCGCCCTAACGACTCGGCCGCTGATCGTTTCCCACAGCAACGCCCGCCGTTACTACGACATGGAGCGCAACCTCAGCGACGAGCAGATCAAAATGATCGGCGCGCGCGGCGGCGTCATCGGGATCAACGCCATTCTCGTTAGTCCGAAGCGGGAAAAGGCTACCCTCGATCGTTATGTCGATCACATGGAACATGTCGCGGGCTTGATTGGGATCGACGGTGTCGGCATCGGTTTCGACTTTTGCGAATTCCTCTGGCGGCAAATGCCGGACGCGGAACGCGAGGCGCTTCAGGCCAAGTTGACGACGCCGAATTTTCTGCCCGACCTTGGCAATCACAGCCACTCTCGCAACCTGACGCGGAAGTTGATCGAGCGCGGTTTCAGCGACGAGCAGATCGAGAAAATTCTGCGCGGCAACTGGCTCCGCGTTTTGCGCCAGTTATTGTAGCGACGCGCCATGACCCAGCTCGAGCAGGTTCAAAATTTCATCGGCGGTGAATTCGTTCCGCCGATCGGCGGGAAGTATCTCGACAATATCGAGCCCGCGACCGGGAAGCCGTATTCGTTAGTCCCAGACAGCGACCGCCAGGACGTCGAGCGCGCCGTCGCTGCGGCGGAGAAAGCTTTTCCCGCCTGGGCCGTTGCGACGGTGGCCGAGCGCTCGCGCCTTCTTCTCCGCATCGCCGAGCTGATCGATCGCGATCTCGAAAAATTCGCGCGCGCCGAATCGATCGACACGGGCAAGCCGCTCGCCCTCGCGCGCAGTCTCGATATTCCGCGGGCCTCGAGCAATTTTCGTTTTTTCGCGACGGCGATTTTGCACACGGAAAACGAGGCGCACATCATGGACGGCGTCGCTTTCAACTACACCCTGCGCCAGCCGCGCGGTGTCGTCGGTCTCATCTCGCCCTGGAATCTGCCGCTCTATTTGTTGAGCTGGAAAATCGCGCCCGCGATTGCGGTCGGAAACACCGCCGTCGCGAAGCCGAGCGAGCTGACGCCGATGACGGCGTTTTTGCTTTGTGAAGTTTGTCGGGAAGCGGGCTTGCCGGACGGCGTTCTCAACATCGTTCACGGCACCGGCCCGAATGTTGGCGCGCCGATCACGGCGCATCCGAAAATCGGCACGATCTCTTTCACCGGCGGGACGGTGACAGGGCGTAAAGTCGCGGAGGCCGGCGCGCCGCTCTTCAAGAAAGTCTCGCTCGAGCTTGGCGGTAAAAACCCCAACATCATTTTCGCGGATGCCGATCTCGACGCGGCCATCGCGGGGAGCGTGCGCTCCTCCTTCGCCAACCAGGGCCAGGTTTGCCTCTGCGGCTCGCGCGTTTTTGTCGAGCGGTCCGTTTACGATGAATTCGTTAGGCGCTTCACCGAGAAAGTTGGGCAACTGAAACAGGGGGACCCGCTGGAGGAGAAGACCGAGCAGGGCGCGATCGTCTCGCAGACGCAGCTCGAGAAGGTAAAATTCTACGTCGACCTGGCGAAAGAAGAAGGCGGTACGATCGCGCTCGGCGGCGTCGCACCATCCGCGCCTAACGATCGCTGCCGCGACGGCTATTTTTTTCCGCCCACGGTGATCACCGGCCTCCCGGTCGGTTGCCGCGTCAATCGCGAAGAGATCTTCGGCCCGGTCGTAACGGTCACGCCCTTCGACAAGGAAGAGGAAGTGATCGGCTACGCCAACGACACCGAATACGGCCTCGCCTCCAGCGTCTGGACGCAAAACTTGAGCCGCGCCCACCGTGTCGCCGAGCAGATTCACACCGGCACCGTCTGGGTGAATTGCTGGCTGGTGCGCGATCTGCGCGTTCCTTTTGGCGGCATGAAACAAAGCGGCGTCGGCCGCGAGGGCGGCGAAGAAGCGTTGCGTTTCTTCACCGAGCCGAAGAACGTCTGCATCGCAAAATGAGCGAATCCTTTGAAAGTCAGCGGGCGGCGGAACCGGTCGGCGCGTTTCCGCACGCGAAACGGGTCGGTGATTTTCTTTTCCTTTCCGGCATCGGACCGCGCGTGAGGGGAAGCAAGGAAATCCCCGGCGTGACGCTCGATGCCGAGCGCAATATCGTCAGTTACGACATCGAAAAGCAGTGCCACGCGGTCTTCGAGAATGTGCGGTTCGTGCTTGAAGATGCGGGCGCAAAGTGGGAAGACATCGTCGATGTCACCGTCTTCTTAACCAACATGAAGAACGACTTCCAAAGCTTTAACCGCATTTATCCGGAATATTTCGCCGGCCCGGGAAAGCCAAATCCGACCCGGACGACGGTTGAAGTTGGTGCCTTGCCGACTCCGATCGCGATCGAGCTGAAGGTAATCGCCGCACCCAAGTAGCCGCGACGGTTTTAGCCGTGTAAACGCGAGCGCGGCGTCGGGCGAAGTCGCAGGATTTCCGGTTCTGCTTTCAACCGGTCACGGAGCCCGTCGCCGATTTTGTCCGGCCAGACGACTGACCGCACCACTGTCGCGTCCTGCGCTGCGTCGCGGGTCTCGTCCGCAAAGATCGAGAACCAAACAAAGACGTTCGCGTCTTCGCGGACGGGCAGCGCGGGAAAGGTGTTGATTTGATTCTCGGTCACAAAGCAGGCGAGGAGGGACGCGCCTTTTTCGCTCAGCTCCGAACGCATCATCTCTTCGTATGACTCCGCAATCTTCTCGCCGCTCTCGCCTTCTTTCAGATGGCAGATCGTCGCGAGCAAAAGCCCGGGCGGATTTTCTGTCGCACCACGAGATTGACGCGCCAGGTGCCCGAGGGAAAAGCCGGAGCGGGGCCGGGCCGGGCGTAAAAGCAGCACGTTGTCGGAATCGATCATCGTCTCCTTCGCCGTTTCGCGATGCGCCTTACAGACCGGTCCGCCGTAAAATTCCTGCAGGGCCTGGGCGCGTGTCGCCATTTCCGTGAAGCCGCGCAGCCAGACGAAGCGATCCGGATGATCGAGATCGCGAAATTGCCCGACGAGCCAAATCCCGAGCGCTTCCTGGCTCTCGATGAATTCGCGCTCGAAAAGCTCGACCAGCTGGTCGCGTTTCCCCGGGTGGAGAGTGTATTGGCGCAGTTCCAGAACCGGGCAACAGGTCGGCGGGGTATTGGCATCCATGTTCCAAAATTGTTTCCCATTTTTTCTTCGTGAAGCAAGGAGGCTACTCGCTTTCGAAGCGCTCGATTTCGTCGAGCAGGGCCTGCGCGCGCCTGACGCTGCGGCCGCCGGCGCTGGCTTCTAGGTTGCTCGCGAGCGATTCCTTTCCGGGACGGCGCGACCAGAAGACGATTCCAAGAAGGACTCCGAGGCAGACGACTCCACTCAAGACAAACCAGCCGACGACATCTGGATTATGCCGCCAGACATCGGCGCCCAGTCCATAAAAAATCATGAGCATGGCTGGAATCCAAATGAAGCAGCCCGCGATGCCAAACCAAAGACCTGTCCGCAGATGCCAGGCGCGCAACGCCGCGATTTGCTTTTGCAGCACGAGCACGGGCGCCGAGTAATCCATCTGCCGGATGAGGAACAAATCGCGCGCGGCAAAGATGATCATCATGACGCCGTAAAGATGGAGCGAGATGCCATAGATCATGAGGTGAGCGACGCCGAGGTGATCGACCCAGAAACTTCCGCCGAGCAGCGCGAGCAGCCCGCCACAAATGATTTGGATGATCTGCCCGGTGACGAGCGCTCGAAAGCCGGAGCGAAAACGCGTCAGCTTGTTTTCTCGAAATTGATGAAAGGCAAGCGCGTGTTGCCGTTCGAGGTTGCGGTTAAGCGTTTGCCAGGTGGATTTGAGATCGTCGAGTTCAGTCATGAGTTTTGGCGGTCGAGTTGGAGCGTCTCTTCGCGGACACGCTGTTTCAGGCGGTTAAGTTTGGTGGCCACGTTGGTCTCGCTCAGGCCGAGAATGGCGGCGATGTCGCGATAGCTGTGATCGTCGAGGTAAAGAAGAAGCAGACCGCGATCGAGCGGAGGGAGCGAGGCGATGACCTGGTGCAAGAGCGCCATGCGCTCGTCCGGCTCGGCCGGATGGGCGGCGACTTCGATTTCGTTTTCCTCCAGCGAAAGAGTTTGCCTGACCGGATGAGTGTGGCGGCGCAGGAAGGAAATCGCGACGTTGAGTGCGATCCGATACATCCAGGTCGAAAAAGGCCGGCCGGGCGCATAACGAGGATAGGCGCGCCAGAGCTGGAGGGTGATTTCCTGGGCCAGATCTTCGCGGTCGGCAACGTGTTCGTGTAACCAAAGGCGACTTTGCGGACGATGCCGGCATGTTCCTCGAGCAGGTAGGTGAAAGTTTCCTTATCGGAAAGGGCGGCGGTCATGGTGGTGGCAGGTGCGTGCATCGCGGTGGGCAAAATGAATTGCGGTTACCGAGGTGATTCGCGAACCCGTGCGGAAAATCACAAACAAAATTCCGGGCGGTGGCGAGCAGTTCTCTCCGGCCGGAATGCCGGCGCGGGTTGAAATTGTCCTCACCCGAGGCGAATCGATTCCGAGATGAGCGCGCCGCCATTCCGAATCATCGCCGCCGATCACACCGGCATCACGGTCGCGAACCTGGAGCGGTCGCTCACTTTTTGGCGCGATGTGCTGGGTTTCGAGCTGTCCCATCGCGCGCATCACACCGGCGCGCTGGCGAGTGAAGTCACGGGCGTGCCGGGCGCGGAGTTGTCGCTCGCGGTCCTGAGGGCGCCGGGCCACAAGATTGAACTGCTTGAGTATCACGCGCCCGCTGATCGGAAAAAAGTGCCGTGGCGACCGTGCGACGTCGGCTCGGTCCACGTCGCCTTCACCGTCGATAACCTCGACGTCATTTTAGAGCGCATTGCTGCGTCAGGTTGGAAAGCCGCCGGCACGCCGCACACCCTGGAGAGCGGCCCGAATGCCGGGAGGCGCGTCGCCTATGTGCGCGATCCCGACGGCACCACGATCGAATTCATGCAGCCGCCGTCCGGGAAAGACTGATGGCCCGCAGATTTCGCAGATGACTGCAGATTTTTCCTGCTTTCCTTTTTTCCTGATTCATTCTTCCGCATGATGACTTATTCCGCCGACCAGGAATTCCCGCTCGAGCAGGACCGCGCGGATGGATTGCGCGGGATGCGCGAGCGTTTCCACATTCCGACCGGCGCGGACGGCCAGCCGCTGATTTACTTTGTCGGCAATTCGTTAGGCCTGATGCCGAAGGCGACCCGGGCCGCGGTTGAACAGGAGCTGGAGGACTGGGCGCGGCTCGGAGTCGACGGGCACTTCGACGCCGCCACGCCCTGGTATTCCTACCACGAGACGCTGCGCGAGCCGGCGGCGCGGCTGGTGGGCGCCCAGCCTAACGAGGTCGTTTGCATGAACAGCCTGACGGTGAACCTGCACCTGCTCATGGCGACGTTTTATCGACCAACGAAGGCGCGGCACAAAAT
>JBBPZS010000135.1:0-5902 GCA_038198605.1 Chthoniobacterales bacterium | reverse complement strand
GCGGAGGAGCGGACGCAGGCGCGGCTTGCCAAGAACTGGCAAAAAAGTGATGAATTGCGCGACGCCATCCTGGCGCGCGGTTGGGCGGTGCGGGACACGAAAGAAGGACCGGTCCTGACCCGTCGCGCCGGCGCCTAACGAGCGTCGCAGTTTACGACTGACCTCATGTTTAGCGCCGCCGAATTTTTCGAACTCGAACACACCGCCCATTCGAAGTTGTTCGAGGCGGACAAGTACGTCTGGGAAGCGCTCAAGCAGATCCCGAGTTACCTGCAATTCCGGCTCAAGCCGGCGGTGCTGGGCGAGCTGGTCGGAAAGCCATTCATCAGCGATTCCATTTTCATCGGCCAGGGCACGATCGTGGAACAGGGCGCGATGTTGAGAGGGCCGGCCTGGATCGGCGAAAACTGCCACATCCGGAGCGGATGTTACGTGCGCGAAAACGTCATCGTGGGGAACAACGTGGTGATGGGGAATTCGTGCGAGTTCAAGAACTGCATCATTTTCGACGACGCGCAGATTCCACATTTCAGTTACGTGGGCGATTCGATTCTCGGATACAAGGCGCATCTCGGAGCGGGTGTGATCCTCTCCAATGTGAAACTCGACCATGCCGAGATCACCGTCCTCGCGACCGACGGAATGATCGCGACAGGGTTGCGGAAATTTGGCGCGATCATCGGTGACCGATCCGAGATCGGCTGTAACGCGGTCCTGAATCCCGGTTCCGTCGTCGGGCGCGACTGCATTATTTACCCGGGAACGAACTTCCGCGGCGTGCTGCCGGCCCGGAGCATCATCAAGGTGCGGCAAACGACGCAGGTGATGAGCCGGCGCCAGCCTGACGACGCCTAACGAAAGGCCCGCGCGGGCGGATGGGCAGGGATTCGAACCCTGGTTGCCTTGCGGCAAACACGCTTTCCAGGCGTGCGCATTAGACCACTCTGCCACCCATCCTTTTTTCCGATCTTTCTCCTGCTCCTGCTCCTGCTCCTAATCCTAATCCTAATCCTCCGAAGAAGAGCAGGATTAGGAGCAGGAGCAGGATTAAGATTGGAGCACTAGAGCTGCAGGCGGCGAAACAGTTCGTCGAGCGGCAGTTGAATGCCAATGTAAAATTCGCCGAAGTCGGCGTAGGCCGCGCTCACCTCGTCAAAGCGCATCTGGTAAACGATGGCTTTGATCTGGAAGGTGTCGTGCGCGAAAAGGGTCACGCCCCACTCCGCATCGTCGAGACCGGTCGAGCCGGTGATGAGTTGCTTCACTTTGCCGGCGTATTGCCGCCCGACCCGGGCGTGGCCGCCCATCAGGGTGCGGCGCTCTTCGTAGGGCAGTGAATACCAGTTGCGCTCTTCGCCCCGGCGTTTCGTCATGTTGTAGAAGGAAACGATCGGCCAGTCGGGCAGGGTCGGATAAACCCGGTCCTGCCGGTATTTCTTCATCCGTTCCCGGAAATCCTGCATCCCGGCCTCGAACTCCGGCGTGCCCGGTTTCAGTTTTTGTTCCTGTGCCAGAGTCTCCCCGTATTGCTCCTCGGTCGTGATGTATTCGCTCTCTTCCGTGAGCGAGAGATAACTGTAGACCGGCACGAGGACGTCTGCGCCTAACGACAACGTAAGCTGTTTCTCGATCCGGTTCGCCGTCTGCAAATCGGGGGTGATAAGCATGAAACCGAGGTCCGCTTTCGGAGTGACCTGGCTCAAGGTCAGGAGCTGGGTCGATTCGAGCGCGCGAGTTTCCTGCACGAGGGTGGAGAGGGCGATTTTCGCGGCCCGTTGCTCGGCACTGCTCAACAGCTGCCATTGGCCGTACTCGATCCGGTAGAAAAGGTGGAGGCAATGCCAGCCATCCTGCGGGATGAGCGGCGCGGGCGTGGAATCCATCGCGGAAGTTTCCCCGTGCACGACAAGAGGGTCAAGCGGACCCGCGGAAGAGGGAGCTTTCAGGCTTCCACCTTCGTCGTACTCGGCAGATGCGCGAGGCAGTATTCCTCGCCGTCGCGCGCGACACGAAACTCAAGGCTCGGGTCGGTCAGTTCGGTCGCGCCGCAGGTGGCGCAGTGATGCAACGCCTCCTCTTCGGGCCGCGAGGTATCTTCAAAACGCCGGCGCCGATTCGAGGTCTCGTGCCGGTTACGGGCGGCCCGGACAAGCTCCGGTCCAAAGAAAATGAAGTAATTGGCAAAGGCCGCAACCAACGCCATGCGGTACGACATCGGGCTGGTGACAAAACCAAAGAGAAGGAGCGCGGCCGAGGCCCAGGCGATCCATTTCACCTTCGCCGGGAGAATGAAAAAAATGTAGATGACTTCGTCCGGATAAAAATTGGCGAAGGCGAAAAAGAGCGAGGCGTTCAGCATCGTGTTGGCGAAATTCCCGCCGAAGAAAAAGGCCGCGATCGTCGTCCCGATCATTCCGAGGAAGTAAAAGAGGTTAAGCCGAAACGCCCCCCAGGCCCGCTCCAATCCTTCGCCGATGAACCAGAGAAAGAGGAGGACGAAGATGATCCAGATCGGGCTGTTGGTCGTCGGGATGAAGATGTAGGTGACAAGACGCCAGACCTGACCGTGCAGGATCGCGCCGCGATTGAGATCGAGCATTTGCACGAACTCCGGGTTCACCCGCGTGAGGAGAAAAACGAGCGCGTTGAAGCCGGCCACGATCCGGATCAGGCCTGGAATGGCGAAGCGGCCGAAGCGGCGTTCGAGTAAATCGAGAAAACTCATCGTCGCATTCATCCTAGAGGCGTGGCTGCGGCAGTTCAACCAAGGCGGCCGCTGGGGTGAGAGGTTTGACACGTTTGAGGCAACATCTAGGCTGCGGCGGTGAGCGACGCCGCAACAAAAACAACCCCGCTTTACGACGAGCACGTGAAGCTGCGCGCGAAAATCATCCCCTTCGGCGGCTGGCTCATGCCGGTGCAATACAACAGCATCATGGAAGAGCACCTCGCGGTGCGGAATGCGGTGGGAGTGTTCGATATTTCCCACATGGGCGAGCTGGTCGCGAGCGGACCAGAAGCCGGAGCATGGCTCGACACCGTGCTCACGAATAATGTCGGCAAACTCGAAGTCGGCACCGGGCATTACACTTTTCTGCTCAACGACGAGGCCGGGATTATCGACGACCTCATTCTTTACCGGATCGAGGAAGAGAAATTCCTCCTCGTGGTGAACGCGTCGCGAATCGAAGACGATTTTGAATGGCTGCGGAGCCACCTGCCGGGGACAGCGTCCCCGGCTACAGGGACGAACGGCGGCGTCGCACTCGAAGATCAAAGCGATCGCTTCGCCGGACTGGCGGTGCAGGGACCGAAGATCGGCGAGCTTTTCACCGCGCTTTTCGGCCAGGGAAAGGAACTGCCGGCACGGAACCAGATTGCGCAGTTCGATCTCGGCCCGACGGCGCTCTGGGTCGCGCGCACCGGGTATACGGGCGAGGACGGGATCGAAGTTTTCTTCCCGGCGGCAGAGGCCCCAAGAGTCTGGAATGAAATCCTCGAAAAAGGGAATTCGTTAGGCATTCGCCCTTGTGGGCTGGGGGCGCGCGACACGTTGCGGCTCGAAATGTGTTACCCGCTGAACGGCTCCGACCTTTCGCCCGAGCACAACCCGCTCGAGGCCGGGCTCGGGTTTTTCGTCGACCTCTCGAAACCGAAGTTTACCGGGCGCGAAATATTGCTGCGGGAAAAAGAAGCCGGGCTCTCCCGCCGGCTTGTCACTTTCAAGATGAAAGGCAAAAGCCCGCCGCCCCGGCCGCATTACCGTGTTTTCCGCGACGGCACCGAGGCCGGCGAACTGACCAGCGGCACGCTTTCGCCGAGCCTGAACTATGGGATCGGGATGGCTTACCTGAAAACGCCGGCACCAAAGCCGGGTGAAGAAATCGAAGTCGAAATCCGCGGCCAAAAATTTCCTGCGCTGATCGAAAAGAAACCGCTCTACAAAAAATCATGAACGTTCCAGAAGACCTTCTCTACACCGAATCGCACGAATGGGTCCGCCGCGAGGGCGACTTGATCCGCGTCGGCATTACCGATCACGCGCAAGCCGAGCTGACCGATGTGGTTTACGTCGAGCTGCCGAAAAAGGACGCGGCCTACGAAGCGAGCGGGACCATTGCAGTGGTCGAATCGGTCAAGGCGGCGAGCGACATCTACGCGCCGGCCAAAGGCACGGTCACGGAAGTGAATCACGCGCTCGAATCCAACCCGGCCCTGATTAACACCGATCCCTACGGCGAAGGCTGGATCTATATCCTGAAACCGGAGGATCCCGCAGCGCTCGACAATCTAAAAGACGCGGCGGCATACAAGACCGCGATCGGCTAGCCGGCGAGGGCCGCTGTTCCTCCCTTGCGATCGGAAGCAGGGGGCTTGCAACGCCTAGGAGGCCTGCCAAGCTGGCTTGATCGTTTCTATGGATTTTTCGGGCACTCAAAAGGAAGAAATCGAGCTTCTCCGCCGCATCGGCCAGGGCGATCGGGCAAGTTTCGAGCAATTCTATGATCGCTTTTCGCGCGTTCTTTTTTCCATCGCCTACCGCCTCCTCCGGAACGAACAGGCCGCGGAGGATGTCTTGCAGGAAGTTTTCGTGCAAATCTGGAAAAAGGCGCCGCTTTACGATCCGACCCGCGGCAAACCGATGACCTGGGCTGTGACTCTGACCCGGCATCGGGCGATCGACATTATCCGCTCCACGCAACGCCGCGGCCAGTTGCACGAGGAGGTGAAACTGGAAACCGAAGTGCGGGAAAAATTCGACGATCACGACTCTTTCGCCGCCGCGACCTCGGGCGAGCGGCACAGTTTTGTGCGCGAAGCGATGCAGAAACTTTCCGGCGAGCAGCGGGAAGCGCTCGAGCTGGCCTTCTTCGGTTCCCTGACCCAGGCGGAGATCGCGGAGCGACTCGATCTCCCACTGGGCACAGTGAAGGCACGCATCCGGCGCGGGATGATGAAACTGCGCGGTTTGATCGGACCGCGCCTCTAGGGCGACTGCAAAAAATTCATTCCGGCTCGTGTTGTAGCCACGGCTCTGTGTAGCCGTGCCGGCGCCTCACGCCTCAACACAGTGAGGCGGCTACAGAGGGCCGCCTCAGGCTGCGAGCGGCATTTCATGCTCGCGCGCGACCACCCAAAGCGGGACGCCCGCATCGTCCAGGATTGGCGTAATCTCGATGTCGACCCAGTACGGGGTGCCGTCTTTGCGATAATTCACCAACTGCTCGTGGCAAGGCTTGAACTCGTGCACAGCCCGCCGCATGCGCGCGGCCACTTCCGGATCCGTCTTTGCGCCCTGCAGGATCGGGCCGAGGCTTTTGCCCCGCAATTCCTTGAGCGAATAGCCGCACATCTCGACGAAGGCCGGGTTTACCCATTGCACGAGCCGATCGGGCCCGGTCAGGACAAAGGCGTCCGGGGTCACTTGCTGAGCCTGACCATTAATGGCTTGGAGGACTGCCGACTTCAACCGGGCGGGAGGCGCCGGAGAGTCAGAAGGGACGTTCGCCAGCAAAATAGCCGTCCCGACATCCTGAGAAGCGGCCACGAACTGCCGGAGTTCATCGTGGAATTCCAGGATCAATTCGAAATCTTCCCGCTCGCGGGCGGTCATTGCACCCGACACGTAGAGAGTGGCCCGGTCCTGAAGAAGTTCGCTAATCATGGATTGGAAAAAGGTTGCGACTAACCCCGATACGTCATCTCCCGGAGAATGGATGCGAATTTATCAACGCCGGCAAGGATTCACTTCTCGTCTAGTTGTGATGTTTCAATAGGTTGTTCATGCGGGGAAGGATTTGGCAGAGTGGAGGGTGTGAACACATCCAGACCATCAAACCCAACCCGCACATGAACGTTCATCATAATGCTCGCCTCACGGCCCGGGGTCGAGAACGGATCG
>JBBPZS010000134.1:0-5433 GCA_038198605.1 Chthoniobacterales bacterium | reverse complement strand
GGGAGCTGAAATCTGACCATTCTAAACCGGCAACCGCTCTTGAGCGGAAGCCGGTGTTCGTCCGATCTTATTCAAATTAAGATTCCTTCGCGGTTCCGAAGAACCGGTTCAGGAAAATTTTTAATCAAAGAAACTCGACGTATAACGCACAATTCAATTTTCGCTGACTTCTACCTTCTGGATTTCAAAAAAACTAATCGTCGTGATGACGAAATCCAGAATTGCACTGTCAAAGATCAACCGTTTTCTTTGCTCCACGACAAACGCCGCCCGCTTGTTGAAGTCCAACAACCGGCGGCTCGAAGTTGAGCCAAGAAGAACACCCCGGCAAACCCGGGACCGCCATCAGCGGACGAACAAAGTATCGCGAAGCGTTCTGTCGTCAACGCGAAATCTGCGCTTTTTTTGCAATTTCTTGCCCCGGATGATAGCACCATTTGCAGTGCAAAAAAATCGGCTCTGCCAGCCAGCGGACCGCCCGGGGGGCAATCTTCGCGCCTCCTCAGGAATCGGGTTGCGTTCCCGTTGCCGCGACCGCGCCGGGTTGCGCTCGCACCCTAACGAATCGATAACGGCCTCGAATATATTCGGCAATGAAACGCCCTTTCGACCGGGACGCGATCAGGCCCTGGTGCACCTTCGGTGGCACGTCGAGAAAGCGATAAACCGCCCCGCGGGTGAACTCGATCTCGAGCGCGCGCAGGTGCCGGCTGTAGCCGACGCTGGCGACGTTGCTCGAGGTCACCGCTTCGCGTTTGATCCGCGAACGGACGGCTTCCTCCGGAGTGGCCGCGACCATCGCAGTCGCGAGTGTCGCGAGGATCAGAAAAACGGGGGCGCGATTCAGTTTCATCGCGATTCCTTTTTAGGGAAGAGTCGCATGCCGGGTCAAGGGGATTCTTGTCCGGCTGTTCGCTCCGGTGGCACTCGCGTAGTCTGTTAGCCCGATGAATTCCGTCCGACGCGCGCAGCCGTTTTTGACTCGTCCGGCTCTGGTCGGCGCCCTCCTGCTGATCATGGGAATCGCGACGGCCGATTGGTTAGGCGCGCGCACCGAGCGACTGACGGTGCAGGAGCGGGCCGGCGAACCGGAGCGCGGCACGGTCCGCCAACGTTATGCGATCAAGTCGAACCAGGTCGTGCCCGAGATCATCATGAGCGATGGCGCTCGCGCCGTCTTCGTGATCGATCCCCGCGCGCCGCGCGAATTGCGATTCGTCGCGGAGCCGGACGGCACGGCGGAATACCGGATCGTGGCCCTTGGTGAAAACTCGCGACGGCTGATTGCCAGGAAAAAAATCGTCCGCGAAACGAAGCGGAGCGTGACCTTGCCGCCCGGAGGTCTTCGGCTCCAGATCTCGGTTAGCGGAAAAATTGTCTGGAACGATCTGCGCCTGGTTCGACCGTTTTCGCTTTGGCCGTTCTATGCCATCGGGGCGTTCATTCTCGGGCTCGCGGCCTGGTTTAGGCCGCCGAGACAGAAAACGGGCCTAACGAATGCGCTGACGTTGCTCTTTTCCACCGCCCTCTCTTTGCTCGTGATCGAGTTGGCGCTGCGCGCAGTGGGTCCGCGCCTCCCGCCGTTGCTGGTAGCAGCGCGGCACGATCTCGGCATGGTGGCAGCCGACAACCGCTGGGTTGAGCCGACCCGCTACCGATTGCGTCTCCCGCGCCACCTGGGTTCCTACAACCAATGGCAATACGGAGGCATCGTGCAGCTTGGTTTCCTGCCGAAGAGCTTGAGTCCGCGTGTCGCTTATCGTTACCCGCTGCGGACTGATGCCGAGGGATTTCGGAACGAGAAAGTGCGCGATCCGATCGAGGTGGCGGCGCTTGGTGATTCGTTTACTGATGGCAGCGCGTCGCCGCGCGAAGACATCTGGCCGTCGCGGCTGGAAACGCTTACCGGCCGCACGGTACAGAATTACGGCACCTCCGGCTTCGGCCCGCAGCAGGAGCTGTATGTGCTGCAGGATTACGCGCTCCGGCATCATCCCCGCCTCGTGGTGCTGGCGTTTTTCGCGGGCAACGATTTGCTCGATGCGGAGGCGTTTGATCACTGGGAACATGCGGGGATTAGGCCGGGTGAAGAGCGTTCGGGATGGGTGGTCATCGATTCGTTTCGCCGCTACCAGACGCTTTTTCTCTGGACGATGGGACAGGTCGGAACCGATCTGCTGCGGCAGGGCGGGAAGGTGCGAGGACCGGACGAGAGCGACACTCGGGAAGGGTTGCGAGATGTTTCGCATCCCGAATTCCGAGAGGGTCTGTTCAGCGTGCCGGTGAACAATCGGACGCTGCATTTCGCTTTTCTCCCGCCCTACCTGCAGGCCTTGGGCGAGACCCGAGCCCAGCTCGAAGCAAGCCGCGGCTGGGCGTTGACCCGTTCGTCGTTAGGCAAAATGAGAGAGGAATGTCGCGCGCATGGCAGCGAGTTCGTCGTCCTGTTGATCCCCTCGAAACCGCAGGTTTACTGGCCGCTTTGCGAGCATGCTTTTTCGCAATCGGAATTGCAGAAGGCTATCGATTTTCTCGGCCACTGGGATCCGAAACCGCTTTCGCCCGAGGCGGTGAGTGCGAACCGACTCGCGCTCAATGCGCTCGTTCGTGATTTCTGCGCCAGTTCCGGAAGTCCACTGCTCGACCTTACACCGGCGCTGCAGCGCGAGGTCGAAGGCGGAGCGCAAATGTATTTTCCCGACGACCCGCATCTGAACACCGCCGGTCACGAGCTGGCCGCGCGCGAGCTCGCGAAATTTTTGAAGTCTCGTCGTTAGGCGAAAAGTCAGGGCAGCCAACCGCCCGTCGCCTGGAGCGGAACGAGCTGGCCGCGCTGCGTGACCCAGACGGCGATCGATTTCCGGGCGCCGGATTCGGTCCTGGCCGCGGTGGTCAGCTGGGCGCGCGCCGGGCCGGAGTCGGATTTCAGCTCGGCGTTCTGGAGCTCGAGCACGACGAAGTCATGCGCCAGGTTTCGCCCGCTGTTTTCGCCCGCCTGCACCTTGGTCGACAGGCCGGAACCGAGCAGCGCAAGATGCGCTTCGTAAGCGGAGGCAGATCCATCGGCCGGCCGGAACTCGACCGCGAATGTTTTTCCATCGCTCGTCGCCACGCTCAGGACGCCAGCCTGCTTGTCGTTAGGCGAACTGAGACGCATGCCCGACCAGCCGCGCTCCTCGTGTCCGTTGATCGCCACCGCCGGAGTGTAGACCGACTCGCTCCGCCAGAGCGCGGCGTATCGGCTCTGCCGTTGCGTCCATTCTTTGGAAGAAAAGCGATCGCGCCAGCCGAGCCGGTCCCAATAATCAACGTGAAAGGCCAGCGGCACGAATTGCTTCCAGAGCGCGGGATTCTCTTTCTGCCGGCTCAGCCAGGCCTCGGCTGGCGGACAACTGCTGCACCCTTCGGAAGTGTAGAGCTCGACCAGCGAAGTCTGCTGCGGGCCGCTCTGAAAATGCGTTTCGGCCGCGAAAGAAGTGGCGCCAAACATCGCGATTGCGGTCAGAGCATGGAGAAGCGTCTTCATTTGTCGTGAGAGGCCCGCAGGCGGCGCTTATTCCACTGCTGATTCGTTAGGCAAGGTTGAGAATGTGTTTGATCCCACGCACCGGGATCAGGACCCAATCCGGCCGATGATTCAATTCGTAGCCGACCTCGTAGACCGCTTTGTCGAGCAGATACGCTTCCAGCAGGACGGTGAGATCGCTTTCTTTTGGCGGCAGGAAACTCGCGCCCGCGGCCGTCTCGAGGTAGCTCTCGAGGAAGGTGGCGCTCATTTGCCGATACCAAAGGTCGGCCCAAAGTTCGAGAAACGGCACGTCTTCCGTCCGCATCGAAGGCTGCCAGAGCGCGCTGTAGGCGGCGTATTGGAAGGACCGCATCATGCCCGCGACATCGCGCAGGGCCGAGCGTTTCAGTTTGCGCTCGCTCAAGGGCCGGGCGGGTTCGCCCTCGAAATCGAGAATGACGAAATCCTTCCCGGTGTAAAGCGCCTGTCCCAGATGGTAATCGCCATGGATCCGAATCTTCATGGCGGAGGCATGCCGCTCCAGCGTTTCCTGTTCGGCGGCGAGGATTTTTTGCTCTGCCGCGAGGACCTGGGCGGCTTCGGCGCGGAAGGCTTCCGGTAAATCCGGCAGCTTCTTCTGCAGGAGCGCAAAGGCCCGGCGGAGCGAAGCGCGCATCGATTGATAAACCGAGCGCTGCGCCATGGCGTTGAACGGCTCCGGGGCAAAGCGTTTGTCATTCGTTTCCGCGGCAAGGGCGAGGTGCATCTCACCCGTGCGCTGACCAATCAGCTTCGCTTTTTCGCGATAAACGCCGCCGAGCAGTTCCTCAAGCAATGGCCCGGGCACCGCTTCGGCTGCCTGCAGCTCGCCTTTCTTCGACAGGACCCGCTCGAAATAGCGGCCGACCGCGTCGAGCGTGAGAGCCCAGGCGTCGCCCTCGTTAGGCGCGGCCGCTTGCAGGAGCGCCACCACCGTCGGCTCGGCCCGCGGCCGGCGGTATTCGATCGCGCCAACGAAAGCGGGCACATGCGCGAAGTGCTGTTTCTCGGACAGGAACCGCGTCAGCTCGACGTCGGGATTCATCCCGTCTTCGAGCTTGCGGTAGAGTTTGAGAAAGAACCGGTTCTCGAAAAGAATCGAGGAGTTGCTTTGCTCGGCGTTCAGCACCTGGGAAGACGGCGTCTTCCCCTCGGGCTCCTGCTCCAGCAGGCTGCTCCCCACGCCCAGGAGATGACCGTTGCGGCCCCTCAGGTCGGTCCCGCTCGCCATCAGTTGAAAAATCTTGTCGCGAAATTCCTGGTCCCAAAGCGCATCGTAGAGAACTCCCTTGCCGCCGACCCGCGCGATCACCGCCTGCGGGGTCGAGCGTGCGAGAGCCTCCGCCGCCGGCCCGGTTTCGAGCTGGACCGGGAGCGAGTAAATGTCCGGCGCCCCGTCCGTGTAATCGACCTGGAGCAGCCACAATTGCCCGGCGTCCTCGGCCACCGGGATCTGCTCGATGATCCGCATCTCGCGAATGCTGCGCGCTTTCGCGCCAAACCAGCGGCAGGTCCGCAAATAATTCGGCAAAATTTCGCGCTCGAGCTGTGCCCGCTGATGATTCGCGAGCAGCGCGGCCAGATGCGGCTCGGCGTCGATCGTCGGCACGACCCGCTTTTTCGTGCTCCGTTTTTCTTTCTGTGATTGGAAGGCAAACCAGTAGTGACCGTGCGGACCGATCGTCAGGACATACGGCGCTTTCTTGATCGGCGGGAAAAGGTTGCGGCTGAAGACTTCCATCGGCACACATCCGGCATAACGCGAAAGATCGATCTCCACCGGCTGCGAAAAGCGCGAGAGATTTGCCACCACCAGGATGGTCTCGTCCTCATGCCGGCGCAGGAACGCCAGCACCTTCGGATTATCCGGGTGCAAAAACTCGAGC
>JBBPZS010000133.1:0-5747 GCA_038198605.1 Chthoniobacterales bacterium | reverse complement strand
TCGATTCTTCGATCAGCGCTGCGCTGCCAGCTATACGTGAGTCACGTATATCAACCCGGGTCCTACTCTTGGGGTCGAACCGGTGGGGGGCACCGGGCCCCCGTCTTTTTCATCCAACATTTGCTCAAAGGCGCAATCACTCGACGACCTCGAAACCGCCCGCGCCTAAATTCTCCCGCCAATGCACCACCATGGACCAGGAGTCGCTCAATTCTTCGATCGGTGCTGCGTTCCCAGCTATACGGGAATCACGTATAGTCACCCGGGTCCTACTCGTGGGGACGGACCGGCCGGGGGCACCGGGCCCCCATCTTTTTCATCCAACATTTGCTCGAAGCTTTTCCCGCCTGCAAGCGCTCGCAGTCTCCCGACCAGCGCTCAGGACAATAATGCAACAGCCCCAACTACAGTCACCGGAAGCGGTTCACGATGAGGGGAGATTACGGGTCACGCCTTCAATTCTTGTCGACCGACCCAGTCGATAAATGAAACGCTCAATGGAGCGGAGCTACTTAATTTCGCCCATTCAATTGGTCGACAATCTCTCTCCCCTGAGCTCCGTCCTCCGCTCCCTCCTCGAGCCTGCATCACTTGTCTAAGTCATGCCGTCTCAAGCGCACGCTGAAGCCGGCGGCTTTTGTCGCACGCGTGGACGAGCGGGATGCTGAGTAGCGACACCGCCGCCATGATGACGAAGGTGATGCTGTAGCCGTGGGCCGAGACGATCTGGCCGCCGAGAGCCGCGGACCAGGCTTCGCAGCCGTTGGTCGCGGCCATGAAGGCGCTGAACTGCGTGGCGGCGAGCGGGCGCCGGCTCAGGTCCATGAACAGGGCGTAGGACGAGGCGATGAAGAGTCCTATGCAGAGATAGAGTCCGGTCAGCGTAACGGCGAAGGCGGCCATGGTCGGTGTGCCGGCGTAGTTCAAGGCGGCGAGGACGAGGACCATTAACGAAAATCCGACAATGCCGGTGATGACGGTGCGCGCGTGTCCGAACCGATCGGCAAGGCTACCCCCGAGCAGACCCCCGATGATCGTGGCCGCCACGACCGGCAGGCCGAGCAGCCAGCCGATCGTTTCTTTCCCGATCCCGTGATCGACGAGCATGGGACCGGCGAGAATGCCGGCGGATTCGAAGGCCGCACCTGCCGTGAGCGCGAGCAACAAACCCAACCACGTGCTCGGCCGGCGAAAAATCTGCGCCGCGCCTTCGGGCCAGAAGCCGCCGCCGGCGCGAGTTGCGTCGGGCGCTGCCGGTTCGCGCATGAAAGCGACGGCGGTCATCGAAGTCCAGACGCACGCGACGAGCGCGAGGATGATGACGGGAAAGCCGACGTGCGCCGAGAGGACGAGCGCGCCGCCGCCGAAGAGGCTGCGCCCGATCAGCATTCCCGCCTGCATCGCGCCGTTGAGCCGGCCGCGGTCTTCATCCGGCACGAGGCGCAGGGCGAGGGCGTCCACAGCCACATCCTGGGTGGCGGCGGAGAAAGCGTGCGCGAGCAGCAGCGCCGCGACGGCGGCAAAGTGATGCTCGGGATCGAGCCAAAGCAACGGCAGGAGGGTGAACCCCATGAGGAGTTGCGCTGCGACGATCCAGACGCGCAATCGCCTTGCACGATCGATCAGTGGTGCCCAGAGAAATTTCCCGACCCACGGCAGGACGAGGATACTCGTTAGGATGGTGATGCGCCCGACGTCGAGCCCTTGCAGCCGGAGCCAGGTCGGCAGCGCCCACCAGATGAAACCGATCGGCCCGCCTTCTCCCAGGTAGAGGAGGGCAAAGAGCAGCCGCGATCTCGCGGGAGGCGTGGATTGCTGCATGCGCGCAGTGTGATTCGCGCCGCGCGCGATTGCCCAGCTTCAAGTTCGCCGCCGCGAAAATGCGGGCGACGCAGAACAAGATGCGGTGGGAATAATTAACCGCAGAGGACGCAGAGGATTTTGGAGGTAGGAAGGTGCGCTGGTCGGCGGCGTCTGGGGAGCACGGGGTGTTACCCCGTGGGTCGCGGGAGCCTCCCGCGACAAGCTTGTGAGCGGAGACTCCGCTCACCGACGGGCTGGCAGCCCGTGGTCCCCGGAGGGGATGACCGGGGTCAGCGACCCCGGCTAGATTTGCGCGCAAGTTGTGCTGCTAATTCCGGCGAGCAGCGTCGCGTGGGATGCGCGATATTTCGGTCATGGAAAAGCGCAGACTTGGGAAGAGTAACCTGGAAGTTTCGGCCATTGGCCTTGGCTGCATGGGATTGAGTTATGGCTACGGGCCGGCTTTGGAGAAGCAGGATGGAATCGCGCTGCTGCGCGCGGCCATCGAGCGGGGCGTGACTTTCTTTGATACGGCCGAGGCTTACGGGCCGTTCGCGAACGAAGAATTGCTAGGCGAAGCGCTCGCGCCGTTTCGGGACGAGGTGGTGATCGCGACGAAGTTTGGCTTCAAAGGCGGGAAGCCGCCTGAAGGAGTGGATAGCCGGCCGGAAAACATCCGGGCGGTGACCGAGGCTTCACTGAAGCGGCTGAAGACGAATTGGATCGATTTGCTCTATCAACATCGAGTCGATCCCGAGGTGCCGATCGAGGATGTAGCCGGCGTGGTGAAGGAGTTGATCGCGGAAGGCAAGGTGAAGCACTTCGGCATGTCGGAAGCCGGCGTGCAAACGATCCGGCGCGCGCATGCCGTGCAGCCGGTGACGACGTTGCAGAACGAATACTCGCTCTGGACGCGCAACGTGGAAAAGGAAGTGCTCCCGGCGCTGGAGGAGCTCGGGATTGGGCTCGTGCCCTACAGTCCGCTCGGCCGCGGATTCCTGACCGGGAAGATGGACAAGAACGCGAAATTCGATAGCGCCGACTTCCGGAGCAATCTCCCTCGCTTTACGCCGGAAGCGCTGAAGGCGAACCAGGCCCTGGTCGACTTGTTAGGCGAGATCGCGCAACGGAAGAAGGCGACGCCGGCCCAGATCGCGCTCGCCTGGTTGCTGGCGCAAAAGCCGTGGATCGTGCCGATCCGGGCACGACCAAGTTGCATCGCCTGGAAGAGAACATTGGCGCCGCGGCGGTGGAACTTTCGCCTAACGATCTGCAAGAGATCGAAACCGCGGCCTCCGAGATCGAGGTGCAAGGGGCGCGCTACCCGGAAAAGCTGGAGGCGATGACGGGGAAGTGACCCTGACAAGTGATCAGTAGCTGGTCGACGCCGGCGGGGGAGGGAATTATAGGGCGAGTGCCTCCGCCTGCCGTCGGTGACGGGTGGGAGAAGGCACTCGGCGAGGCGCCGAGTGCGAGGCGCGTGCGCTCCCCGGAGGGGGAGTTGTATGGCAGGCGGTGCGCAGCGCTCCGCCTGCCGTCCTTTCGCTCAGGGGTTAATCACGACCCGGACCTCTTTGCCGAAATGTTCCAGGGAGTCGAGGACGTCGTTGATCGCTTTTGCTTCCAAGGGAACCGCACGCGTGACGGCGTGAGCGAGATTCAATTTCCCGATGCGCGCGAATTCCAGCAGGGTCGGGAGCTCTGAAGCAAGGTGATCGGAGACGCCGATGATTTCCGCTTCGCGGTTGATGAGTTCGTGGTAGGGCGAAACGTCGAAGGTCTGGTCCGTGATCCCGGCCAGTGCGGCGCGGCCGAGGCGGGCGAGCGAGCGAACGGATTGCGCCATCGTGAGGGGAAGCCCGATGAGTTCCAGCGCCACGTCCACCCCGCGTCCGCCGGTCTGGGCGCGAATCATGGCCACCGGATCGCCGGCCCGGGCATCGATCGGGATCGCCCCTAACGACTGCGCCAGTTCGAGCTTGTTCGGTTGGAGGTCGACGGCAAAGACTGCGTCCGCGCCTAACGCCTGGGCGAGCTGGAGGGCGGAGATACCGAGCCCGCCGGCCCCGAAGACGGCGACGGATTCGCCGGGTTGCAGGCGCGCCTTGTGCAGGGCGTGGAGCGAGGTGGCCGAGGAGCACATCATGATGGCGCCGTGCGCGAAGGAGATCTCTTCGGGCAACCGGAAGACGCTGCGCGCAGGCACGACGATGAATTCGGCGTAACCGCCGTCGCGGCTTTTTCCGATCATGGCGCCGGTCTCGCAAAATTGTTCGTGGCCGTTGCCGCACCAGGCGCACGACCCGCACGTCACCATGTAGTGCAGACACACGCGCTCGCCGATTTGGAATTGTTTAACGTTCCCGCCGACGGCTTCCACCACCCCGGCGACTTCGTGCCCGAGGGTGAGGGGCAGGGGCTCGACGCGCGAGATGCCGGCCCGGTAATGCGCGTCGGAATGACAGATCCCGGCGGCCTTGACCCGGACCAGGACGTCATCGTCTCCCGGGTGCGGTCGCGTGATTTCCTGCAGCTCGAGAGGCTTTCCCGCCTGCAGAAGGCGAACGGCGTTCATCAATTTAACGACCGGCGATGAGCGGTCAGGGCTCACGATGGCGCGTCCCTCTTGCGGTGAGAGATTACGGGTTAGCTCGCGCTTGTCTCCGGGGACGATTCCGCGGGAGTCTGCTCGTCGCCTTCGACAATGATGTCGCCGGAAGCAGGATTGGTCGCGTTCTCCAGCTTGCGCTGCTTTTTCGCTTCCTTCTTCTTCTGCTTCTCCAGC
Organism: Chthoniobacterales bacterium; assembly: GCA_038198605.1. Lineage (GTDB taxonomy): Bacteria > Verrucomicrobiota > Verrucomicrobiia > Chthoniobacterales > UBA10450 > Palsa-1392. The sequence goes on along the minus strand of JBBPZS010000133.1, from coordinate 1,159 downwards.
TCTTTGCGGCGTTTTTCGCCGGAATAATTTACTCTGGCCACAGTTTACCTCTTTGGTTTTTGGACCGACCGGGCGGCGGTGGCTGCGTTTTTCTTTTGCGCGGCGCCGGCCGCTTTGCCTTTTTGCTGCGCTTTTTGTTTCTGGTTCGCCTTCGGAGATTTGTCGCCCATGATGCGTTAGCGTCCGTTGCTGGGGCTCAGTGTCAAAAGGAGAACGATGGAAATTCAACGGCGTGGTTCGCAACTTTCCCGGAAAGGACCCGACGACTGGTTTACCGGCACGGTCCGGATCGATCCGCTTTTTGAGGCGCCCGAGCCGGCCCGGGTGCGCGGGGCCAGCGTCACGTTTGACCCCGGGGCGCGGACGGCGTGGCACACCCATCCGTTAGGCCAGACTTTGCTTGTGACCTCCGGTTGCGGCCGAGCGCAACGCGAGGGCGGCCCGATCGAAGAGATTCGTCCTGGCGACGTCATCTGGTTTGCGCCTAACGAAAAGCACTGGCACGGCGCCGCGTCGGACACGGCCGTAACGCATCTCGCCATCCAGGAGGCGCTCGACGGCCAGGCGGTCGAGTGGCTGGAAAAGGTGAGCGACGAAGAATACGGTCAGGGCTGAAAGCGGAGTGGGCCGCAGGATTAGATTGACGCGGGCGCGCGCATCTGAGAGGACCCAGGAATGAAACTGACTCCTCGCACCGCAGCCATCAGCACCCTTGGCATCATCCTGATTATCCTCCTGATCCTTGCGCTCACCGGCGGCGGTTTCGCGGGCGGCGGCTACGCCTACGGCCCGGGTGGCCTGCTCCTGATCATCCTGATCATCCTGCTCGTGATGGGCAAACTTTAGCCCGGCAGAATATCTGGAATCGTTAGGCGGGGGCGCGGCGGACCGCCTGCTCTTAATCGTTCGCCTTCGGCGGCGAGGCCGGACACGGCCGTGACGCATATCGCCATCCATGAAGCGCTCGACGGAGAGGTTGTTCATTGGATGGAGAAGGTGAGCGACGAAGAATATGGGATCTAGGTAGTGTTCACGAATTATAATGTGTACTATTGTTTTCATTGGTGATTGAAGCTTGGGATGCTGAAGCATCCCGTGCGCAAAATCATCACCAATTCTGTGTGGCAAGAGTTCGAACCTGCCGTCGCCGCAGCCAAGC
>JBBPZS010000132.1:0-11801 GCA_038198605.1 Chthoniobacterales bacterium | reverse complement strand
GTAACTGGCGGCGCCGTCTTCGGCGGCGGCCAACAGGCCTTTGACTCAGTTGAAATCTACGATCCTGCGACCGGTCAATTCAGCTCCTTCGGGACGATGACGGTGGCGCGGCAGAATCATTCGGCCACAGAATTGAACGATGGCCGCATTCTCATCGCGGGCGGCGTTGGCCGTCCTTATGTGAGCGCGACTGGCGAGCTCCTGGACGGGCCAACGCCCAGTCCCACGCCGCCTCCAACACCGACGCCAAGTCCAACCCCAACAATCTCTCCTTCACCCTCGCCCAGCCCGAGCGCGACCCCGGCTGCGAGTAAGCCGCTGAATATCTCGACTCGCGGCGATGCGCAGACGGGAGAGCGGGTTTTGATTGGCGGCTTCATTCTCACCGGCGGGACAGAATCAAAGAGCGTCATCATCCGGGCGATTGGGCCATCCCTTACTTCTAACAACCCGCCAGTGGCGGGCGCGCTGGTCGATCCGGTGCTAGAGTTACATAAGTCGGATGGGAGCGTGATCACCAACGATAACTGGAGAGACACACAGCCTACGGCGATCGAGGCGAGCGGTCTGGCTCCGACAAATGATCTTGAATCGGCGATCATCGCTACCCTCGCGCCGGTGGATCCGGCGGTACCTGGAAGCGGGATTTACACGGCTATCGTCTACGGGAAAGATAACGGAACCGGCATCGGCTTGGTAGAAGTTTACGACTTGGATGATCCCAACGCGGCCACCTATCTGGCTAACATTAGTACCCGTGGTTATGTTCAGACAGGCGATAACGCGATGATCGGCGGATTCATCATCGGAGCAGGAGCGGTGACCGGCGATGTCGTTGTGCGCGCGATCGGTCCATCCCTCACCGGAGTGACCGATGCGCTGCAAGACCCGACCCTAAGTCTCTACAACGCTCAGGGCCTAGTCGTGGGATTAAACGATGACTGGCAGACGCCGTCGGGCAGCGAGGTTGAAGCGACCGGGCTTGCACCCATCGATCCGCAAGAGTCGGCAATCCTGGCCTCCCTCCCGCCGGGAGCCTATACCGCGGTGGTCGAGGGCAAGGGTGGAGCTTTAGGGATCGGCCTGGTTGAGGTTTATTACCTCCCTCCGCAAGCGTCGAAGTAAGTCAATCTCTCGCCGGAGTCTCAATGCCGGATTAATCGGCTCACTCTGTTAGTAACTGTCTTGGAGTCATGCGGGATTGGGAAGAGTTCGGAGGGCGCTGTTGAGGAGTAAGAGAAGTTTACGCATCAGGTAAGGGCGAGTTTGGGTGGTTTGCGGGCGGTGCACAAGCGGCGATAAAACTCCCGTAGGATCGGGTGATGGCCTGCGGCGACCAAGCCGCCGAGCGCGCTCGCGCTCCGTTGACGGCGACCAGCTTGGCTGCCTGGGCGCTCATTTCACCGAGGCACCGATCAATTCCCCCCGATGAGACGATCCAAGCTCGCCAGCTGGCGCTTGATCGGCGCGGTTAATCTCTGCTCCAACTGCCGTAGCGCTTTACCTGCAGATGCCCCTGACGGTTCTGCTCCATGACCAGGAGGCAGCTTAACTGCCGCCGCTGCCGGTCCCACTCGCGCAGCTTCCTCCAGCGCCCCACGGACGTGCTCCGTCCCAATCCTGTCGGGCCATGCCCCTCGTGTAGGCCTCTTCGTCTCTCTACTCTCGGTCACATTTGAAAACGAGAACGAAATCGCCAAGCCCCAATTACAAGCATGCAAACTCGCAAGCTTGTCCCGAAGAAATTGAGAGGCCTGTCTCTAGTTCAGATTGTAGACTTCCACCAGGGCGACTCCCGTCGTGCTGTTCTTGCCTTGAACAATGGCGGTGTAGCTACCCGTCGGTAGAGTCGTGTAAATTGCGCTTTCGCGAGAGTCACCCGGGGCAAAATTGGCATTCTGTAAGAGGGTGGCTTGAGCCGGATCATCCTGCCAGTCATCATTCGTCGCGATGGTCGCGCCGTTACCGTCATGTAACTCCAAGGTAGGATCGACCAGGGCGTCGCTCACCCCGAAGGCGCCGAGTGAAGGCCCAATCGCGCGCACTACGACAGTCGCGTCAGCCGCTCCCATTGGACCAATAATGACGCCGCCGATCATGACATTGTCACCGGTGCCGACAAAGCCCCGGGTACTGACGTTTGCGAGTTGCGAGCTCACGACCGCGTCGAGGTCATAGACTTCCACCAAACCGATGCCGGTGGTGCCGCTGGCGCCAGTCAGAATGGCGGTATAGCTGCCGGGATCCAGCAAAGCAACAATCGCGGCTTCTGAGTCATTCTGCGGAGCCAGACCGGTGGCGGCGATCTGCGATTGCTGCGAGTCTTTCCAGTTATTATTTGCCAGGACGGTACCGTCAGGATTGTGTAACTCCAGCGCCGGATCACCGAGGAAATTCTGCACGCCTCCGGCGGCCAGCGAAGGGCCAATCCCTCGTACCAGCACGTTCTTCGGCGTCGTTCCGCTGACGATAAAGCCGCCAATGCCGACCTTGTCGCCCGTGTCAACTGTCACGCGGGTTGAGATATTCTGCGATTGCACGGGTGCCGGACTTGAACCTTCCGTGATCGACAAGAAAGTGTCTGCCGGGACGGATTGTAAGACATCGACGATGCCGCTCGGCCAGGTGATGCGAACGGTGGCCGTGGACGAAGTGCCGATGCCGAAATGGAGAGGACCATCGCCTTGCGATCCCCATTCGCCGCCGCCGCCGCCGTTATTTTGCCGGAAGGCTATCGCGCCATCGTGGACCACCGTGACTCGCGCGCCAATGCCACGCTTGTTCGACTGCACGCCGTTCAGGTAAAGCTTGATGTATTGATTACTGCCGCCGTTGTTCTTGAAGAGATAGTGTTTGCCGATGTTAGCGTTCCCCGTCGAGAGCCCAGGCCCAATGCCGTCTTTGATACACAAATCGAGAAAGCCATCGTCATTGTAATCGCCCCACGCCCCTAGCTTATGCGCGGAAGTCGTCTCGCCATCTTCCAGCGCCACACCTTCCTCGGCTGCGACATCGGTAAATGTTCCGTCGCCGTTGTTATGGTAAAGGATGTTTGCATTGCCCGGCCCGATCGTCCCAGTCCCAGGGCGGGCAACGAACAGGTCGAGAAATCCATCATTATCGTAGTCCCCCCAGGCGGCGGCCCAAGTGTCGGTGGCGTCATCGGCTCCGGCTGCCGCGGCCACATCGGTGAATGTCCCATCCCCGTTGTTGTGATATAAAACGTTGTTTTGATTACCGGAACCGTTTGAGCTCCCATGAGAAATATAGAGATCGATCAGGCCGTCGTTATTATAGTCACCCCAGGCGATACCCTGCGAGTTTAGCTTCGGCGTTAAGGCGGCAGAGGTCGTGACATCCGTGAATGTTCCGTCCCGATTGTTGTGGTAAAGAGCCTCGGCCGTTCCGTTGCCACTGAAGGCGGCATCCATCCAACCGTCATTGTCATAATCGGCAAATGAAACAATCGACCCTTCCGTCACGCCATGGGTGGCATCGGCCATGCCGCCGGCACCAGGCACCTGAGTGAAGGTCCCATCTCCATTGTTCCGGTAGATAACGTTGGCAGCGATTTCGCCGACAACGTTGGGGATGTTCTTTACGAAGATATCTAGTTGTCCGTCGTTATCGTAGTCGAAGAAGAACGAGCATTCACCGTAGTCTCGGGCGAGCTTTATGCCGACTGCCGGGTCGCTGCTCACATACTCCCATTTCGCGTTCCCGAGTCCTTTAAAGAGGAGGTCATAGGTCGGGGCGGTCCCGCCTCCCTGGAAAGGGGGCTCGGCGATATAAATATCGAGGATGCCGTCACTGTTGTAGTCACCGAGCGAGACTCCCTGCCAGGCGCCCGTGTCGTTCGTCGCCTGTTCCATGACGCCGGAGCTTTCGACGACATCGATAAACGTCCCGTCACCTTGATTGATGTAAATATACGGCGGAAGCCCGCCCTCCTTCACCCCCCCCTCCGTTTCATGATTCGGCACGAAGAGGTCGAGCAGCCCGTCATTGTCAAAATCGCCCCAGAGCGGGTTTCCCCAGGCCCGGGTCAGATCGCGATGAAGCCCGGCTTCAACCGACACATCGGTAAATTGTTGAGCGAAAGCCGTGGCGGAGACAGCGGCAAAAACGGACGCGAAGAGAAAGAGGCGCTTGTTCATAAAAGTGGTCGCCGGCGGGGACGATGGAGAGGTTAGTTTTGACAGTCTTTAGAGAAATTGTCAAAGGTTTTCGGCCAATTCGCCTCTCGGCCGCCGAGGTATTCCCCGCAGCTGGGCCAGCACCTTGGCGCACCTCCGCCGACCGCCCTCACTGGCACAAGAAAAGCTGAGTTTATGACATGCTTTTCGGGATCATTGCCAAAACCGTCGGGATCAGGGCGCGGCGCGGGATTTTCGCCGCAGTTTTCTGCGCCGGGCTTTTCGCCTTCTGCCAGCCGAGCTCGGCCGAGGTCCCGTGCGGAGTTTTTTCCCTCTCCCCGGCCGGGGTCGCCTGTCGAGACACCGTTCTGACCAATCCCAGCGTCGACGGAGTCGCCATTCGCCAGAATTGGAAGGATCTCGAGCCGAGCGAAGGCGTCTTTAAGTGGAATTTCCTCGATTCCGAAGTCGCGCGTGCCGCTGCCGCCGGCAAGATGGTTCTGCTGCGGATTAACACCCAATTCGCCAAGCCGGAATGGGTTACAAATGCGGTTGCCCAGGCGGGAGGCGCGTTTTTCACCTTCGACAAGGATGGCGTCCCCACCACCATTCCGGTCTTTTGGGATCCAACCTTCCTCGCGAAGAAGAAGGCCATGATTGCCGCCTTGGGAGCGCATTTCACCAACAATTCCGCGATCAAAATCGTCTGGACCAGTTTTGCCAACGCAAACAGCGAAGATTGGAGCGTCCCGCACACTCAGGCCGATATTGCGGCCTGGCAGGCGGTTGGTTATACCTCGGAGAAACTGCTCGACGCCGGCCGTCAGATCATCGAGGCCTCGATGACCGCCTTCCCCAACCAGTATGTCACCCTCGCCGTGGCCGGGAACGGCAACCTCGATCCCGACGTGAACTACCTCGCCCGCAACGCCGTCCTCGCCGCCCGCGCCGCCTGGCCCGGGCGCCTGATCGTGCAGAAAAACAGTCTCGCCACCTTTAATCCGCCCGCGCCCGGCACCGGCACCGTCTTCCAAGTGCTCTGGGACAGCCGGCCTGACGTCGCCGGCCAGATGCTCGACGCCTGTTTCAACGACAGCACTTACCGCAACAACGCCGGCGTGGCCGACGACCCCGCCGTTATTCTACACAAGAGCGTGAATGTCGGGGCCGGCTACAACATGAATTACATTGAGATTTACCAACTCGACGTTCTCAATCTCCCGGCCGAGATCACCTACGCGCACAACGTCCTCCTCGGTCTGGTCCCGCCCACATCGACTCCGCCACCGCCAGCCGTTCCGCCCCAGGCGCCGACCGGTTTGCACGTCCAGCCCTGATGGAGCGCTGGACCGCGCAGGGCAGAGATGGGGACGGCAGGCCAGGGCGCATTCCAGCGCTGCGCCGCACCCGCCTTTTCCTGGCGATCGTCTGCGCGGCGACGGCTATCGCACGGGGAGCCGAGCCGGAGAACGATGAAACCAACGGCCTGAACTCGCTCCCGGAAGTCGAGTTCAAGGCCCTCAGTCAGCACGATTGGAACCCGCTCGGCAGCCGCGCGCTCGCGATTCATCCGGCGGATTGGAAACACGGTGAAACCGATCATTTCATCTATCACTTTGTCCACAGCTACGTCGCAACGCCGATTTCGGTCGAAGCCGAATTCAACTTTCGCGTGATCGCGAAGGAGCTGGGATTGGAGACGATGCCGGGTGGCTCAGGCAAATCGCACATCTATATTTTCGAGGAACCGGAGGACTGGAAAAGTTTCCAGGAACACGCCCATCTCGAACCCTGGACCGGCGGCATTCACTCGCTTGGCAGTCTCTTCGTCGTGCGCGATCCGAGCTTCAAGTTTGCCAACAACTCGTTAGGCCACGAAATCGCGCATCTCATGCTCTTCCGCGTTTACCAGCGGGCGCTGCCGCGCTGGCTCGACGAGGGTTTTGCCGAATACGTTTCCCGTGTCGCGCGCGCCAGTTATCAGCGGGCGCGGCACTACAATGCGCGCGCTCGTTCGGACTCGATCCCGGCGGAAGAGTTCATCCCACTCGCGCGCCTGACCACGCTGACGGATTACCCGGGGAACGACGAAATCAAAGTCTTCTACCAGGAGTCGGAGCGGCTGGTTCGTTTCCTTTCCGCGGCCGACCCGGCGGGCTTTCGCGCCCTGCTCGATTCGGTCGCGCGCGGTGAAGGGTTCGACACCGCTTTGTCGCGCCATTACTCTGGCCGGTTCTTCGATGTCGATGCCCTGGAAAAAGATTTCCTCCCCTACGCCTCGAAGGACGCGAAGACGGTCGCCGCTTCGCCCTAACGATTCCTGCTTTCGCCTGGCGGCCGTGCTGAGCATCGCCCTTGTGCCGACCAGTCATGCCCAAGCGCCTTCACCCTCCTGGCCTTTTCCAAGCCGCTCCTCGGTCCTGTCCCCTGCGCCCACGGGAACACCATCTCCGGCGCGCACGACCCCGCCGCCTTACGACGTCCCGCTCCGGCAGGAAGCTTGGGAAGCTTTGCCTAACCATGAGATCAGCCCGGCCGGCCAACAGGCGCTGGGCTTCCAGCCCAGGCAATGGCGCCATGGCGAGACCGACCACTTCATCCTCCACTACCGCAGCATGGGTGACGCCCTGCAGGTCGCGCGTGAGATCGAGTTCGATCTCTGGTATGTCGCCCAGTCGTTAAGCGCGCAGCCCGAGCACTACGCGCGCAAGTCGCACGTCTACGTTTTCCGCGACGAAAAAGAGTGGCAGAAATTTCTCCTCGAGACCCGCGCTCTTGGATGGGTGCACAGCTTCGCCTTGCGCGACGAACTTTTTCTCGACCTGCGTGCGGCTGAAGGCGGCTTCGATTCCCACACCCTCGCGCACGAGACCACCCACGCCATCGTCTCCCGCATTTATGGGAACCGTCGCTGGCCGCTTTGGCTGAGCGAGGGCTTCGCCGAATACATGGGCAACGCGAGCGTCGCAGCCCGTGGTTCGCGTTCGCCCCGATCCAACCAGCGGAAGTTGCAGTTTGCGGAAATGACGGTGGCAGAATTGTTCGCGAACGAGCGTTATCCGGAGGCTCCGCTGGAAGTGGCCCGTCTCTACGACACGAGCGCGAAGTTGGTTCGCTATCTCTTTAACAAGCATCCGCACGAGCTCTTCCCGAAGTTCGTCGACCTGGTCGTCGACGGCCGGCCACCGGCCGAAGCGCTGCCGGAAATCTACGGCACGGAATTTTCCGATCTGGCCGAATTCGAAAAGGCCTTCGATCGCTTTACTCGTTAGGGTGAAGGTAGATCGATGGCGTAAACTTCGACCAGCGCCAGCCCGGTGGTCCCATTCTTTCCGCGCACGATTGCGGTGCGGGGTTCGGCGGGCGGGAGCGTGATCAGGATGGCGGAGTCGAGTTCACTTAAGGGCTGAACGCCCGAAGCGATGATCTCGGCTTCCTGCGTGTCGCGCCAGTTGTCGTTGCTGGCGATCATGGCGCCGTTGCTGTCGAAGTGTTCAGGGTCGGATCCACCAGACCTTGAGCAAATATCGTCGTCCCGTCTCGATGGGGCGGACGGACGCGGAGATTCGCGGGCCGCTGATCTTGATCCCCTCTCTGTCGTCATCACCACGGACGTGGGGAAGGTTTATCTGCTGGCCCGTCGCTACGACGAAGCGATCGCGCAATTTCAAAAGGCCCCGGAGATGGACTCCGAATTCGCCGTCGCACGCGGACTCCTGCCCTTGACCCTGTCGCTCGAGGGGGAGCACGACAAAGCGATCGCGGAAGTGCGCCGGATCAAAGATCTGGAGAGTAATCCGATCAGCACGCCTGGGCCGGCTTCATCAACGGCATGGCGGGCAAGACGAGCGAAGCCGAGCAGGCAGGTCGGCAACTGCAGGAGCTCGAGCCGGAGTGACGTTTCACCGCAATGGATGGTCCTCGTAAGCCGCGCTCGGAGAGAAGGACGAGGCATTCAAATATCTCGAGGAGTCTTTTCAAAAGCGCTCCACGGAAGGAGCTCCACTAAAGATGAATCCGCTTTTCGATCCGCTTCGTTCCGACCCGCGTTACGCGCTCTTTCTGCGCCGGGCGAGTCTCATTCCGTGACAGGCAGGAAGTTCCCGGCGTGGTAGGATTGGAGAATTCGCTCATGAAAACCAAAACCGCGCGCAAGACCTCGAACATCCATGCTGTGGTCGGCTCGGATGAGAGTGCGGTGAAATCGACAGCCGCCGAACTCGCGGCCCAGCTCACGCCGCCGGATGCCGGTGATTTCGGCCTCGAAACGATCGACGGGTGCGCGGATAACGCCGACCAGGCGGCGGCGCGGATCCGTTCCGCGATCGAGGCATTGCAGACGCTACCTTTTTTTGGCGGCGGTAAACTGGTCTGGCTGAAGAATGTGAATTTTATGGCCGACAACAAGATTGGCAGTTCCGCCGCGGTGCAGGATGCGCTGGAAGAGTTGCGCGCCGCGCTTGAAGGCGACCTCGGGGGCGGGGAAGTGCAATTTCTCCTCAGCGCGCCGGAAGTCGACAAGCGCCGCTCATTTTACAAAGCCCTCGCCAAACGCGCCGAGCTCCAGGTTTTCGACAAGCTCGACTCCAGCCGCAGCGGCTGGGAAGAAGCCGCCCTCGATCTCGTGCAGTCGTTAGGCCGGGAGCGCCAGCTCCGCTTCGAGGAAGAGGCGGTCGATCTCTTTGTCCTTCTCACCGGCGGCGACCGGCGCACGATCGAGAATGAACTCGAGAAGATCGATCTTTTCCTCGGTGAAAAGGACCGCCGGGTCACGCTCGAGACCGTCCGCACCCTCGTCCCGCTCTCGCGCGCCGGGGTCGTTTTCGAGCTCGGGAATGCGCTCGCCGCGCGACATCTGCAACACGCGCTCGCACTCGTTAGGCGACTGCTCGACCAGGGCGAATCGGCCATTGGCATTCTGCTTGTCGCGATCATCCCGACGGTCCGCAATCTCCTCCTCGCGAAAGACCTCATGCAGCGCCATCGCCTGCCCAAGCCGGGCGCGCCTTTTTCGTTCATCTCCACCCTGAACCGTCTTCCGGCCGAAGCGACGTCGCATTTGCCGCGCAAAAAAGACGGCTCGATCAACGGTTACGCGTTGGGAATTGCCGCCATGCAGGCCCATCGCTTCGAGACCGAGCGGCTCGTTGCCGGACTGGAGGCTTGCCTAACGGCCAACCTGCAGATCGTCAGCAGCCAGCTCGATCACGAGCTCATCCTGAACCAAGTGGTGGTGAAGCTTCTGGTGTAGCGGCGGCCGTGTCGACCGGAGACCGAGGCGGGTTGCGGGCGACACGCCCGCCGCTACAACTTCTCGCTCGTCTGCTTGCGCGCGGTCGGGCCGACCCAGGGAATGTCCCAGCGAACGCCGCTGAAGGCTTTCACGATCGCGATAATAAGCACGATCAGGAAAGCGATTTGGATGAGCGCAGAAACGAGCGCCCAAAGGCCCGCGAGCAGATGCCCGATCCCGGGAATGGCCCAGAGGATGCCGTGCATGATCGAGGAGAGAATATTAAAGAGGAACCAGGCCGCGCCGAAGATGATCGATTGCATGGCGTAGAAACGGACGAAGCCGTCGCGCTTCTCCAGCACGTAGAAAATGATTCCGCCGATGAGCGGGAAACAAGCCAGCGCGGCGGCGACATTGGAAGGGAGCCCGGTGGAAGTGGGCCGCGCGGTCGCATCCGCCTCGGTCCCAGGCGGGGGCGGAGTCGGGGTGGGCGCGACAGGATCGATTGGGTCGACTGGATCAGGCATGCCTCTATTTTACAAAAGCGACCGGGGCGGAGCAAGCTTTGCTTCGCCGGCCGATTTCACTTACGGAAAACGGCGAGAGGATGATACGGTGCGAAGCGTCGAAAATCTGAGTATGAAAAATTCTGTGCGCGGATTCACCTTGATCGAGCTGCTCGTGGTCATCACCATTATTGCAATCTTGGCGAGCATCGCCCTGCCGGTCTTCAGCAGCGTGCAGGAAAAAGCGCGCGCTACACAGGACATGAACAACCTTCGCCAGCTCGGGATCGCGACCCAGACTTACCTGAACGACAACGATGGAGTGATCTTCGTCGATCAGGGCACGACCTCCTGGATGACGAGTCTGCATCCCAAGTATCTGCCAGCGTGGAAAATTTTTCTGTCACCTTTCGATAAGCGTTCGCTGGTGGAAAGCGACACCACTGCGCCGATCAGCTATGGCCTGAATTTAAATGCTGCTCAGAAGTCGACCGACAAAATTCAAAAGCCGACTCTCTTCATTCTCCTCGCACCGGCGCAGGCTAGCGGTTCACAAGTAACATTTTCCGGTTTATCAGGCGCAACAGTGACTGTGTTACGGGCTTCGAGCGTTCCAGGCGGAACTGCGGTCGGGGGGACCCACCAGAAGCGGAAGGCTATTAATGCCCTTTTTGCGGACCTGCACGCGGAGGGCCTCACTTGGACGACGTTCACAGCGCCTGCGTCTGGTCCCGCCGACGACCCATCCTACTTCCGGTGGGACGTCGCTCCGTGAGATCGCTCGAAGTCCGCGCCGGCCGGCAACGCTACGAGGTGCTGATCGGGTCCGGGCTTTTGCCGGGGATTGGCCGGATTGTCCGACAACATTTCCGCGGTCCCCGTTGCGCGGTCGTGACCGATGAAAACGTCGCGCCCCTCTATGGCGAGACGGTCTGCGCCAGCCTGCGGGAGGCGAATTTTCAGCCGCAGCTGATCACCGTCCCGCCGGGCGAGAGTTCGAAATCGCTTCGCCAGGCCGGTGCGCTCTGTGAGCAGTTAGGCGCGGCCGGGCTCGATCGCTCCTCTTTCCTGGTCTCGTTAGGCGGAGGAGTAGTGGGCGACCTGGCCGGCTTCGTCGCCGCGATTTACCTGCGCGGCATTCCCTATCTTCCGTTGCCGACGACGCTCCTCGCCCAGGTCGACAGCTGCATCGGCGGCAAAACCGGGGTGAATTCCAGCGCGGGAAAAAACCTTCTCGGCGCCTTTCATCATCCCGCCCTGGTCGTGGCCGACCTCGATACCCTGCAAACTTTGCCAGAGCGGATCCGGCAGGAGGGTTTTGCCGAGGTGATCAAGCATGGGGTCATCCACGATGCCGAACTTTTCGCGATGGTGGAGCGATCCGAACCGGTCGACCTCGCTCTCCTCGTCGAACGCAACCTCGCCCTCAAGGGAGCGATCGTGGCCGCCGATGAGCGCGAGCAAACCGACGTCCGCGCGCTGCTTAACTTTGGCCATACCATCGGCCACGCCATCGAACATGCTGCCGGTCCGGGACAGATGTTGCACGGCGAAGCGCTTAGCCTGGGTTTGATCGGCGCCGCCCGCGTTTCGGTGCAGCGGGCCGGACTTTCGTTAGGCGAAGCCGGCCGGATTCGCGCCGCGCTCGCGGCGCATCATTTGCCGACGGCGCTGCCGGCGGATTTCCCGCGCGCAGAAATTTTTGCCGCGCTCGCGCGCGACAAAAAATTCGTCAACGGCAAAATCCGCTTCGTCGTCGCGCACGAGATTGGCCGCGCCAGTGTGTCGGAGGATGTCACCGCCGAAGACCTCCGCGCCGCGATCGCCGCGTTGTAGACGCGTGGCGCGGGGGAGCGCGGCGGCCAAAAACAGCCACCGCAACACCCCCCCCCCAGCCCCGCCAAGCCGAGAACACCCCGCTGTTTT
>JBBPZS010000131.1:0-37065 GCA_038198605.1 Chthoniobacterales bacterium | reverse complement strand
GGGTGGCTTGCAATTTGTCTGCGACCGCCGTCGCGACCTCGGTTTCGACCCGAAAGATATCGTGCAGCTCGCGGTCGTAGGTCTCGGCCCAAAGGTGGGAATCGTTCGCCGTCCTGATCAACTGCACATTGATTCGGACTTGATTGCCGGATTTTTGCACGCTGCCTTCGAGGATGTTGGCCACACCGAGCTCTTTGCCGATCGCCGAGAGCCGTTCGGGCGCGCTCTTGTAGCGCAGGGTCGAAGTGCGCGAGATCACTTTGAGGTCGGCGATCTTGGAAAGCCGGTGAGGATTTCATCCTGGATTCCGTCGGCGAAATAAGCGTTCTGTTTTTCTTCGCTCAGGTTTTCAAAAGGCAGGACGGCAATGCTCTTCTCCGGGATCAGCGTTTCCTTCGCAACGGCCGCCGGCGGAGAAAGCCGAGCCGGCCGCGTCCGAAACCACGCGAGCGCCAAGCCCAACGAAAGCAGGACGAGCAGCGCCGCGCCGACTAACGGCCGGCGCCAGCCCGCCCTGACAGGTGCGTCTGCCGGGCGGTGCAACTTGGAAGGAAGCGCAGGATTCCCGCGGTCGTTGTCATGGAGATTGACCAGTCCGATTCGGACGCCGTGTTTTACTTCCACTTCACCGAGGTCGTGCAGGAACGGCTGCCAGTGCCGGTATTGCGCGAGATCGTCCGCGGCGCGTTTGGAGAGCAGGATATGACCCGCATCGCCGCAATCCATCACTCGCTGCGCCATGTTAATCCCGGCTCCGGTGACGTTGACGCGCTCGTTTACGTCGATCACTTCATTGATCGGCCCGCTGTGAATTCCCATCCGCAGTTTGAGCTCGGGATGTTCTTTGTCGGCGCGGGCGAGCTCGAGGGCGCACTGCGCGGGCGCCTCCGGGCTATTGCGAAAAACCAGTGCCATTCCATCGCCGGTCGCGAGTCGAATCAATTTTCCCGCCGCATCGGCCGCGCGGACCTGCTCCGTGCCGCGCACCATCGTTTTCAAATGCTCGAGCAGCTCGCTCTGCTCGTTGATCAATAACTTGGAGTAGCCGACGATATCGACGAAGAGAACGTGGCCGATTTCGAGGGGCAAATCGCGCTCTCGTTCGGAAGACATCCGACTCTTTTACTACCTGGTATCCTTCGGTGCGAGATCCGCGAGCAGTTTCTTTGAAGCGCCGATCGCTCCGGAGCGAATGCCGATGCGCACGCGCAGCTCGGGATGAGCTTTCAGAGAGTGGCTGATTTCCCGCGCGCGGAGGACCGGCGCTTCCGGATCGGTGCGAAAACGAGCGCACTGTCGTCGCCGGTGCGTGAAGGAGCGGCCGTCGCAATCGCGCCCGAGGAAGCCAATCGCTACGGGGTCAAACCCGGTGATTAGTTTCCTCGTCATCCACGGCGGTCTCACCTGGGCCGACTCCGCGATCAGTAGTAGCGCGAGCTTGCAACTTGCGAAATTCCTTGAATGTAGGCTGCCAGTTTGCGCTATCTTGCCCGATGCTGGCCGAGACGAACACGCACTCCGGCGAATCTCCTAGCCCGCCATGGAACGCCGCCTGACTGCCATCCTTGCCGCCGATGTAGTCGGATATAGTCGGCTCATGGGTGCCGACGAGGCCGGCACGCTCTCCGCATTTAACGCCATTCGAGCTGATTTCATCGACGGTAAGATCGCCGAACATCAGGGACGCATCTTTAAGCTGACGGGTGATGGCATGCTGGCGGAATTCCCAAGCGTGGTCAGCGCGGTCGCCTGCGCCGCCGAGATCCAACTCGGGATGCAGGAGCGAAACGCGGATGTGCCACAGGATCGCCGCATCGAATTCCGCATCGGCGTTCACCTGGGCGACGTGATTGTCGAAGGCGACGACATCTTGGGCGATGGGGTTAACGTGGCGGTGCGGTTGGAGAGCATTGCCAGCCCCGGCGGGATCACGATTTCTAATTCCGTTCGCGATCACGTGGGTAACCGGCTCGCCTTGGTTTTTGAGGATATGGGCGAGCAGAACCTGAAGAATATCGAGAAACCCATGCGTGTTTACAGCGTCTCGCTGGAGAGCTCCGCCGAACGAAAGACCAAGGGCGCGGCGTCGTTGAAAGAGGGTCGGCCCTCAATTGCCGTGCTCCCCTTTAACAACATGAGCGGCGACCCGGAACAGGAGTACTTCAGCGATGGGATCACGGAGGATATCATCACCGACCTTTCAAAAATCTCCGGGCTCTTCGTTGTCGCACGCCACACCGCATTTACCTACAAGGGCAAACCGGTCAAGGTGGAGCAGGTAGGTCAGGAGCTTGGCGTTGCTTTCGTGCTGGAAGGAAGTGTGCGCAAGGCGGGGTCGCGCGTGCGGGTTACTGGTCAACTTATTGACAGCAAGGAGGGCGGTCATGTTTGGGCGGAGCGCTTTGACCGTGACCTAACCGATATCTTCGCAATCCAGGACGAAATCACGCACGCCATCGTGGAGCAGTTGAAAGTCAAGCTGCTGCCGCAAGAGAAGAGGTTGATGGGGCGAGCGCCGACGGAAAATTTTGAAGCTTATACTTACTATTTGAGAGGGCGGGACTATCTGCACCGCCGCTCGAAGCACTATCTCCAATTGGCGCGGCGCATGTTTACCAAAGCCGTCGAGCTGGACCCAAACTACGCGCGCGCCTATGCCGGCATGGCCGATTGCGATTCGCTCCTCTACATGAACTATCGCGTCAAGGTGCCGAACGATGAGCTTCTGGCCACAACGGAGAAGGCGCTGCGTCTGGACAACACCCTCCCTGAGGCTCACGCCTCGCGCGGATTAGCGCTCTCTGCTGCCGGACGTGACGAAGAAGCGAAAGTGGAATTTGAAAGGGCGATGGCACTCGATGCCAACTCCTTTGAAGCGCATTATTTCTACGCGCGAGTCAGCTTCGGCCAGGGGAAAATCGAGCAGGCTGCCAAACTCTTCGAGCGCGCCTCTGAGATTCGGCCGGACGATTATCAGTCGGTGTGTATGCTCATTCACATCTACCGGTCCCTCGGCCGAACTGAAGATAGCAAAGATGCGGCCCGCAGAGGCCTCAAGCTGGCCGAGCGTCAACTCACCCTTCACCCGGAGGATCCGAGGCCGGCACACCTGGGCGCGGGCGCACTCTTTGAACTCGGCGAAATGGAACGGGCCAGGGAATGGATATCGCGCGCCTTGGCCATCGATCCCGAGGATCCTCTCACTCAATACAACGTCGCATGCGGTTATACGAAATTAGGCGAGTTCGATGCGGCCTTTGATCTCCTGGAGCGTTCAATTCTCGCCGCCGGACCGGAGCTCGCCAACTGGGTCAAATACGATTCTGATTTGGACCGGCTCCGCAGTCATCCGCGTTATGGAAAATTTCTCGAAGCCATTGGCGCGGAAAACTGACATATGCTCATCGACACGCACGCCCACTGATGTCTTGCTAAGCCAAAACCGGTCAGAGGCCGAGGAGTGGCGGGTTAAACCGCCCGGCCCGCTTACACAACGCCTCTCCTTGGATTGTCCAAATCCGCTTAGGAGAATTCACTGAAATTTCCGGTATAACCTCGGGGCCATGGATTAGATTTTCACGCCTGCCGGGGCGTGTTCGCAAACTCCTTATTTCGAAGTTTCTTGCGGCGCGAGATCGGCGAGAATCTTTTCGAAGCGCGGATCGCCGCGGAGCGGGTCCCAGAACGGGTGCAGTTTCAATTGACCATAACTTAGCGTCCCCGGAATTCGGGTCGCGATCGCCAATTGCTCGAAGGCGAGGTCCTTCTCCCCGACCCATGCGCTAATGACCGCGAAGAGGGCTAGCATGTCGGAGCCAGAGATCGAGTCTTGCGCCACTGGCATGAGCTGCTCCAGGGCCCGGCGTCCCTCCTGCAGGGCTTCCTCTTTGCGACCGAGGCCAGCGTCAATCAGGCCGAGGACGCAGAGCGCGGGAGCATAATCGGGTTGGACGCGCATTAATTTCTCCTGCTGCGTTCGCGCGACTCTAAAGGCGCTCTGCGCCGCGCCGCCATCACCACGGATACGAGCCTGCAACCCATCGACGAAGGCACGAGGGACGCGCACGAAATTCACCAAGCGGTAACTATCGCCGGTCAGAGCTCCGAGGGCTCGAGTGATGCCTGCAAGATTGCGTTCACAAAGCGCCAGATTTATCCAGCTGTCGGCGAGGTCGGGTGCGGCGGCCGGATTGTCCGCGAGAATGGAATCGATCGTGGTGTGCAACGGCCGGAGATCCGCTCGCCAATAGAAGGCGATCTCCGCGCGCTGCACCCTGGTGTCGATATCTTTCGCGGCAATTCCCAGAGCGCGGTCCAGAGTAGCGGCGCTCTCCGCGTAGCGGCGCAGCAGTTGATCGCTATACGCAATTTGTTGCAGCAAAAAAACATTGCGCGGGTCCAGCTCGACCGCCCGGGTGAGATTGCGCATGGATTCCTCCCAACGCCCCTGGCGACGGTCGATATATCCAGCGAGGGACAGGACTGTAGAATCGTTAGGCAAGGCGCGCTGAGCAATGGCGAGCTCGGCGCGGGCGCGGTCATAATCGAGAAAGGTGCGATAAAGATTTTGGGCCAGGGCGAGGTGCGCTTCACCTGCCTCCGGGCGCAAACGCAGAGCCGTCTGCACGGCGGCGTCGGCCGCAGCGAGCCGGGCCGGGGTGTGGTCCAGGTTGATAAAATAGAGCTGGCTGTGTGCGGCGGCCAATTGGCAGTAAGCCAGCATGAATGTCGGATCCCGTGTGACCGCCTCTTGCAGCAATTCCACCGCGTCCAAAAGATTCTCCTTCTCGCGCGCAGCAAAGACGGAGCGGACGAGCAACCTCTTCGCGCGGGTGTAAAGATCGAAGGCCACGAGATCGGCAGTGGGCGGCCGTTCGATGGCCGTTTTTTCGCTCGGTGAAAGCTTGGCCTGTAACTGGTCGGCGATGGCTTTGGCAATCTCACTCTGAATCGCGAAGACGTCTGCCAGGTCACGGTCATAGGTCTGCGCCCAGAGATGCGCGTCAGTGCGGGCATCGACGAGCTGCGCGTTGACGCGGACCCGATTGGCAACTCGCTGCACGCTGCCCTCGAGCAGATGGGCCACCCCAAGTTGTTGCCCGATCTCGCGCAGGTTTCGTGGATGACCGCTTTGGTAGAGCAGCACGGAAGTGCGGCTGATGACTTTTAAATCCGCGATCTTCGCGAGGTTGGTCAGAATTTCGTCCTGGACTCCGTCAGCAAAGAAGGCATTGGCTTTTTCTTCGCTCCGGTTTTCGAAGGGTAGGACAGCGATTGATTTTTCCGCAATCGCGGACGCGATTGCCATCGGCAAGACCGAGGAGGTTGGGTTCGGCGCCACCGCGCGCTGCCGGGTGAAAAACTTTCTCGCGGCGGGCGTGAAAATGACGGCAACAATCGCGAGGCCGATCACCACGCAAATAAGAAGGACCGGCGTTAACAGCAGCGGTTTACCTCGCGCTGGCGATGGTGCCACCGCCGTCTGATTCTTCTCTTTTATCTGCTGGAATTTTACCGGCACTGCGAGATTGCCCAGCTCATCGGTATAGAGATTCGCTACTGAGATGACAGTCCCGTGCTTCACCTCACATTCGCCGAGGTCGTGCAGGAGCGGCTGCCAATGCCGGTATTGCGCAAGATCGTCCGCCACGCGTTTCGAAAGCAAAATGTGACCGGCATCGCCGCAATCCATCACCCGCTGCGCGATGTTAATGCCCGCGCCGGCGATGTTCGATCGCGCGTTCACATCCACGATTTCATTGACCGGCCCGCTGTGAATGCCCATCCGCACCTGCACTTCCGGATAACTCTTCAGCGCCTGCGCGATCTCCAGTGCGCACTCCGCCGGCGCTTCCGGGCTGTCGCGAAAAACCAGGGCCATCCCATCCCCCGACGGCAGGCGGATCAGTTTGCCAGCTGCATCCGCTACGCGCACTCGATCCGTCCCACGCACGAGCTCGTTCAACTTATGCAGCACCTCGCTTTGTTCGTTGATGAGCAGCTTGGAGTAACCAACGATATCGATGAACAGGACGTGCCCGATTTCGAGTTGCAGATCGCGTTCTCGTTCAGTAGACATCCGATTCCCTTATCGCTTCGTATCCTTGGGCGCGAGCGAGGCGACGATTTGCTCGAAGCGCGGGTCGCCACGCAGGGGGTCCCATTGAGGGAATAATCGCAAGTAACCGTAATTCGAACTGCCAGGAAGTTGCAGGGCGCGCGTTAGCTGCTCGATGGCAAGATCTTTTTCTCCCACCCATGCATAAATCATCGCCAGAAGGTTCATGATGTGCGCCCCGTTAATCGAATCTTTGGTTGGGGGAATTAATTCGGCGGCACGTCTTCCTTCACGCAACGCATCCTCTTTTCGACCAAGACCGGCATCGATCAGACCAAGGACGCAAAGTGCCGGCCCGTAATCGGGCTGTGCATCCACAATCTTTTGCTGTGCGGCGCGCGCCTTGGTGAAGCTTGTTTCAGCGGCAACTACATCGCCGTTGAGTCGAGCGAAAATGCCCTCACCGTATGCCCGAGGATATTGGATGGCGTCGGGCCCGTAGGTATTTTGACCCAGGTCGGCGAGCGCGCGCAGACCGCCGCTCGCGTCACGCTCAGCAAAAGCGAGGAAAAGGCGAGTCCCAGCGAAACGGCTGCGGGAGTAGGGGTTTTCGCGCATGAACGATTCGAGAATCTCATGCAGCGGCGCGGTGTCCGCCTTCCAGATGACCTCCAATTGTGCACGACTGATTCGGGTATTGAGGTCGTTGGGCTTAAGTGAAAGGACGCGATCCAAGGCCGCCACCCCCTTGGAATAGTCGCGCAGCGATGCGTAACTTTCAGAGATCTGCTGGAGGATGAAAATGTTGTTGGGGTCCAACTCCAGCGCGCGCTCCAGGTTGCGGGTTGATTCCTGCCAGCGACCTTGTCGGCGGTCAGCGTAGCCGCTCAACTCGAATGCTCTCGGATCATTCGGCAAGGTGCGACGCGCCATTTCTATTTCGGCCCGCGCGCCTTCGTAATCCAGTTTGCTGTAGAAGTGATTCGCGAGAGCCAGATGCGCTTCGGCGGCGTCAGGCTGCAATCGTAGTGCGGCGTTGATCGCTTCTTCCGCCGCAGCGAGCCGAGCTGGGGTATGGTCGCCACCAAACAGATAGAGTTGGTCGTGGGCCCGGGCGAGCGAGCAATAGGCAGCCAGGAAAGTCGGGTCTCGGCCAATCGCCTGCTCGAACAAGCCAATTGCTTGCAGCAGGCTTTTCGTTGCATCGTCGCTATACGACGCCACATCGAATGCTTCTTTGGCGCGGACGTAAAAGTCATAGGCCGCAATGTCTTTGGTCGGTTGTTTTTCTATGGTCAGCTTTTCGCGCGGCAGAATCGTGGCCTGCAGCTGGTCGGCGATCGCTTTGGCGACTTCAGATTGAATGGCGAAGATGTCCGCCAAATCGCGATCATAGGTTTGCGCCCAAAGGTGCGCGTCAGTGCGGGCGTCGATCAGCTGCGCGTTGACCCGAATCCGACCGGCGGCGCGTTGCACGCTGCCCTCGAGGAGATGAGCAACTCCGAGTTGTTTCCCAATCTCGCGCAGGTTGCGCGCGACGCCGCTCTTGTAGGGCATCACAGAGGTGCGGCTGATAACTTTGAGATCGGCGACTTTCGATAGGTCAGTCAAAATTTCGTCCTGCACGCCATCGGCGAAATAAGCATTTTGCTTCTCGTCGCTGAGATTCTCGAACGGGAGAACCGCGATACTTTTCTCCGGCACGACAGGAACATTCGCCGCGACCGGAGTCGCAATGGGCGAGGGTCCGCTCCTCGCACTCGGCGCCGCGCGCCGTTGCCAGAGCAAGAGGCCTCCGACGAGGGCGAGGATCAAAATTGCTGCTGCGGCAACCAGCATCCAGCCTTTGCCGCCAGGTCTCGCCTCAGCACCGAATTGCGGCGCAGCTTTGGCGCGAGCGTGTCGCAACTTCTGCGGCACTTCCGGGTTCCCCAGCTCTTCAGTGTAAAGATTGACGATGGAAAGGCGCGCGCCGTGTTTCACTTCGCATTCGCCCAGATCATGCAGGTGCGGTCGCCAGTGACCGTATTGCTCGAGGTCTTCGGCGACATGTTTGGAGAGAAGAATGTGGCCGGCATCGCCGCAATCCATGACGCGTTGCGCGATGTTGATGCCGGCGCCGGCGACGTTGGCGCGCCCATTCACATCCACCACGCCGCTGATCGGTCCGCTGTGCACCCCCATGCGGAGACTTAGCTCGGGATGCGCCTTATCGGCCCGGCCGATCTCGAGAGCGCATTCCACCGGCGCTTCGGGAGTATTGTAAAAAACCAAAGCCATTCCGTCGCCGGTGGGAATGGTGAGGAGGCGCCCGTTGGCTTCGGCGGTCCGAAATTGGTCCGTGCCCTTAACGATCTGGTTGAGCACCTCGAGCAGGCGCCGCTGCTCGTTAATCAGAAGTTTCGAGTAGCCGACAATGTCGATGAAGAGGACATAGGCAATCTCCAGCTCGATCTCTTTTTTAACTTCGGCTGCCATCCGGTGTTCAGTTTAGTCGCTTGCCGCCAGCGCCTTTATATCATTCTTTCGGCGCGAGCGAGGCGACGATTTCGTCGAAGCGCGGATCGCCGCGCAGCGGGTCCCAATCTGGAAACAACTTAAGAATGCCGTAGTGCGGAGCGACGGGAAGCTCCAGCGCGCGCGCCAGCTGAGCGAGGGCAAGATCCTTTTCGCCTACCGCTGCATAGGTTGCGGCCAGCCGCGTCATTATGTGGGTGCCGTTGATAGAATCCTTGCTCGGCGGCATCAGCTCAGCCGCGCGCCTGCCTTCGCGTAATGCATCCTCTTTTTGTCCAAGAACCGCATCGATCTGGGCAAGGACGGAAAGCGCCGGCCCATACTCTGGTTGCGCATCGACAATGTTTTGCTGGGTAGCGCGTGCTCGGAGAAAGCTCGCTTGAGCGGCAGCCGTATCCCCTTTCAGCTGCGCGAAAACTCCCGCTTCGTAAGCGGCGGGAAAGTTTATCGCGTTAGGCCCGAAGGAAGCGCCCCCGAGATCAGCCACCGCCCTCGCGCCGCCCTCGACGTCGCGTTCCGCCAAGGCGAGAAAAACGCGCGTTGTCGCAATGCTGGCAGCCGCTTGCGGCTGATCGCGCAGAATGGATTCGATCACCTCGTGGAGCGGCTTCGGGTTGGCTTTCCAGAGGACATCGACCTGTCCAAGGCTAAGTCGGGTGTCGGTATCGTTCGGCCTCAGCGATAGCACGCGACGCAAAGCTGCGATTGCCTTTTGGTAATTGTGAAGCGACTCGTAGTTGAGGGAGATTTGCTGGAGAACGACAACGTTGTTTGGATCCAGTTCGAGCGCGCGCTCCAGGTTGCGAGTTGATTCCGGCCACCGCCCCTGCCGTCGATCGATGTAGCCGCTCCATTCGAATATTTGTGGCTCGTTCGGCAAGGCGCGCCGCGCCAACTCGATTTCTGCCCGGGCTCCTTCGTAATTGAGCTTGCTGTAGAGGTGGCGCGCCAGCGCCAAATGCGCCTCCGGTGCCTCCGGTCCCAAACGCAGCGCGTCATGAACGGCTTTCTCGGCTAAAGAAAGGCGAGCGGCGGTATGATCGTCACCCAGGAGATAGAGCTGGTCGTGAGCGTGGGCCAGCTTGCAATAAGCGCGCAGAAAACTGGGGTCGCGCGCGATCGCCTCATTGAGAAAGTCGACTGCTTGCAACAAAATGTCTTTGACCCGATCGCTGAACAGCGCCCGGTCGATCGCCTCTGTGCCGCGGACGTAGAAATCATAAGCTGCGATGTCTTTGGTCGGCTGTTTTTCAATGAGCTGTTTTTCCGCAGGCGCGATCTTGGCTTGTAGTTGATCGGCGATCGCCTTGGCGACTTCAGATTGAATGGCGAAGATGTCCGCCAAATCGCGATCATAGGTTTGCGCCCAAAGATGCGCGTCAGTGCGGGCGTCGATCAGCTGCGCGTTGACCCGAATCCGACCGGCCGCGCGTTGCACGCTGCCCTCGAGGAGATGAGCAACTCCGAGTTGCTGTCCGATCTCACGAAGGTTGCGATGCGGACCGCTCTTGTATTGCATGACCGAAGTGCGGCTGATCACTTTGAGATCGGCGATCTTCGCCAGGTCGGTCAGGATTTCGTCCTGCACACCATTGGCGAAATAGGCGTTTTGCGTTTCGTCGCTGAGATTTTCAAAGGGAAGGACGGCGATGCTTTTCTCCGGGATCGCCGGCGTGCTGGTGGGCGGAGGCGCGCTGGAGCTCGGGGGCGGGGTCGGGCGGCGCGACTTGAGGAGGGCCGGGGCAAAGATCAACGCCGTAATCGCGAGGCCGATCAACAGGAAGATGAGAAGGGATATTCCCACCAAGGGAATCGACGATTTCCGCCTCGGCGGCTCGGCGGCGGGTGCTCCCGCTTTCCTGAACTTTTCGGGCAACTCCGGGTTGCCCACACCATCGCTGTAGAGATTGACCAGGCGCAGGCGCAGGCCGTGTTTCACTTCGCATTCGCCCAACTCGTGCAGCAACGGGCGCCAGCGCGGATACTGCTCAAGGTCATCGGCCACATGCTGTGAAAGCAGGATGTGCCCGGCGTCGCCGCAATCCATCACCCGCTGCGCCATGTTAATCCCCGCGCCGGTCACGTTAATCCGATCGTTCAGGTCGGTGATTTGATTGATCGGCCCGCTGTGAATCCCCATCCGCAGTTTGAGCTCCGGGTGTTGCAGATCCGCACGCGCGAGCTCGAGGGCGCAGTGCGCGGGCGCTTCCGGGTTGGTGCGGAAAACCAGCGCCATCCCATCGCCGGTCGCGAGCCGGATCAATTTTCCTTCCGCATCGGCCGCGCGGACCTGCTCCGTGCTGCGCACCATCGTTTTCAAATGCTCGAGCAGCTCGCTCTGCTCGTTGATCAATAACTTCGAGTAGCCAACGATGTCGACGAACAGGACGTGCCCGATTTCGAGGGGGAGATCCGGTTTTGAATCAAGCGGCATGCCAGGGAAAAGCAGAGCTTAGCCCGGCCGCCACCGGGATGCGAGCCTACGGCCTGGGCGGCTCGCTTTTCTCGATCAAGGCTCGCGCCCGCTCTGGGCTTATGATTAAGATATAACTTAGCTCAATCGGAAGATCACTTTGCCGGCTCCATCTGGAGCTGCGCGAAGAGGAAGCTGTAGATGTCGGACAGCTGGTTGATCCTTTCGCTCAGCGCAGTCCCAATGCCGTGGCCCGCGCTGGTCGAGGTGCGGAGAAGGATCGGATGATCCGACTTGTTCGCCGCCTGCAGGCGCGCCGTCATCTTGCGTGAGTGGTAAGGCGCGACCCGGCCATCGTTGGCGCCGGTCATCATCAGGACGGCGGGATACTTCGTGCCCTCGGTGACATGATGATAAGGCGAGTAGGCGTAGAGAGCCTTGAACTGGTCTGCGTTCTTCACCGTGCCAAACTCGGTCACGTTAAAGGCGCCGTTCGGCGCGAGCTCTACCCGGAGCATATCGTAGAGGCCGACTGAGGAGACGACCGCACGCATCAGTTCGGGATGCTGGGTGATAAGCGCGCCCATGAGCAAGCCGCCGTTGCTCCCGCCCATCAGCGCGAGCTTGTCCGAGCTGGTGTCTTCCTTCTCGATCAGATACTGCGCCGCCGCGGCGAAGTCGTCGAAGACGTTTTGTTTATTCGTTAGGTTACCGGCCTTGTGCCATTCCTCGCCAAACTCGCCACCGCCGCGGATGTTGGCCACGACATAAATGCCGCCGCGGTCGAACCAAAGCCGCTTCGTGAAATCAAAAGCGGGCGACATGCTGATCCCATAACCGCCATAGCCGTAAAGCAAGGTTGGGTTGTTGCCGTCGAGCTTTGTCCCTTTGCGGCGCATGATATTGAGCGGCACCTTGGTGCCATCCTTCGACGGGGCAAACTCACGGGTTACCTCGATATCGGAAAACGAGACCGGGGAGGTGCTGACGAGCGCCGTTTTCTGCGCTTCCCTAGCTTCGGCGCCGACTTTGAACCAGGCCGCTGGTTCAGTGTAACTCATGGCCCGGAAGAGAAGCGACCCATCTTGCGCGCCTTCGATTTCCTGCACGTTGGATATAGGCGGCACCGGAATCGTCACTCCGCTTTTTCCTTCCAAATCGAAGCGGCGCAGCTGCGAAGGGCCGCCTAACAAATCAACGACGTAGAGAGCGCCCGTGGTCGGCGCGAGCTGCTGCACGACCGCGTCGCTCGGCGGCACGATCTCGACTGCCTTGCTCAGCTCTGGCGTGTCCAGCGGCAACCGCAGAATCTTGCCCCGCGGCGCGCCGGCACGGGAGAGGAGATAAAGCGCGTTGTCGCGGCCGAGGTGCGCGAGTTTGACCTGGTCGCTGTCCTTTGTGATTTGCTTCCAGGCGCCGTCCGGACCGAGCAAGTAATGCGAAAAATCGCCGCCATCACCATTCGCGACCGAGGCGAGGATAAATTTTCCGTCGTGCGACGACTCGAGCTTGATCTCGGCAATGCGCGGGAACTCTTTTCCGATCGCGTAGGAGTCCCGGCTGTCGGGTGTGCCGAGTTTGTGGAAAAAGACCTGCTGATAAAAATTCAGGTCCGCTTCCGCGCGCTCACCTTTGCGCGGGAAACGGGTGTAGTAGACCCCGCTCGCGTCTCCATTCCAGGCGGCGCTGCCGCCCGCGGTCGGATATTGCACATGCGCGATGGTGTCGCCGAGCTCTTTGCCCGCGGCGTCGTAGAAATGCAACGTCCCGTCTTCACTTCCGCCCGTGGAGAGGGAGACAGCGACCTTTTTGCCATCGAGTGAAGGCTCAAACCAGTCGATCGTGGTCGCCCCTTTGCGGTCGATCTGGTTGGGATCGACCAGCACCTTCTCCGATTTTAGTTCATCGACCGAGCGAAGCGTAACCAACAGCGGTTGCTGCTTCGGCGGCTGGAATTTCATTGCGAAGAGCACGCCCGGCCGGGTCACGATCGAGGAATAACTCGGCGAAGTTTTCGCGTACCATTCCTGGAGCTGCTTCTCGATCGCGCTGTGCGAAGACAGGCCGTCGAGATAAGCGCGTGTCTGATTATTCTCGGCCCCCGACCAGGCCTTCGCCGACGCGTCCTCGTCCTTTTCGAGCCATTGGTAGGGGTCCTCGACTTTGACCCCGTGATATTCGGTCACGACTGGTTTTTTCTCCGCCACCGGCGGCGCTTTTGGTTCCTCGGCCTGCAGAGTAACGGCAAGCAAGCCCGAGAGACCCAGAAAAGCAAAGAGCCAGCGATATGTTTTCATGATGGCGACTAACAACCATCAAATGTGACCGCACCGCAACCAGCCCGGTTCGACAAGAGATCGCCGTCGGTCTCCGGCCTCGAGAAGGAGTTGCAGCCGGTGACGACCTCAGAAGCCGAGGAAAGCAAAAGCGGCAGCGCTCGCACCACGACCGCATCCGCATGGTTCTGCGGCAGTTCGTATTACTCCCAACCGGCCGGCATCATCCCGTTACCGACATTCAGGCTAAAGGGCACAAACTCCTGGCCGCCCGCGCGCTGCACCTGCACAAACAACCGATAAAATCCCGCCTTCGCGGCGTAAAACCGGAAATGCAGATCCGGGCCGCCCCAATCGCTGTCCGTAAGCGGGTGCGCGGTCTCCGGATAAATGTGAAGCGCGCTCGTGTGTCTTTCGCGAGCATCCGGCCCGTCTTTGCAGAGAGGTTACTGCGTCACAGTCGTTTCGGCGAGTTTCTGAAAGCGCGGATCGTTCCGGAGCGGATCAAACATTGGATCGAGGCGGAGAAGCGCGGGAGTGAGCGGCGCTTGCCCGCCCCCGAGCGGACCTTCATAGGGAAGGGCGAGCACTTTTTGCAGGGCCGCGATCGCGCGCTCGGGCTCGCCCACCTGTGTCGCCACCCGGGCGAGAATTTCGATCGGAGCGGGGCCGTCGAAAGCGTCTTTCGCGATCGGCATCGCGGCCATCGCCCGTTCCTGAAAGATTGAGTGCGGCTTCCTTGTCACCCAGGCCCATCGTGGTCAGCGCGAGGTCGACGAGGAGGTTATAATTTTTCGGTTGTTCGGTGAGGAAAGGCTCCAGCTCGGCGCGAGCCGTGCGCCAACTGGCGGCGGCGGCGGCGTGGTCACCGGCCACGTCCTGCGCCCAGCCTAACCAAAAGCGGAGCTCGCCCGTGAAGTATCCCCAGTCCGGGTCGGGTTTCGCCAAGAGCTTCGTCAGGCGAGGGATGGCCGGGGCCGGGTTGCGCTCCAGGATGGCCTGGTAAACCTGCGCGAAGAGGACGTTGGAATCGTCGGGCGGCGGGTCGAGCGGCGCGAGGAGCGCGGCCGCCCGCGGCAGATCGCCCTGCGCCTGCGCGATGGAGGCTTCGACCGCCAGCGTATCCATGTCGTTAGGCGTGATTGCGAGGATCTGGTCGAATTTGTGCAGTGCTTCCGGGAAACGGCGGAGCGAGATGAAGGATTGCCCGTGCTGCCCGAGGACGTAGACGTTCCGCGGATCGAGCCGCTCGGCGGCGTCGAAATAGGAGTTACTCCGCTCCCATTCTCCCTGCCGCCGCGTGACATAGGCGAGCGATTCCGGGATGCGGCTGCTGTTGGGCAAAAGCTGGCGCGCCTTTTCGAAATAGCGCACCGCCGTCTCGTAATCCTTCAGGCAGGCGTAATAATAATAGCCTTCGGCGTGGAGCGCTTCGCCCAGGTTGGGATCGAGCGTGAGCGCGGTCGTCGCGGCCTGGCGCACTTCTTCCCGCAGCTCGTCGCTAGGCTGCAAGGTCTGGGTCAGATAACCGCGCGCGTCGACAAAGGAAAGGAGGGTCCAGGCGAGGGCAAAGTGGGGATCAAGCCGGACCGCTTCCTTGAGATATTGTTGCGCGGCGCGCGAATTGGCGGCGGAATTGGCGCTCTTGAGATTGAAAGCGAGCCCGCGCAGGTAAGCGTCGTAGGCTTCGGGACTCTCGGTCGGCCGGGCGGCGATGACCCGCTTTTCTGCGCCCGTGATTTTCGCCTGCAACTGATCGGCGATCGTCTTCGCCACTTCACTTTCGACCGAAAAGATGTCAGTCAGCTTGCGATCGTAGGTGTCCGCCCAGAGATGCGAATCGGTCGCGGCCTGGATGAGCTGGACGCTAATGTGCACCCGGTCGCCCGACTTCTGCACACTGGCTTCCAGGATGTGGGCGACGCCAAGTTGGCGGGCGATCTCGGGCAGGTTTTCCGGCGCGCTCTTATAACGCTGAGTCGAGGTGCGCGAGATTACTTTCAGGTCGGCGATCTTCGCGAGGCGCGTCAGAATCTCGTCTTGGATGCCTTCGGCAAAGTAGGCGTTCGCTTTTTCTTCGCTCAGATTTTCAAAGGGCAGCACGGCGATCGATTTGCTCTCGATTTCAGCCGCGGGTGCGGTTTGTTTGTCTTCTTCGCTACCGACCGGCGAACGCACAAATCGAAAGGTCATCAGCACGGCCGCCACGGCCGCGATGATAATAATCAGCGCGGTGAGCTTACGCCCGGTTTGGCGTGCGATCGATTCGTTAGGTAATACATCCTTCTCGCGCTTGATTCCTTCCGGTGTGATCTCGAAAGCCCACGACAGAACGAGGGATGGGAAAGCCCAGAATCACGAGCAGCACGACCAGGCGCACCGCCCAGTTAGGTACCTCGAAGAAAGGAAAAACCTGCGTCGCGATCTGGACCAGGAGCCACGCCACCACCGCATACGCGATCGCAACCTTGTAAACGTTGCGCCGCTTCAGCTCGGCGAAGAAGTTGCCCGGGTTCATCCCATCCCCACATTTCAGCGCTCCGGCGTGATCATCGGGATGATCTGCCGCCCGTTCCGACGATAAACGCGAAAGTCGCTGTCGAGCGTAAAGACAGCGCACTCTGGATAAATTTCAGACATGCGCACGAGACAGGAATCCGCCAGCGACATCGGGACATTGGAGTAGCGCGTCATCAGCTTCTTGAGCGCCGCGCAGTGGTCCTCAATCTCCAAGGCGATGCGGAGCAAGCCGTTCTCTATTCTTTCTAAGATCACCGCGCCGCTCACGCCGCGCCGCTCGATCAAAAAGCAGGCTTCCGCAATCACGGGCTCGCAAGTCAGAAACGGCGGTGGAAGCGCGCGGAACCGCTCCACCGTCCAGGCATGGTCCCGATCCCCGGCGCAAATCATCGCCACGAGCGGCCCCGTATCGATCAGGACCTCGCTCACGCCTCGCCGAAACCTTTCAAATGCCTGGAGTGGCTGGCGTAGTCTTTCGGACCGCCTTTGACGATGCCGCACGCGTCCTTCATTAAATCGAACGCGGATACCTGGGGCTTGCTCTTGCGGAAACTGGCGGCCAGCGCCTCGCGCACGATCTGCGACTTCGGAACCCGTCGCTGGCGCGCGACTGCTTCGAGGTGCGCACTAATTTTGTCAGGAATCTTGCAGGTGATCGTGGTCATGCTTCTTGATAATACCGAATTGCGCAGCGAGCAATACCAAAGGGGACATCGAGTAGACGCCGAAACGAAAATACGTCAATCGATTCAGCTCGCCCGAATGATTATGTGGTATTGACGCCCCCGGCCGTGGAGGACAGCTGTTTACCCGAAGAGTGCCCCGCGTTATCTTGGCGACATGTTTGGAAAAATCGATCATCGCCAGAGTTTATGGAAGATGCGAAAAAATCGGACGCAACAGACCTAGCGTCGATGAGGGCTGTCGCTCCTTGGGGGCGGTGGTGTATTTCTTCCAACAGCTTGACGACCTTCGCAACGCCGTCTCATTCTTGATCGATCCTGACGAATCGACAGCGTCGGATGTCGTCGTGTGCGAACAGTCTTTCAGGCAACTCGTCGCCCTCGCCGATTCTCTGTTCAAACTATATTTGGAGGCTCAGAATGCCGGGACAACTGAGGAGTGGCACTCGATTCTCAAGCGAGCACATGGCGCTGAGGAGACTCGCAACGCGATACTTCACTCCACGTTTGGAGTTACGATCGGCGAAGAACCTGTCTTTAGCCGCAACAAGATTACCGCAAGGTTCAAAAAGGGATTCCAAGTGCATGTCGAGTTGCTGGATGAGGCCACGATGACCACCTATCGACAAAAGATATCCTCGGTGACGAATGACATTCTCGACTTTATGTGCCGTGTGTTTCCGAAGTGGAATACTCGTGAATGGAGACGGGAGATGAGCTGAGGCGCGAGGCGCCCTTGAAAAAGGAACTTTAATGGACATGACCACGCATTCCGAAACAAGGAGACAGCATGCCAGTTGATCACTTTGTAGGTCGTCAGGATGACATCAGTCGTCTCGCCGCGGTTCTCACTGGTGAGGAACGAGCGGGAGGAAAGCTCACTGTGCAGAGCATTGAGGGGCCGCCCGGGATCGGCAAGACATGTCTGTTCGATCATGTGCTTAGGACAACCGATCTTGGCAGCCGCCATTACCTCACGCTCAAGATCGACGGCAATGTAGATGGGAACGACCCATCGGCGAAGAATCTCGTGAGATCTGTTGCTCGGTTGGTTGCAAGCGCGGAAGCCGATGCGATTCGCGACCGACCGACTGGATTCTATTTCCCAGCCGTAGGACGTGTGATCAAGGCCATCGACCGAATTCGCGACGATGCCGCTTCGGAGTTCCGAAAGCGCAGTCCGGATTGTGAGGAAGGGCGTGCCGCACTCCTGCGTTTCCTCGACTTGGCAATCGCAGAGGCCGGAGGCCGCAGCGCGGTCATGCTGAAGCGATTTCATGACCGAATAGATCGGTCCGAGATATCGCCGGAAATGCGTTCCGAGTGAGAGAGTATTTGCGCTCACGTCTGGTGGACTATCTGCGCGTTTGCGACCCCGACTGTTGCGCGGAACTGGAGTCTCGCGGCCGTTCAACCGGAGGAACCGCGTAGCCATTCCGCCGCTTCAGCTCGGCGAGGAAGCCACGCGGGTTCACGGCGCCTTTGTCTTGAGTAATTTTTGGAAGCGCGGATCCTTGCGAATGGGATTCCAAGCCGGGTCGGCTTGGAGCGACGCGTCGGAAACGTAGAAGCCGGCCGGAGCGGCCAGCAATTGTTCGATGTGATTGATGGCGGACTCGGTCTCGCCGAACTCCGCTTCGACCCCGGCCAGCTGGTAGAGGTACCAAGCGCCACTCAGAACATCCTGCGACATCGGCAGTAACTCGGTCGCGCGGCGGGCAGCTTGCAAGGCCGCGTCCTTTTCTCCCAAGCCAGCATAGGCGAGCGCGAGGTAGCTCTCAGTGCCAGCCGATTCGCCGGAGGCGCGGCGTTTTTCCTCCATGGCCTGCTTCGCTTCGAGAAAGGCAGCGCGCGCCGCTCCATTTTCACCTTTCGCGGCCAGCGCCCGTCCGCGCCACAGCGTCGCTGGCATCAGGAGGCCGTCCGTGGCGGTGTTCAGCCAGGCCGGCGCCTTCGCCAGGACGGCGAGCGCCGCATCCGGTTGGCGCATCGCCATCGCCAGGTAGCATCGTTGCAAAGAGACCGCGCCTTGCGGGTCGAGCTCCGCGGGAACTGCCGCTAACACCTGGCGCGCAGCTTCCACATCGCCGCTTAGCTGCAACGCCCCGGCTCGATAGACATAGGCATAGGCGTTGTCCGGAGACAAAGCGATCGATCGAGCAAAGGCCGCATCGGCTTCGGCATAACGGCGCAAGCATGCCAGCGTGACCCCGATCTCACGGGCCAGATCCGTATCGCCCGGATCAAGGGTGGTAGCTTGCTCGAACTCCGGGATAGCCTGCAGGAGGTTGCCCTGCCGGCGGTGGACGCGGGCCATGGCTTTCAAGACATTGGCGTCGTTAGGGAGACTCTTCCGCGCGGCGCCGAACTCGGCGAGCGCGGCGGCGTAGTCGCGCTGGCCCCAATAGTGGACATAGCCCATGGCCAGATGTGCTTCGGGCAATTCCGGCTGAAGGGCCAGGGCACGCGTCGCGGCCGTCCGTGCCGTCTCCATCGTCTGCGGGCTGGGGTCGATCCCGAACCAGAAAGTGGTTGCTTTCAGATAGGACAATTGCGCGTAGGCCAGGGCAAACTCGCGGTCGGCCGCGATCGCGCTCTCGTAGGAAGCTTCCGCCTTGCGCGCGATCTCGCCCGGGTCCTTCGCGTTGGTCCAGAAGAGTTGATTGAGGAAATACTCCGCCTTGAGAAACTGATCGTAGGCCTGCGGATTTTTCGTGGGCACATGCGCGATGCGGGCAGACTCCGCCGGCAAGAGCTGGGCCTTGAGCGCATCGGCGACGGCTTGCGCGACCTCGCTTTCGACCGAGAAAATGTCCTTGATATCGCGGTCGTATGTCTCTCCCCAGAGATGCCGGTCTTTGCTCGCGTCGATCAATTGCACGTTGACGCGCACAGCGCCCCCCACTCGCTGCACACTGCCTTCGAGGATGCTGGCGACGCCGAGTTGTTTCGCGATTTCCGGCAGGTTCTTTGGGCTGCTCGTGTAGCGCCTGGTCGAGGTCCGCGAGATGACCTTCAAGGCACTAATCTTGGCGAGCCGGGTGAGGATTTCGTCCTGGATGCCATCGACAAAGTAAGCGTTCTCCTTGTCCTCGCTCAGATTCGCAAATGGCAGCACCGCGATCGACTTGTTCGGGATCGTAGAGGACGTCGCCGCCGGCGTTGTTAGCGGACCTTCCGTTCCCTTCGCCTGCAACAATCGAAAGACGAACATGCCGGCCGTGACTGCCGCCACAACGATGGTCAGGGCGACGAGCTTCCGGCCGGTCTTACGCGTGATGGACTCGTTAGGTAGGACATCGTCCGCTCGCTTGATTCCTTGCGGCGTGATCTCAAAAGCCCAGGCAAGGACGAGCGCGACCGGAAAACCAATGAGCAGCGCGACCACCACCAATTGGACCGCCCAATTTGGAATTTCGAAAAATGGGAAGACCTGCGTCGCGATTTGAATCAACAGCCACGCGACGACCGCATACGCGATCGCCATTTTGTAAACATTGCGTCGCTTCAGTTCGGTGAAGAAAGAGCGAAAATTCACGATGTGCTTCGTTCGTCCGCCAAAAGAGCCCACTTTAACCTTCTCTGTCGAATCAATTCGACGTTGACCATATTAGCCATATCACTCATATGGTTTTTCATCTGAAAACGACTCTCAATATCGACGACACCGTCGTGGCGCGATTGCGCCGCGAAGCAGCGCGGCAAAATCGGACCATGTCGGAACTGGTGGAGGCCGCCCTCCGGCTTCTCTTTCACTCCGGCCAGCAGCAACGCAAAAAGAAGTTGCCTCCCTTGCCAACGTTCCGCGGAGGGAAGCCCCTGGTTGATATCGCGGACCGCAATGCGCTCTACGATGTCATGGAGGGACGGCGTTGAATGTTCGTGATTGACACGAACGTTCTGGTTTATGTCGCGAACCGCGACGCGGAGTTGCATCAAGCTTGCCAACGCCTCATTGAGAAGTGCCGCGAGCGCGCTTCGCCCTGGTATTTGCCGTGGCCGGTCGGTTACGAGTTCATGCGCGTTTGCACGCACCCGAATGTTTTACCTCATCCGTGGTCGATTGCCGCGGCCTGGCGTTTTCTACAATCCATTTTTGATGCGCCCGGCGCTGCTCTCCTCCGGCCCACCTTGCGACATGCTGCCGTCTTGAGCGAAGTCATCGCCGAGGTGCCGCATCTGCGCGGCAACCTCCTGCACGATGTCCACACCGCCGTGCTCATGCGCGAGCATGGCATCGAGGAAATCTACACCTTGGACATGGACTTCCACCGTTTCCCATTCCTCACCGTGCTTGATCCAACGGGATGATTCGCTCCCGTCGTAACTCGTCAGGCAAAACCTCTTCCGCCCGCTTAGTTCCTTCTGGCGGTGGCTCATTCCCATCGCCCATTTCTCCGGGCCAGCTCATCCGGGTCAGCTGACCGGTCAGGACCACCCACGAGAGACCGCCGAGAATCATAAAAGCGGCTGCCAGGACAAAGGCCCACCAGAAGTGCCCGGTGCGGTCGACGACCCAACCCGTCAAGGGTCCGACCACGAGGCCGACCAGGTTGCCCAGGGTATTTTGTAGCCCGGTCCAGCGGCCGGCCACCGCCGGTCCAGCGAGAGTTTGCGCAAAAACGAGGAGGTTCGGCCCGACGAAGCCGTAGCCGGCAGCCATGATGATGAGCCACCAGATGGTGGTTCCGGCGCTGGCCGCCGCGAGCCCCAAAACGCCGCCCACGACGATTACGTGTCCTATGACCATGGAAGATTTGCGAACGATATTTGCACTCGTTCCCCGGCGGATGAAGGAATCGGCGATCCAGGCGATGAGGGGAGCGCCCGCCGCATAGACGACAAAAAACGTGGCGGTTTCCCGGGCCATCTGCGTCATCGAAAGATGGCGCTCGCTCACCAGATAAAAGGGCAGCCACAGGATCAAGAGATAGAATGGGTATTGACTGCAAAATTGACCAATCCCAGTTCCCCAAAAGGCGCGCCTACCGAGAATATCTCTAAACGACGCCGGGCAAACAATCCGCTCTGAGGATTTTGGCGCTCGCGGCATCCAGCGCAACCAGGGGATGAGCCAAAGCAGGCTGCCAAGCCCGAGAACGATAAAGGCTGGTCGCCAGCCATAGGTCGCCATGAGACTGCCGCAGATCAAAGTACCGACGGCCGGGCCCAGACTCATCCCGGTGATGATCATCGCGTTGGCGACCCCGCGATGCTCCTCCGCGACGTGCTGCGCCAGGATCTTGCCGTAGGCTGGAAAGGCCACCGCCTCTCCCGCCCCGAGTAGCATCCGAAAAGCAAGTAGCCCTATAAATCCGCTCACCAAACCTGTCGCGCTCGTCGCCAGCGACCAGACGACGAGTCCGCCGGCCAGGAGCCAGCCGACATGGAAGCGGTCCACCATCCAGCCGGTGAAGACCATCATCACCGTATAAGTCAGAAAGAAAGCGCCGAGCAAATTTCCCAGCTGAGCAGCCGTTAAGTGTAACTCACCTTTGAGGAGCGGGGCGGCGACCGAAAGACTGCCGCGATCGACGTAGTTGATGAAGGCCGAGAGTGCGAGGAGAAAGCACAGACCGAGAGTCCTTCCACCGATGGGTTGACGATTTGTCGATGTCTTCATCTTAATTGAACGCGACTCCGTTAGGGCCCGGCGGGACGCGGCCCGATCCCGAGCGCCTTTTCGATCGCCACGGGGTCGTAGGTCTTCCCACCCTTGATCACGGTCGTAATCTTCCCGAGGTCGTCGATTTTCTTCGTCGGGTCGCCGTCGACCAGGATCATGTCGGCCAGTTTGCCGCCGGCGAGCACGCCGCGGTCTTTGGTTACACCCATCACCTGCGCCGATGTGAGCGTGGCCAGGCGCAAAACTTCCGGCGCGGGAATTCCGGCCCGGACATAAAGCTCGAGCTCGTGATGCAAAGTGTAGCCGGAGAGCGCGTCGGTGCCGGGAATGATCGTGACGCCGGCGTCGTACAGCGCCTTGAGCAGATTTAACATCGCCGGGAACGCTTCCCGGTAGGCGTCCGCTTTATCGGGCGGGACTTCGAGCGCGCCGCTTCGCATTGCCCGCCGGACTTGCGCCGGAAAACGCGGTACGATTTCCTCGAGTCCGGGCGTGATGGCGTTCGGGTTCCCGCAAAACAGCGACTCGAAGATGTTCATCGTCGGGTCGAGCACGGTGTGATGTTTCTTCAGGAAATCGATGAACTCGCGCACCTGCGGTTTATCGGGAGTGAATTCGCGCGCGTGCTCCGCCACTTTGATGAAACGGTCGCGGTTGCGCGTCTCCTTCACCTCCGGGTAAAGAAAATTGAGCTCGATGAAATTGAGATGCTGGATTTCATCCGCACCGCCCTCGACGAACTGCCGCGCCGACATGAAGGCCGGCACGTGCCCGCTCACCCGCAGCCCGTGGGCGTGCGCGCGCTCGGCGATGAGCGGCATCAGCTCCGGTTTGACGGAGGAATAAATTTTAATCTGGACGTAGCCGTGGTCGGCATACCAGTCGACGTCCTCCCGCGCCTGCTGCGCCGTATCGACGCGCATCTTCGTCGGCCCGGCAAACTCCCCGGTGCCGTCGATGATCCCCGCTTTTAGGACGCGCGGCCCCAGCTCGCTGCCATCGTCATAGCGCGCGACGCGGGCGAGGAAGCTGTCGGTGTCGTTACCCATGTCACGCGCGCTGGTCACGCCATTGGCCAGGTCGAGCGCGCCGTCTTCGACGCTGGTAAAATGCTGATGGTTATCCCACAGGCTCGGCATCAAAAAGCGGCCCTGCGCGTCGATCGTTTCGGCGCCGGGTTCCGCTTTCAATTCCGACCCGAGTCCAACCCGCGCGATGCGATCGCCCCGCAGCAGCACGCTGCTGCCCGGCGTCACACTCAGGTCGCGCGGATCGAAGAGGCGCGCATTGCGAATCAAAAGGTCGCCTTTCGGCACATGGGCCAGTTCTCGGGCCATGCGGCGCGACCAGACGTTTTCCGTTTCCTCCTGCGCGGCGAGGAGTTTCGGCAGCGCCTTTTCGTTAGGCGGCGGAACGACCGAGAGCCAGGAACTGGCCGAAGCGGCTGTCGTTCCATCCGCTTCGAGCCAGATCGATTGCGGGGTAAATCCGAGACCCGTGATCCGGTATTGCGTCAGCTCGCGGCCATCCGCGACTTTCACTTTCCCGGCTTCCTCGATGCGCGCCTCGCCCGCCGGCAGGAGCGCCAGCTGATGGTCAGGCGTTTTCAGGAGCGCGCGCGCCAGCACGCCCATGAATTCCGGCGGGACGTTGAGCGGGAGGTAAAAGGCCGCACCCTTCACCTCCTGCGCGCCTTCTTCGCCGCGACTCTTCCAACTCGCCCGGCCATTCTTCAGCTCGAAGCGCTCCTCCACCGGCGCCTTCATGTAATCGTTACCCTGGCCTTGGTATTCGATCGGTAACCCGGCGGCATCGACCTTCCAGGTGGCCACGATGTGATCGCCGCGGCCGCGGTCGTTGTAGGAATATTCCGCGCGCACCGCGCCGCCCGCTTCGCTCTGCAGCGTCTGCGTTCCGGCCGGGTTTCCCTGGATGATGATTTTGTCGGTGCGTTGGCCCGCCGCCAATTGCGCGAGGCTGGTGCACACGAGCACTGATGCGATGAATCTGCGCATACTCTTCTTATTTCAGAAATTATCTCGGTGACGCGAGCAAATCGTCTTCCGGCCGCGAGAAAGAATCTTCTCCTGCTCCATGCCGAAGGCGCGCAAAACCCCGGGTGGCTGACACTTTCGCTACCGTTATTTATTACTAGTGGAGCGCGACTTGACGCTCCAAAGTCTCGCGATGCATCGCTTTTTGATTCTTTGCCTGGGCCTTTTGCTCCTGCCCGCCGTCAGCCGAGCCGACGATCCGACGCCAGATCCCCACGCCGGGCACGCGCTGGGTAAAGTGAATTTTCCCATCAGCTGCTCGCCCGAAGCGCAGGGGGAGTTCAATCGGGCAGTGGCTCTTTTGCATCACATGACCTATCCGCAGGCGCGAGCCGCTTTCGAGCAGGTGGCGAAGACCGACCCGAGCTGCGCGATGGCGCATTGGGGCATCGCGATGACTTTGTTCCAACCGCTCTGGCCGACCCGGCCGAGCCCGGAAGATCTCCAGCGTGGCTGGGACGAAGTGCAGAAAGCGAAGAGCCTCAACCCGGCGACGAAAAAGGAACAGCTCTTCGTCGCGGCGGTGGAAGCATTTTACCGCCAACCGGAGGGGAAGAATTACTGGCTGCGCATCCGCCGCTGGGAGCAGGCGATGGAGAAAGTTTACCAGGCCTTTCCCGACGACCCGGAGGCCGAAATTTTTTACGCGCTCGCCCAGCTCGCGAACGCGCCTGCCAATACCGTTTCGCGAGAAACTGCCGATCGCGCGGCCAAAATCCTCCTTCGGGTTTACGAGCAGAATCCCGATCATCCCGGCGCCATGCATTATCTCGTGCACGCGAATGACGTCCCCGGCCGGGAACGGGAGTCCCTCGAGATCACGCGCAAGTATGAAAAGGTCGCGCCGGACAATCCGCACGCGCTCCACATGCCGACGCACATCTACACCCGGCTGGGCGATTGGGACGGCGTGATTCGCGGCAACCTGCGCGCGGCCGACGCGGCTTTGAAATATCCGGCCGGGGACAGGAATCAGTTCGTCTGGGATGAATTCCCGCACGCGATCGAGTATCTCATTTACGGCTATCTGCAGAAGGGCGAGGACGAAAAGGCCGCGGCGCAGTTAAAGCGGCTGCGCGGAACGGCTAATCTCGAACCGAGTTTCAAGACCGCATTTCACCTCGCCTCGACCCAGGCGCGCTACGCGCTGGAGCGCCGGGCCTGGGAAGAAGCGGCCCGGATTGTGCCGCGCGAGCCGGCGTCGCTCGATTGGGATCACTATACCTGGCCGGAAGCCGTTGCCCGTTTTGCCCAGGGACTGGGCCAGGCGCATCTCGGCAAAATCGCTGAGGCCAAGGCGGCGGCCGATTACCTGGCCGAACTCGAGACCGCCACACGCAAGAGCGGCGAAGATCTTTTTGCCCGCAACATCCAGATCCTCCGGCTCGAGCTGCAGGCCTGGGTCGCCCAGGCGGAAGAAAAAGGACCAAACGCCGCCACGCTCATGCGCGAAGCGGTCGAGGTCGAGAGTTCCACGCCCAAAGCCCCGGTCACGCCCGCTCCCACTCTGCCCGCGCTCGAACAGATGGGCGACCTTCTTTTGGAACAAAATCAAACCTCCGAGGCGCTCGTCTCCTACCGGCGCTCGCTCGGGCTTTATCCGAAACGTTTCAACAGTCTGCTCGGCGCCGCCCGCGCAGCGGACGCGCTCAAAGATAAAGCGGCCGCGCGCAAATATTACCAGGAGCTGGTCGATATTACCGGACAGGGCACGCGCCAGCCGGCCTTAAAAGAGGCCAAGGCTTACCTGGCCAAGGATAACTAGAGCGCCGCCAAAAACCACAGCCTAACGAGTATCGTTCTCGCTTGGGGCGAGGAGATGACCGAAGAGCCGGCCGGCGATGAGAAAGATGAGGCCGGCGCTTCCGGCCAACCCGGCGTGGATGAGCCAGAATTGCGACGCGGCCATTTTCTCGAGAAAACCGCCGATCCAACCGACCAGATTATTGGCGGCGAAAAAGGCCAGGTAATAGATGCCGATGATGGTGGCGGACAAGGCAGTAGGCGCGACCCGCGCGTAGAGCGCGAGCGAGACGGGGAAGACATTGGCGAAGCCGATGCTGTTGAGAACGTGAAAGGTGATCAGCCACCCGATCGAAACTTTGCCGGCCGAACCGGCGAGGAGAGCGCCCGTCGCGAGCGAAATAAAGCCTGTCACCGCGATGATGCTGCCGATCCCCATCTTCGTGATCTCGGCCGGCTCGGGGAATTTTTTCGACCAAAGCCGCCAGAAAACCACCGCGAGGGCGAGAAAGGTGACGGAAAGAATCGAGTCGAGCGTGATCAGCCAGGTCGTCGGCATTTTCTTGCCGAAGAAGACAAGGTTGGCGTGTTCCTGGGCCCAGATGAGATAGGCGTTGAAGATTTGTTGATTGCCGATGATCGCCATCGTGAGCACGGGCAGGAGGAGGAGGAGCGCGAGGATGCCCATTTTCTCGCGGTGGGTGAGGGGCGGTTTGGCGGCGCGCTCCTTTTTTTCCAGAACCGGCGCATCCTGCGGAAGATATTTGCGGCCCTTGAGGTAAATCGATAGGCCGATCAGCATCCCGACCCCGGCGACGCCGAACCCCCAATGCCAGCCGTAAACTTCGCCCAGCGTCCCGGCAATGAGCGGCGCGGCAATCACGCCGCCGTTGATGAAGAGGTAATAAATCTGGAAGGCATCCGCGCGCCGGTTATCGCCGGTCGAATAGAGCGCGCCGACTTGGCTCGCGAGATTGCCTTTGAAACATCCGACCCCGGCGAGGAGACAGCTGAGGGCGAGGAGAAAGGTGACATCGAAAGCCATCAGGAAATGCCCGGCCGACATGAGCAGGGCGCCGATCGTGATCGTGCGGGTGCGCCCAAGAAAACGATCGGCGATGAAGCCACCGGCGATCGGGGTAAGATACACCAGGCCGGTGTAGAGACCGAAGATGGTGGAGGCGAGCGGCTGGATGGTGAGGGGACCGCGAAAGCCTTCGATCAGATGGCGAAAGGAACCGAACCCGGCGATGTGCTCGATGTGCCCGGGGTGAAGAAGGCGATCGACCATGTAGAGGACGAGAAGCGCCTGCATCCCGTAGTAGGAGAAACGTTCCCAGGCCTCGGCAAAGGCGATGTAGCCAAGCCCGCGCGGGTGGCCGAGAAAGCTCCGGTCTTCAGGGTTGTGCATCGGCGCAGGGTGTTTTCTGCGGGCGAATTTGGCAAGCGCGCAAACGGGGGTGAATTCGCCTAACGAAAGCCGTCCAAAATAATTTTAAAAAAAGCTTGCCTGTGCGTTAGTGTTGTAGTCAACTATAACACTAAATGAGGAGCAGTGAGCACACGCAGGATGGATACTGAATGGAACGCCAGTCAGCCGATTTATCGCCAGCTCCGCGACCGGGTCGTCCACATGATTCTGGACGGCCTGCTCAACGAAGGCGATCCGCTGCCATCCGTCCGCACAGTCGCGGCCGAGTACCGGGTCAACCCCCTGACGGTGCTCAAGGCCTACCAGCAACTGGTGGGGGAAGAGCTGGTCGAAACCCGGCGCGGCCTCGGAATGTTCGTCCAGCCGGGCGCACGCAAGCTCTTGCTCAAAGGCGAACGCGAGACCTTCCTGGCCGAACACTGGCCGCGGATCCACGCCACCATTCAACGGCTCGGCCTAACGCCGGAAGAACTATTGAAAGCGGCCAGGCAAAGCCCTTCATCAAAAACCGGGAAGGAGAAGCGATAACCTCATGGCCTGTATAGAAGCACGCGGGCTCCGCAAAACTTATGGCACGACCGCCGCCCTCGATGGCGTCGATCTGCGCGTCGAAGAAGGGCGCATTCTGGGACTGATCGGCCCGAACGGCGCCGGCAAAACGACGGCGCTGAACGCCATCCTCGGTCTCACTCCTTACGAGGGCGAATTGAAAGTGCTCGGGCGCGATCCCTGGTCGGCGCGCGACCAGCTCATGCGCGATGTCTCTTTCATCGCCGATGTCTCCGTTCTGCCGCGCTGGCTCCGCGTGTCGCAGGCGCTCGATTACGTCGCGGGTGTGCATCCGCGCTTCGATCGGGCAAAGGCAGAACGATTTCTGGCCAGGACCGACATCCGGCGCACGAGCAAAGTGCGGGAATTATCGAAAGGCATGGTCGCCCAACTGCACCTCGCTCTCGTCATGGCGATCGACGCCAGGCTGCTCGTTTTGGATGAGCCGACCCTCGGTCTCGACATCCTCTTTCGGAAACAATTCTACGACTCGCTCCTGAATGACTATTTCGATGCAGCCGCACGATCGTCATCACGACTCATCAGGTGGAGGAACTCCAGCATGTCCTGACCGATCTGATGTTCATCGATCGCGGCCGGATCGTTCTCGATTGCAACATGGAGGATTTCGAAGCGCGCTATCTCGAGGTGATGGTGCCGCTCGCAAATGTCGCGGCCGCGCGGGCTCTCGGGCCGATGCACGAGCGCCAGGTCTTCGGTCGGAGCATCTTTTTGTTCGAGCAGGCCGATCGCAATCAAATCGCTGCTCTCGGCGAAGTACGCACGCCCGGCATCGCCGACTTGTTTGTGGCCGTGATGAGAAAGGACGGAGCGACGCAATGAATATGGAAGAGAATACCGCAGCGCCGGCCGTCACCGTCAGCGCTGAAAAGATTGCCCCGATCCGGCCGCTCTACTGGTCGGTGAAGCGCGAGTTATGGGAGAATCGTTCGATCTACATCGCGCCTTTGATCGTGGGCGGGCTGGTGCTCTTCGGCTTTATCATCAGCGCGATCGGGCTGCCGCAGCGCCGACGCGCCCTGCTCTTACTCGACCCGACGAAGCAGCGCGCGCTGGTCGAGTAACCCTACGACTTCGCCGCCATGCTGCTCCTGCTCACGGCTTTTCTTGTTGGGGTTTTCTATTGTCTCGATGCGCTGCACGGCGAAAGGCGAGACCGCAGCCTTCTTTTTTGGAAATCACTTCCGGTTTCCGATCTCACGACTGTGCTCTCGAAGGCGCTCATTCCGTTGTTCGTACTCCCGCTTCTGACTTTCGCCATCATCATCCTCACGCAGTTTTTCATTCTCGCCATCAGCACTGTTATCCTGCTCCCGAGCGGCCTCTGGGCCACGAGCTGGGAACGGCTGCCGTTCCTGCAAATGTCGATCGTGCTGCTCTACGGAATGGTGACGCTGGCGCTCTGGCATGCGCCGATCTACGGCTGGCTGCTGCTCGTCTCAGGCTGGGTGCCGCGTGCAACTTTTCTTTGGGCGGTCCTGCCCTGGCTGGCGGCCTGCGGGATGGAAAAAATCGCTTTTAACACCAGCCACGTCGCGGCCTTTCTCGCGCGCCGGATCGCCGGCAATCACGAGGTGGCGTTCGTCGTCTCGCCGCAGCCGAAGGGCGTGATCTTTCCCGTCATTGATCGGATCGCCCAACTCGATCCGCTCAAATTTCTCAGCAACCCTGGGCTTTGGCTTGGCCTGCTCTTATTCGCGGCCTTTCTCGTCGGTGCAAGCCGGCTGCGTCGCTATCACGGACCTCTCTAGGATTCGCTCCATGCATCCAATCACCAAGACAGCTCGCGTCGCAGGAGCGATCTCTTCTCGCCCTCGTGACATTGCTCATCATCGTCTGGCCAGGGTTGGTTTCGCTCCTCGGCCTTGGCTACATGGCGCCGATGTTTTTCTACGAAGTTCGTCTGGAGCTACGGCTCATCTTAAAACTCTAAAAGCACCCTAACGAATCGCGCGAGAGAGGTTCTATGAAAACATACTTATTCATTCTGCTTGTGGCAGGGGTCGCCCTGAATCCGGCAGCCCTGGCCCAGGAACCAGCCGCGACATCTTCACCTCGGGCGACCATGAAAGCGGTCGTCTATCACGAATACGGCTCGCCCGCTGTCCTGCGGCTGGAGGAAATCGAAAAGCCCGTTCCAAATGACAACCAGCTCCTGGTCAGGGTGCGGGCCGCTTCGGTCAATCCCTTCGACTGGCATTACATGGAAGGCACGCCCTATGTCATCCGGCTGCTCGACGCCGGGTTGCTCAAACCAAAGCTCAACCGGCTCGGGGTCGACTACGCCGGCATCGTGGAAGCGGTCGGCAAGAATGTCACCCAGTTCAAACCGGGCGACGAAGTTTTTGGCGGGAAGACCGGCGCCTTCGCGGAGTATGTCTGTGTCACGGCCGATCGGGCGGTGGTGCACAAGCCGGCCAATATCACCTTTGAGCAGGCGGCGACGGTCGGAATCGCGGCCACGACCGCCCTCCAGGGGTTGCGCGACAACGGCCAGCTCCGGGCCGGACAGAAGGTGCTGATTAACGGCGCCTCCGGCGGTGTCGGCACCTTCGCCGTCCAGATTGCGAAGTCGTTAGGCGCGAATGTCACCGGGGTTTGCAGTGGGCGGAATGTCGACATGGTGCGCGCCCTCGGGGCGGATCACGTGATCGATTACACCAGGGAGGATTTCACTCAGGGCGCGGAAC
Source organism: Chthoniobacterales bacterium (assembly GCA_038198605.1). Classification (GTDB taxonomy): domain Bacteria; phylum Verrucomicrobiota; class Verrucomicrobiia; order Chthoniobacterales; family UBA10450; genus Palsa-1392. The sequence goes on along the minus strand of JBBPZS010000131.1, from coordinate 6,483 downwards.
GTTACGACGTGATCATCGATAACGTCGGGAATCGCACCATCTGGAAATACCTGCGCGTCCTTAATCCCCTCGGGCACTACGTCCTGATCGGAGGCGGCGGCTCGGATGAGCAGGGATTGTTCGGGCCGCTGGTCGGCCCCTTCCGGGTCATGCTCGTCGCTCCCTTTGTCTCCCAGAAGATGAGCATGCTGCTCGCGAACATGAACCAGAAGGATTTCAACATCCTGGCCGACCTCATGCAGAAGGGCGAAGTCAAGCCAGTCATCGATCGGCGTTACAAGCTCACGGAAATCGCCGAGGCTGTCGCTTATCTCGAAGAAGGCCATGCCCGCGGAAAAGTTGTCATCGCTGTCGAGGACAAGAACGAAGCCCTAACCAGAGCTGGCCATCAGCGCGGGAGCGATCGCACGGCGCCGAGCCCGCTCCTGATCGCGTTTGAGCTGATCGGCGTCATCCTTGCCGTCATCATTCTGCCGATCGTCATCGCGTTCGTGCTCAACCGCCGGTTTCAGCGGCGCCATCCCGGGAAGCGGGGTTATCGCTGGGGCTATTACTTTAGCATCCAGGCTTTCCTGTTTGCGCTGGCACTGGCGGGTCTGCTCCAGGTCGGTTCCGCTTTGGTGCTGTTGGCCGGCGTCATTTACGCCCTGCTGGCGTGGTTCTTTGCGCAACGGAAGCGCTGGGCCTGGATCGCGCTGACCGTTCTTAGTTTCAATCCGATCGCGTGGCTGATTAATCTGTTCTACCTCTGGCGACGCTGGACGGAAGATGCGGCCCGCGCAGCGGCCTGACGGCTCTCGCTGCGATCGATTCAGACGGGTTTTTACGAGGCCCCAGAATGCGAGTCCGCGCACCTTCGAATGGACCCGCTTTCGGGTGCGAGCCTTGCGCGCCGGGCTGGGCCGAATCCTTTTGACGCCGCGCGACGGCCGCCGGAGATAAAGGAATGCTGGAAGAGCGGATGCGAAAAATCGAGAAGCGGATCGCGGAGTCACCCGGGCTGCCCGAAGCCGAGCGCACCCAACTCCTGCAATTGGTCGCGACCCTGCGCGAGGAAGTGGACGCGCTGGCGCTCGGCCGGGCGGAGGATGCGGATAGCATCACGCATTTTCTCGAGGCCTCGGCCCACGAGGCGAGCCGGAGCGAAAAGCAGCCGAAGCTGCTCGATGCCGCGCGCGATGGATTAACCGCCTCGGTCGAGAATCTCGAGAGCTCGCATCCGAAACTTTTCGAGGCGGTGAACCAGGCGGCCGTCATCCTGGCCAACATGGGCCTCTAGTTTCGTCGGGAGCGAAGGGCCTGAGGAGCAGGCGCTTGCCGTAAGGGTCGCGGGCGTGGTATGTGTAACCCTTGCGAAGACAATTTGGCCTTTTCCTCTTGGCGATCCTGGCCGCGCTCCAACCGATCCACGCCGCCGCCCCCGCCCTCGCACTCCATGCCGAAGTAAAGTCCAGGATCTGGGAATTGCGCTGGACCAGACAACTCATCGTCGTCACCTCGGATGATTGGAATGCTGTGGCGGCGCGTCTCCAGCGCTTCGAACGCAAAAGCGCGACCGGCCGCTGGCGAGCGCTCGGGCCGGCGGTCGACGCGGTGGTGGGCCGCGGCGGCATGGGCTGGGGCATCGGGCTGCACGGGACGCACTCGCCTAACGAGCCGATCAAGCGCGAAGGCGATGGCCGCGCGCCGGCGGGCGTTTTTTTCCTGAACACGATTTTTGGTTACGCCACCGCTGCGGAGGCGGGCATCGCGGCTTTTCCTTATCGGGAGGTGACATCGAGCACCCGGGCGGTGGAGGATGATCAATCCCGCTACTACAACCGGCTCGTCGACGCCGCGCAGATCGACGACATCGATTGGAGAGGATCGGAGCTGATGCTGCGCTCGGATAATATTTACCAATGGGGTGTAATGGTGGAGCACAACTGGAAACCGTGGCCGGGCGGGGGCTCCTGTATTTTCCTGCACATCTGGCGCGGCCCTGAGCAGGGCACGGCCGGCTGCACCGCGATGCCGCTCGATGAGATGGACGAAATCGTGCACTGGCTCGATTGGCAAAAGCGTCCGCTGCTCGTGCAACTGCCGGAAAAGACCTATGCGGCGGTGAAGGAGCAATGGGGACTGCCGCCGACGACCGACGAAAGTCAGAGGATGAGCAGGAACCGTCTCGGCGCGGTGATGTCAGGCCGGCGATAACTCGGGCGCGAGCATTTTTTGAGTCGTCTTAACTGTCACGCGAGGGCAACCTGTCGCCATGTCGATCACTGGCGGCTGCTATTGCGGAGCCGTTCGCTTTCGCGCGGACGGTCCACCGATGCACCAGGCAAATTGTCACTGCGCCAATTGCCGGCGCGCGGTTGGGGCGCAGGCGGTGGCGTGGATCACGGTCGCGAGTTCGGGATTCCTTTGGGAACAGGAAGAGCCGCAACGATATCGCACCGACACCGGGGCCCGGCGGACTTTCTGCGCTGCTTGTGGCACTTCCCTGAGCTACGAACATGATTCCCGGCCTAACGAGCTCGATCTCACGACTGGGAGTCTCGACCGGCCGGAAGATTTTCCGCCGAACCGCGACGTCTTTCCGGAAGAGAAACTGAGCTGGGTTAATCTGGTCAAGCCATCCGACGGCGATGGGCGGCCTTGATTCGTGAATGGCATCCAGATGGCGAAGCTGACATCACCGAAAACGCCTGAGATTTGCCCGGTCTGCGGCGAGGAAGTGCCACGGGGCGCTGTGGCTTGTTCGGAGTGCGGAGCGGATCACAATTCTGGCTGGCGTGAAGACGGCGAGAGTTATGACGCACTAGGTTTGCCGGACGATGATTTTAATTACGAAGAGTTTGTCGAGCAGGAGTTCGGCGACTCGCCCAAACCAGCGGCGATAAAAACGGTCTGGTGGATAACCGCCCTTCTTGTGCTCGTCGTTTTTGCGGCCCTTTTGTTTTATGCCGCGCATTGATTCCATCGCAGCGGGCCTACCGTTCCGTCTCTGGCGGTGCGAGATCGGCCACGATTTTTTTGAAGCGCGGATTGTCGCGGAGCGGATCCCAGAAAGGGAGCAGGCTTAATTCGCCGTAGCTGACCGTGCTCGGGAGGCGGACGGCGCGTGCCAGCTGTTCGCAGGCTAGATCCTCGTCGCCGACCCAGGCCGCGATCATGGCCAGGTATTTGACCTGGGCCGGGCCGCCCATCGCATCTTTTTCCGCCGGCAGAAGCTCGACCGCGCGGCGACCTTCGCGGAGCGCTTCCTCTTTCCGGCCGAGGCCGGCGTCGATCAGAGCCAGCACGGTGAGGGCCGGCCCGAAGTTCGGTTGCGCCTGCACGATTGCCTCCTGCTCTCGCCGCGCCGCGCTCAGAACGGTCTGCGCTTTTGTTTCATCGCCCGACATGCGCGCGATCACCGCCTCCAGAAATAGATGACTGAAATTGAGATTCTCGAGCGGACTCAAGGCAATGGAGGGATTCTTATGAGTCGCGGCCAGGGCGTCGGTGGCGGCCGCGCCGTCGCGTTCCGCCAAGGCACAAACGAGCCAATACTCCGCGATCGTCTGCACGGCGGCGGCATCGGATTTTCGAATGGTCTCGACCATTTCGTGCAAAGGACGGGTATCGGCTTGCGCGTCGAATTCCGTGAAAGCCAGTTGCACTCTGGTCGTCGGATCGTTAGGCACGAAAGCCAGGATGCGGTCGAAAAGCGATCTTGCATCCGCATAACGCCGAAACATCAGATAGCTGCTCGTTGCCTGCTGCAAGGTGAGAATATTTCGCGGGTCGAGCTCGATCGCCCGCTCGAGGTTGCGATTCGATTCTTCCCAGCGCCCCTGGCGCCGCTGGATGTAACCCGCCAGGTCGAAGACCTGCGGGACGTTAGGCAAAGTCTGGCGAGCGATTTCCAGTTCTGCCAATGCCCCGTCATAGTCGAGGTATCCCGAGTAAAGGTTGAAGGCTCGTGTGAGATGGGTTTCGGCCGCTTCCGGACGGAGGCGCGCGGCGGCTTGCAAGGCCGCCTCCGCCTGCGCGAGGCGGGCGGAACTATGGTCGTAGAGCATGTAAACGGCGTTATGGGTGCGAGACAGTTGGCACCAGGCCTGAAAGAAGGAGGGATCCCGCGCGACCGCCTGGTTTAGCAGATCGGCCGCCTGCGTCAGCTCCGCGATTCCGCTGCTGCCACCGAATCCGATAAGATACAAATTTTTCGCCCGGGTGTAGAGATCGAAGGCATTAATGTCGCCGGTCGGGGGAAGTTCGATCGCGCTCTTTTCCGTTGGGGAAAGCCGCGCGTGCAACTGCTCGGCGATGGCCTTCGCGATCTCGCTTTGAATGGCAAAGATATCGGAGAGTCCGCGATCGTAGGTTTGCGCCCATAGGTGGGCGTTATTGCGCGCATCGATCAACTGGGCGTTCACTCGTATGCGATTGGGTGCACGTTGTACGTTGCCTTCCAAAAGATGGGCGACATTCAGTTCTTCGCCGATTTGGCGAAGATTCCGTTCCACCCCCCGTTTGTAGTGCATCACGCTCGAGCGGCTGATGACTTTGAGGTCGGCGATTTTCGCTAGATTCGTTAGGATTTCATCCTGCACGCCGTCGGCGAAAAACGCGTTTTCCGGGTCGGTGCTGAGATTATCGAAAGGGAGGACGGCAATGCTCTTTCCAGGAATGGCCGGCGTGACCGGAGCCACGGAGGGCTGCGGCGCAGGCTGGCTCGACCGAGCGGCGGCAAACCACCAGGCAAATCCACTTAACGACAATAATACGGCGACGGCGAGTCCCAATAGTCGCCAGTTCCACCCAGACCCAAGGGCACTCGTCGCAATCCCCGTTTCCCGCAATTTTGAAGGCCGGTCGGCATTGCCAGCCTCCTCGCTGCACAGGTTGAAGAGATGAACCCGCGCACCGTGTTTGACCTCTGCCTCGCCAAGGTCGTGGAGCTGCGCATGCCAGCGCGGATAGGGCGCGAAATCGTCCGCTACTCGCTTGGAAACAAGGATGTGGCCGGCATCGCCGCAATCCATCACCCGCTGACCGACATCGATCCCGGCGCCAGCCAGATTGACCCGCTCGTTTACATCGCGAACTTCCCGGATTGGCCCGCTGTGAATACCCATCCGCAGGCGCAGCGCGGGATGTTGCCTGACCGCGGCGCCCAACTGCAGGGCGCATTCCAATGGAGCTTCCGCGTTGTTGCGAAAGACTAGCGCCATCCCATCACCGGTCGGGAGCCGGATCAAATCACGTTCGCTCCTCGCCACTCGTACCGGCTCGGTCTCCTGCACGAGCTGCTTGAGCGTTTGCAATAATTCGCCCTGCTCGGTAATGAGCAATTTTGAATAACCGACGATGTCGATCAGAAGGACGTGACCGATTTCCGTCTTCAACTCAGGAGAGGATTCACCGGACATGGCAAATGGAGAATACTGCAAATCCAAGTCTGCGGCCCGGTCAAATTTAGCTTTTCTGATTCCCCGCAGTCGTTAGGCTGGGAGTGCGGATGCAGGGCTATCTGGAGACCGTGGCGGGTTCCGGCCCTTCAATGATTTTCTGGAAACGCGGATCTTGCCGGAGCGGATCCCATTCCCAGCTCAGGCGCAGATGGGCGAGCGTGACACGGTCCGCGCTCGGAGTGGTGAGCAGACGTGTCAGCAAACTGATCGCTTCCTCCGGATGGCCGGTCTGCGCGTACACGAAGGCCAGGCGCGATTGGTAGAGCGGGCCGGCGATGGCGTCTCTGGTCTCCGGGCAAAGCTCCACCGCCCGGCGCGCCTCGCGGATCGCATCCTCTTTCTGCCCGAGCAGGGCGTAGAGCTTGCCTAACAATGAGTGAAAAAGAGGATCGCCGGGCTGGTCGCGCGCCTTGCTTTCGTAGAGCGGTTTAATCTCCTCGAGCGAGGGACGCGCCTCTTCCCGGGCGCCTTGCGCGAGGGCGAGACAGGCCCGGAACCACGCCGCTGGTTCAACTGCGGGAAATTCCTCCGCCGCTCGATCCGGAATGGCCTCGTTTGCGGCTCTGAAATCACGCTCCATCATGGCGTAATCCCAGCGCGTACTTGCGACCCCGGGCTTGCTCTTGAGCGTATCTGACAGCCTGTTCAGGGTGGCCCTGGCGGTCTCAGGCTTTCCGCTGCCGCCAAACTGGGCGTCCGCGAGGCCGACCCAACCATCGACCTGCTGCGGTTCGAGCTGCAGTCCCTCTTCGAAGCCTTTTTTGGCGTCACTCCATTGCCGCAGGCTCAGTTCAGTCGCGGGCGCTCCGTCGAAATGAGCCCGGCGCGGATCGAGTTCCTTCGCCCGGGCGAAAAGGGCGAGAGCCTCCTGCCAGCGGCCCTGGCGTCGATAAACATAGCCGGAAAAATCCAGCACTTCGGCGTCGTTAGGCAGGGCGGCTCCCGCGAGGGCCAGCTCTTTCAAGGCCGCGGCGTAATCCTGTTCAATCCGGTAATAGCAGAGCCCGAGCGCCAGATGTCCTTCGCCCAACTGCGGGGT
>JBBPZS010000130.1:0-3579 GCA_038198605.1 Chthoniobacterales bacterium | reverse complement strand
TGTTGGTGGCGTCGCGCTGGGCGTCGAGCCCCCGCTGCCGCAGGTGACGCTGCCTATGCGTTTGTTGAGATTCCGCCGTGAATCGTCCCTTCTGAACCGTCACACTGCTCGCATGAGCACCAAGCAAATCGTGCAGGACCTGCTGCAAAAGCTCTCCGAGAATGTGTCTCTGCATGATGTGGCGAGGGAGAACGAGTTTGTCACGCCAGCGCGGCAAGGGCTCGATGAGATCGACCGGGGCGAACGCATTCCGACCGAGGAGATCGAACGCGAGTTGCCTTCATGGGTTATCAGGTAGCTCTGGCGCCGTCTGCCCGGCGCGATCTCCGAGGGATCGAGCGTTACATCTCAATGGACTCCTGGATCGGGAATCGTTAGGCGTGGCTCGCGCACTTTGTTGACCGAGTCCGCTTGGATCGCTACGCTTTTGCCATGTCCACACAGGAACTAACGGCCGAGGCGATGGCGCTCCCACTTTCCGAGCGAGTTTCGCTCGCACAGGCGCTCTGGCAGAGCATCGACGCGGGTCTGGCCGAGACGGATGAGCGCGACGCTATTGCTGAGGCCATTCGGCGCGATAAGGAGCTTTCGTCCGGCGCCGTGGCTGGCCGCACCCACGACGCGGTGATGGCGGCGGCGCGATGTCGTTGAGCTTTTTCGCGGCTTGCGGTATCATTAGCTCATGCCACGCACGCTGGACCAACTCGCCCAGGAGGCGATGCAGCTCCCCGCAGCTTCCCGAGCCCTGCTCGCTGAGCGCATGGTAGAAAGTCTCGATGCGAGCGAAAGGGACGAGGTGGAGCGCGCTTGGGCGACCGAAGCGGTTCGCCGCCGCGACGAGGTTCGTTCCGGTCGCGTGCAGGCAATTCCCGGCGAGCAGGTGTTGGCTGAGGTCCGAAAATCAATCGGGCGATGAAGTATGGCTTCCATCCGGAAGCGCGTCTCGAATATCGCGAAGCAGCGGCTTTCTACGAAGCCCGGCGACCCGGGTTGTTCGCCCAAGTGGCGGAAACAAGACTAACGAGCGCGATAACGAACCATTGACTGAGTGTGACGCGCCTGCCCGTCGAACGTAACTTGGGATGACTGTTCTGTTTTCATAGTCGTTTTCCGGCTCTCAGTTCTGGCCACGCCAGCGCGTTGCTGGAATCTGGTGGAGAGAAGTGTTGCAGGAACGATCGTTATTGCGCTGGATCGGTTGTACCGATGTACACCTTGGCTGCACACTTCGCCAAGTGAGCGAGAGTCCAAGTTCAACGTGACCAAGCCGCCGAGACGCAACATCTCCGCGCGCTCGGTTGGAAAGCATCGGCGTCCATCCGTAATGATATTTTCGATCGAAGACCGAAAAATTGGGCGGGGATACACGTGGCTGCCTCGATTCGAGGCATATCCGATTCGCTGAGAGGGTGGCAAGCTTTATTTCATTTTCAACAGCTTCCATCGGCCATAGATCCACGGCTCCGGCCGGTTGATTACGTTTGGATCGGGGTGGCCTGTAACCGAATCGGTTTGTGAAGCGCGGGACGGCGCTTCGGCCGTCGCCAGCAGCGGCCTCCCGCCGCGGCGTTTGGCCCCGCGCCACCCACAGGGAGGCGGCTCCAGCGGCATCACCTTCCGCCGCCGAAGAAGCGCTTGAAGGATTGGATGATGCTGCGTGGCACTTCCTTCACCTTTTCCTGGATCTGTTCCACCCGACGTCCGAGCAGGGTGGGATCGCCGCCGTGCACTTTGCAGATTCCCTTTGGTATTTTTTCGACTGGGAGATCAATCTCATAGGCAGTCCCGGCCGCGACGCAGCCACTGGTCGCGATCGCGTTGGAAATCGAGCAGACGGTTGCTTGCTGCATCGCGACCGGTGCTTTGAAGTCCTGCGCCGGATAGCGCGCGGCGGCGGCGTTCATGGCCTGGGTCCAGACCGGGAGGGCGAGGGCCGAGCCGTAACCGTGCGGAATGATGGTGGTCGGTTGATCGAACCCGACCCAGACCCCGCAGGTGATCGAAGTGGTGAAGCCGACGAACCAGGCGTCCTTGAAATCGTTTGTCGTTCCGGTTTTGCCCGCGGCCGGGAGCCTGAAGCCTAACGACCGCGCGCTCGCCGCCGTGCCTTTAGTCATGACGTCTTCCATCAATTGCGTCGTCATCCAGGTCGCGCCTGGATCGAGCACCGGCAGAGTGACGTGGGCCGCGCGATAAATCGGGTGGTGCTCCGGGTCGTCGATGCGCTCGATGATGTAGGATTGCTTGCGCACGCCGGCGTTGGGGAAAACGGTATAGGCCGAGGTCAGATCTTTCAGGTCGGTCTCGAAGGAGCCGATGTAGATGGCCGCGCCGTGCGGGATTTCGTTCCCCAAGCCTAACGTCATGGCGGTTTTTTGGGTATCGTCGAGCCCGGCGAATTCGCCCACCCGCACGCTCATGGTGTTGCGCGACTGGATGAGGCCGTAGGAGACCGGCTTGATCCCGCCATAACGGCCATCGGAATTTCCCGGCGACCAATCGCCCGCGCCCTGGATCTCGCCCGGCTGAATCGGCCCGTCGCTCACCGCCGCGCCCGGCAGCAAGCCGTGAGTGAAGGCGAGAGTGTAGACGAAGGGCTTGAAGGAAGAACCGATCTGCCGATTGGCCGGGTCCAGGGCGCGGTTGAATTTGCTCTGCCCATAATCGCGCCCGCCGACCAGCGCGCGGATGCCGCCGCTGGCGTTGTCGATCGCGACGAGCGCGCCTTGCAGGTAAGGCATGGCGTTGTCTTCGCCCTCGGCCGGAGCCCGGTATTGCGACTTGAGCGGGTGCTTAAAGCGGGATTGGCGCTCGATCTTGGTCAGCTGTTTTTCGATCGCGTCGGTCGCGGCTTTTTGCACCACCGGATCGAGCGTGGTGTAAATGAAGAGGCCGCCATTGTCGATCTGGTCGGCGTTGAGAAGGACGTTGAGATCCCGCTGCACCGCATCCATGGCGTAGTTTTCCTGGATCAGGGTCAGGCGCCGGCGATGCGAGTTTATTTTTTCCCGCTTCGCCTGGAGCGTTTCGTTGGCGGTGATTTGTTTCAACTCCTGCAAGCGGTTGAGCACGGTGTCGCGCTGGACCCGCGCGCCGTCCGGATTTTTCAGGGGCGAAAATCGGTTCGGGCTCCGGATCAACCCGGCGAGCAAAGCGGACTCGGAAAGATCGATTTTGGAGGCGTTTTTCCCGAAGTAAGTCTGCGAAGCCGTATCCACCCCGTAGCAGCCGGAGCCGAAATAAATCCGATTCACATAGAGCTCGAGGATCTGGTCTTTGCTCAACTCGCGCTCGATCCGCAGGGCGACCATCGCCTCCAGCATTTTCCGGCTGAGGGTGCGCCCGCCTAACGGAAGACTGTTGCGCGCCAGTTGCTGGGTGATGCTGCTCGCACCTTCCTTGGCCGAGCCGCTGGTGATGTCGCGATAGAGCGCGCGCGCCACCCCGCGCCAGTCGATTCCACCGTGTTCGTAGAAGCGAGTGTCCTCGCGGGCGAGGAGGGCTTTGATGAAATAGGGCGAGACCTGCTTGAGCGGAACCTTCAGGCGATTGGCGCCGGCGAGGCGGCTGTAGATTTTG
>JBBPZS010000129.1:0-94497 GCA_038198605.1 Chthoniobacterales bacterium | reverse complement strand
TCTCCGCGTTCACGCGCAGACCCGCGCCTCCCAGAGGGAGGCGTCTACAGTGCGCGTCGCTTGCGGGCGCGCGATTCGATGGCGCCGGCGCGGCGGCGTTTGCCTAACGACCGGAGAAGATCGGCGTAATTGGAGGCGACGATTTCGTAGTCTTCCGAGGGCTTTTCGACCCCTTCCCACTGCCGCAGCGATTCCTGGTAAAGCTCGCCCGCCCGGGTCAGGTCGCCGCGCGAATGGTAGACGACCGCGAGGTTGCACTTCGACTGCGCGATGTCGGAGTGCGCCTTTGGGTTGGTCTTGCGCCGGATGGCGAGGGCGCGCTGATGCATCTGCTCCGCTTCTTCGAGGCGGCCCGCGCTGGTGTAGAAAACGCCGAGATTGTTCAGGACGGCGGCGACGTCGGCGTGTTCGGGGCCGAGTTGTTTTTCATAGAGCGCGAGGGCTTGCAGATAATAAGGCTCGGCCGCCTCCTGGCGTTCGCTCCGGCGATAAATGAGCGCGACGTTGTTCAGCATCGTGCCGAGATCGGAGTGGGCCACATTGCCAAGCTCGGTTCCGGCCTGGATGGCGCGCTCGTAGTGGCCGATCGCTTCTGCTTCGCGCCCGCCGACATCGCAGAGATAAGCCAGCCGGCGTGCCAGGCGGAAAATGGCGCGCTGATCGGGAGGCTCCGCTTTTTCCATGATCGCCAGGGCCTGGCGAAGAGAGCTCTCGGCTTCGTCATCCTTGTCGCGTTGGCCATGGATTTGCCCGAGCCTTTCGTAGCTCTGGGCGAGCGAGGGGTGATTCTCGGGAAAAATTCGCCGAGCCAGTTCGAGCGCGGTCTCCGCCACTCGCAATGCTTCCGGCAGCTGCTGGCCCGCCAGCAACATCTCCAGTTTGTCCTGCAGAATGCGCCAGAGTTTTTCTTCGCCTTTTTTCACGGCTACCAGCCTTCACTCAGCTGGCTGACGAGCCGGATGGCCAGCTCTTCCGCGGCCAGAGGTAGCGCCTGCCGCTCATCGGAGGTGATGTCGGGGCCGACGAAAAAGCTGGTCGAACCGGTCACCTCTACCGAATTGGCCAGGGTCTTGCCGGTCCCGCGCTGGACCAGGGTGTAACGGACGCGCATGGAAAGATTGAATTCGTTCGTCGCCAGGACGTTCCCGCGGACGGAACGAGCCGGGGCGCGAGAGATGCGGGTGATGTCTCCCTTCAAGATGGCATCGGCCGTCTCGTCGCTCGCGATGCGGTAGGTGCCGTCCTGCTGGAATTGCTTGATCACGGTGTCCGTCACGAGGACGGCGATGCGCGGGACGAGAGTTTTGTTATCGAAAGTCGGCACCGCGATGCTGCGCACGTCGCGCAAGGCGTAGGGCTTGATCGGGCCGACGTGATAACCGGCGCATCCGCCTAACGACAGGACGAGGAGGGCAGCGCCGAGAATTTTTTTCACCGCTACGGGGTGGCCGAGGCCTCGGGCGTGGGGGAAGGCTCGGCCGAAATCGAGGTGTCAGGTGCGGGCGGCGAGCTGTCGGTCGTGGCTGGGGGCGGCAGCGAATCGGGACCGGAAGGAGGCGGCAGCGGCGCAATCTCATCCGGATTGCCGCGCATCTCCGGCGGCGTGGGAGGGCGCTCTTCGCGCGTCGGCGCTTCACTGCTGGCGATGGGGGCGGTTTTCTTTGGCACGGTGCCCTTGGCCCGGCGCTCTGCGACCTCGGCTGCGGATTGGAGAGCGGCGTCGCCGACCTTGGAACGCAGTTGCTCAATCCGGGTCTTCGCGACCGCGCTCTCGGGCGAGCCGGGCTGTTGCCGGATCACTTCATTGTAATAAAGGACCGCGGCCCGGTAATTTTTGGCCTTGTCATAATACTTCGCGATCTCGAGCGAGCCCTTGGTCAGGCGGTGATCGAGCATGGCGAGATTTTCCCGGGCTTGGGCGGCTTTCTCGCTTTTCGGATAGCGGAAAAGAAAGTCCTGAAAGGCAGTCCGGGCGTGATCCGCGGCCGCGGGATCGTAGGTCCCGGCGCGCGTGGCCGCGAACCAGATGTAGCCGATCTGATACTGGGCGTCGACTGCCAGCGGATCGTTAGGGAATTTCTCCACCACCGACTGGTAGGCGTCGATCGCGAGGTCGGGTGAGCCCTGTTTTTCCCGCGCCCGGCCGATGTCGAACTGCGCCCGGGCTGTGTAACGGCCGTAGGGCGCGCTGCGCACGATGGCGGCGAAGATTTCTACCGCTTCCTCAAGAGTGGAGCCAACGGGGACGCCGAGGATTTTGCGCTTTTTTCCGTTCAGCAAAATCTCCCCAATGCGGAACTGCGATTCGATCGCTTCCTGGAAGTGCGCGGTTTGCGGGTAGATCTCCATCAGGCCGCGATAGATCGGGGCAGCCTTGAGCAGGTCGCCCTGAAGTTCGGTTAATTTCGCGGAGCGGAAAGTTGCTTCCGGCGCCTTGTCCGAGCGCGGATAGCGTTTGACAATGCGCTTGTAGATCTTGATCGCACGGCCGCGGTCGCCATTTTGTTCCGCCGCTTCCGCCTGGGCAAAGAGCTCGTTTGCATTGCCGCTGATCTCTACCTCGCCGGGGGCCTTGTATTTCGCCTTTGCGCTCGGGCGAAAGATCACGGGAGCGGGGCTCCGCTCCGGAAACGCCACACAGGCGGCAGCGAACAAGAGGACAAAGCGAAAGCGATAGGTCATTGGGATTCGCAGGGTAATGAACGAAGCCCAGCCCGTCAAGCCGGGCCGGGGTGGTCCCCGCCTCGGAAATAGCGCGAGAAAAGGCGCGACCGCAGGGCGGAATCCGATAGGCTTGAGAGCACAGGGCGAACCGGGCGAACGACGCCAGTTTCCCGCTCGCATTTTGAATCTGATCGAGCAGCAGAAAATCCGCCTGGGGACGTGCGCCTGGAGTTTCGACGAGTGGAGCGGCGTGCTTTATCCGAAGGACTTTCCTTCCAATCGCTGGCTGGAATTCTACGCCCGCTATTTCCCGGCGGTGGAGATCGACTCGACCTTTTACAGCGCCCCGGCGGCGGCCGTGGCGCAACGCTGGATGGAGATGACGCCTTCGCATTTTCGTTTCAGCTGCAAAATGCCGCGCGAGATCACGCACCAGCGCCGGCTGCGGGATTGCCAGTCGGAGCTGACCGCTTTCCTCCGTGCGCTCGCGCCGCTCGCGCCGAAGCTGCGGGTCATATTGATTCAACTGCCGCCTTCCTACGGGCCGAAGGAAGAGAAGATCGGTTTGCGGGAATTCATTGCGCAATTACCTTCGGATTTTCGGTTCGCGATTGAATTCCGGCACGCCGGCTGGCACCGGCCGCACTTCATCCGGCTGCTCGAGAAACATCGCGTCTGCTGGGTCTGGTCCGACATGAGCCCGCTGAACGAGCGCAACCAGGCGCCATTCGAGTTCCAGCCGATCACGACCGATTTTCTCTATCTGCGCCTGCTCGGCGACTCCGTGACGAAGTACGATGAGCAGGGGCAACGCATTCATCGTTACGGCAAGCTGCTCTGGAAACGGGAGGCAGCGCTCGACAGCTGGGCCCTGCGCATCCAGCACCATCTCGACGAGATCCGCAGTGTCTGGACTTTCGCGAACAATCATTACGAAGGGTTTTCGCCCGAGACCTGCCAGCGCCTCGCGCAGCGGCTCGGCTTTGAAATGCCGCTGCCGACGGCGGAAGCGATCGCCCCGCCTAACGAGCGCGGACAGCTCGAACTCCTGTAGACGCCTCCCTCTGGGAGGCGCGGGCCTGCGGGTGGCGCCCGGTTAGACTCTGCGATTCATCGCAACCATCGCGCTTCGCAGAGCGAAGCGTCTACATGCGAATCTCGCCCGCGCCGAAATAGCGCTGCAACTTTTCGGGCAGACGAACCGAGCCGTCTGGCTGCTGATACGCTTCAATCAAGGCGGCGAAAAGCCGGGGCAGGGCGGTGCCCGAGCCGTTCAGGGTGTGGCAGAAACGGTTTTTCCCGTCCGCATCTTTGAAGCGCAGATTCATCCGGCGCGCCTGAAAATCCTCGAAATTCGAACAGCTTGAGACTTCGAGATAGGCGTCCTGGCCCGGCGACCAGACTTCCAGGTCGTAGGTTTTGGTCGAGCCAAAGCCCAGATCGCCGGTGCAAAGCTCGATCACGCGATAATGCAGGCCGAGCAATTGCAGGACGCGCTCGGCATCTGCCGTCAGCGCCTCGTGCTCGGCGTAGGAATTTTCTGGCGCGGTGATTTTGACCAACTCCACCTTGTCGAATTGATGGACGCGAATGATACCCCGCGTCTCGCGTCCAGCCGAGCCGGCTTCGCGGCGGAAGCAGGGAGTGTAGGCGGTGAATTTTTTCGGCAGCTCGGCCGCGGGAAGGATCTCTTCTCGGTGCAGGTTCGTCACCGGCACCTCGGCGGTCGGGGCGAGAAACATGGCGCCCTCTTCCAAGCCATACATGTCCTCTTCAAATTTCGGCAACTGCGTCGTCCCGACCATGCAATCGCGCCGGACGAGAAAGGGCGGACTCACTTCGAGATAACCATGCTCGCTCGTGTGCAGGTCGAGCATGAATTGGATGAGAGCGCGTTCGAGACGCGCGCCGGCGCCGGTAAAGCAAATGAACCCGCTGCCGCTCAGCTTGGTCGCTCTTTCGGCATCGAAAAGTTTCAGCCTCGCGCCAAGCGCGACGTGATCGAGCACCGGGTGATCGAACTGCGGTTTCTCGCCCCAACTTCGGATGACCGGGTTATCCGCCGCAGTCGTTCCGACCGGCGCGTCCGCGTGCGGGAGATTTGGAATGTTGAGCAACAAATCCCGCTGCTTCTCCTCCGCCGCCGTAGCTTGCCTAACGAGTTCGGCGGCTTCCTCGCCAATCTGCCGCACCCGTTCCTCTGCCGCGGCGGAATCTTCGCCCCGGCTGCGCGTGCCACCGATTTCCTTGCTCAGGCGTTTGCGGTCGGCGTTGCACTGCTGCAAGGCGGTCTCCAGCTTCCGCCGCTCGGCATCGACCGCCAGCACTTCATCGATCCTGCCCTGATCCTCGCCGCCCCGGGTGGCGAGCCGGCTTTTGACAAAGTCGGGCTGTTCACGAATGAGGCGGATGTCGAGCATGGGCTTGGAGTTATCAGCGCTCCGGCTCGACCGCAAACGCAAAGCGCGCGGAAAGGGCGTGACTTCGGCCCGCGCCCTCGCATATTTCCGCCGTGGATCAGCTCAAGCTGCTCGGCGTCGCGCTTGGCCTCGCCTGCCTTGCCGGGGTCAATCTTTACCTGACGGTCTTCGTCACCGGGCTCGCGATCAATCAGCATTGGATCGTCCTCGCGCCCGCCTACCAGTCGCTCGCCATCCTCGGCAATCCGCTCATTCTCTGGATCTCCGGCACTCTTTATGTGCTGGAATTTTTCGCCGACAAAGTGCCGTGGGTCGACTCGGCCTGGGACACGGTTCACACCATCATCCGGCCGATCGGTGGCGCGCTTCTCGCGCTTCGCGTCCTTGGTCAAACCGATCCGGCCTTCGACGTCGTCGTCGCGCTGGCGGCGGGCAGCGCAAGTCTCGTCACTCATTCCGCCAAAGCGTCGACCCGGCTCGTGACCAACGCCTCGCCCGAACCGTTTTCAAACATCGGGCTCAGTCTGCTGGAGGATGCCGCTGTTCTGGGCGGCCTGGCGCTGATTCATTTCAACCCGCTCTGGGCCTTGGGCGTCTTTGTTCTCCTGCTCTCGATCCTGCTCTATTTCGCCCCGAAAATCTGGCGCGCCGTCCGGGTGAAACTCTGGCTCATCTTGAAAAAGCTGAATGGCCCGGCGGAACGCGACGCTACGCCGAACCTGCCGACGCAGCTGCCGTCGCGTTATGCCTCAGTTTTCAAGAAGGAGAATTTGTTAGGCGAAACGATCGCCTGGGCCGTGCCCTGCGTCACGAAACGGCTCCGCGGCGTTCCGGCAAACTCCTCGGGTTATCTGATCGCGACCCTCGAGGATCCGGCCAAGCTGGTTTTCGTCGCGCGCAAGAGCTGGGGGTTGCGCGCGCAAACGGTGCATCTCGAGGGCTGCACCGTTTCCCGCGACCCGAAATTTCTTTCCGAGAACCTGGTCATCGCGCCCGACGGCAAAGTCCCGGCGACGGTTTTTCTTTTCGAGCGGGGCACGGGCGCGCGGGTGCAGCAGATCGTGGACTCCATGGCGCCGCGCGAGGCGGGTGTGGCCACGCCGGAAGTCATCCCCGCGAGCTAGGAAAAATCGCGGCGAAAGTGGAGGTAAGGGGATTCGAACCCCTGACCTTCTCATTGCGAACGAGACGCTCTACCAACTGAGCTATACCCCCGATTTGCCTGTGAGAACGAATACGGTTTAGAACGAGCCAAATCGGCTTTGTCCACCAGTTTCGTCCCCACCTAAACCGAATAAAGGCACCATAAGTAATCCCTGGAGCATTTTGCAAGGTCGGTGCATGCCTCTACCGGTATTCAAACGGCGTCTACTATGGGCGAATCAAGCGGGAGGGCAAGGAAATCAAGCGATCCCTACGCACGACCGAGCCTCCTCTTGCTCGACGGAAGCTGGTCGCGCGCAAAGAAGAATCGAGCCTCGTTGATCGGTCTCAGGAAAAAATCACTATTGAGGAATATGCATCCGCTAGCGCGAGCCCAATAGACACCAAAAGCCGAAAACAGTGGAGCGAAAGGAGGCGATCGCAGACAGAATTTTGAGCGGGCTGGCCGACGGGAGAGCGGACGCCAACCATTAAACTTGAACCTAGCGAGGTTGATGTCTGGCTCTCTCGCTCCCATTGGTATCGTGGGCGGTCGCCAGCTATCGCGGTCGGTGGTCATCGGTTCGATCGGATCAGATACCGCTGAGCTATCGTACTCATTCGACACACGTTAGGCACAGAAACGTGACATTGTATACATGACTGTCACTCAGCACGAAGTCGCGGATGGTATTGATACTGAAAACGACCCGCGACACTCAAACGTAACAATACAGGGCTTGAGGGTCCTGCTCCCGAAATCATAGTCAGCGGTGTGTATCCGTGGACCACAGCTTGCGGTCACGTCTGGTTCCGTGATCGAAGTTGGTCCGGTTTACAAACAGCCGTGGCGATACTCGCATTTCTTTCAAATTTGCCCAGTGGGTTACAGGCAGAGGTTGTGGCTAAGACTGTGCCTCAGGTGCAGGCGCCGATCGGCGGCTCTACTTACATCAAGGAGTACCGAGTTCGTGGTGCGCACCATTTTTCCCCAGGTGAAGTCGAAGAAGCAGTTTATCCATTCTTAGGTCCGGGGCGCACTCCGGCCGATGTGGAGGATGCCCGAGCCGCCCTGGAAAAGGCCTACAAGGAGAAAGGCTATCAGACGGTTGTCGTCCAGGTGCCGCCGCAGACTCCTGTTGGAGGGATCGTGTTCCTTCAGGTTGTTGAGAACGAGGTCGGCCGGTTGAGAATCAATGGTTCGCGATATTTTTCACTACAGCGAATCAAGAGCGAAGCGCCCTCTCTGGCCGAGGGGACTGTGCCAAACTTTAACAATGTTACACGTGATATTGTTGCTCTCAACCAATTGGCCGACAGGAGAATAATTCCCTCCCTGCGCACGGGAATCATTCCAGGAACGGTCGATATCGATTTGGATGTGCAGGACACTTTTCCGCTCCACGGCAGCGTCGAACTCAACAATCGGAACAGTCCCGGTACGACCGATCTGCGAGTCAACGGGTCAGTCAATTATAGTAATCTCTGGCAATTGGGTCATTCGATTGGTTTCAGCTTCCAGCTTGCGCCGGAGCGACTCGACGACGCCAAAGTCTATTCGGCCTATTACCTGGCCCACGTACCCGGCGTTAGCGGTTTAAGCCTCCTCGTACAGGGAACGAAGCAGGACAGCAACGTCTCAACTTTAGGAGGCGCAGCTGTGGCGGGGCGCGGAGAAATCGTGGGCGGCCGGGCGATTCTTTCTCTTCCGACAGGAAAGGACTTTTATCACAGCGTAACTTTCGGAGTCGATTACAAGCACTTTGACCAAGACCTGACGATCGCCGGACAAAACGTGCTCACCCCAATCACGTATTATCCGCTGACTGCTGCCTATAGCGCGACCTGGGCGGTGAAAGGTGCTGTCACAGCGTTGAATGGTGGTCTTACCTTCGGTCTACGTGGCACAGGCAGCAACGAAGCAGAGTTCGATTTCAATCGCTTTAAGTCCTCCGGTAATTTCTTCTATTTTCGAGGGGACGTCGGGCATACGCACGACTTAGCGGACGGCCTGCAGGTATTTGGCAAACTAGCTGGGCAAATCTCCAACGTCCCACTCGTTAACAGTGAACAATTCAGTGCCGGCGGGCTGGCAACCGTCCGGGGTTATCTCGAGTCAGAAGTCTTGGGCGACAACGCGGTCACCGGGACGTTGGAGATTCGAACGCCGTCACTACTCAAGGGTCCGACAGAGCGAAACGAATGGCGTTTTTATGGATTCTGCGACGGCGGGGAAGTCTTTGTCGAAAAGCCTTTGCCGGATCAGCAATCGTCTTTCGAGCTAGCGAGCGTGGGGATCGGCAGCCGGCTGCATCTCTATGATTACTGGAACGCTACGTTGGACTTTGGACTTCCATTGGTTAGACGGACGGTGACCGACGCCTTCGACCCTCTACTTACCTTTCGCGTTTGGGCTGACTTCTAGGCTGTTTGATACTCATGAGAACGAAAACTCTTTCCGCGCTTTTAGTCGCGCTCTTCCTCCTCGCTTTCTCGGTGCGCTCGGCAGATGCGAAGTGGTGGCACAGCGAATGGACGATTCGGAAGAAGATCACGATCGAAACCACCGCGAAAGGAGTTCCGATTCCTCAGCCCATGCAGGCGGCCTTATTGATCCGGTTACACGATGGAAACTTCCAGTTCTCCGCTGCGAGGGAAGATGGAAGTGACCTGCGTGTTGTTGCGGCGGACGAGAAGACACTCCTAGCCCACCACATCGAAAAATTCGATTCGCTCCTGGGCGAGGCGTTCGTCTGGGTCAGGGTACCGGATCTGAAGCCCGATGCGGCAACTACGATTTCACTCTATTACGGGACTAAGAGTGCCTCGACCACAAAAGCGGACAATGCCAAGGCAGTCTTCGATGCAGATACCGTCCTGGTCTATCACTTTTCAGAAAAGGGCGCACCGCCGAATGACTCCTCTGTCGCGGGCAACAACGCCCAAGGAACTGGTGTGCCTGTGGATGGATCGATAATCGGAACCGGAATCCGACTGGGAGGCCCGGGAACGATCTCAATTCCCGCCTCGCCATCGCTCGCCTGGACAGAGGGCAGCGAGCTGACTTGGGCGGCGTGGGTAAAGCCATCAGGTCTGCAACCGAACTCGGTCATCTATGCTCGGCACGAAGGAAGCAATGGTCTGGCTATTGGCATGGATAAGGGGACGCCTTTCGTCGAAATCAACGGGCAGCGAAGCAGCGCCGGGGCCGCAGTGGCCAATGACAGTTGGCACCACCTCGCGATGACAGCGAGCAAGGGCAGAGTGACGGTCTATCTCGACGGCGAGCCCTATAGTACATTGAACAGCGCGCTCCCGCCGATGAACTCTCCGTCTTCGATCGGTAATCCGGGAGCGCCCGGCCAGGCTAGTAGTAGCTTCGTCGGCGAGATGGACGAGCTGGAGATATCGAAAGTCGCCCGTTCTCCAGAATGGATCCGCCTTCTGGCGGTGGATCAAGGAGGCGACAAGGCAGGCAAGCTTCTCAGCTACAGCACCGACGAGCAAAAGACGACATGGTTCAGTGGCGGCGGAACTCTCGCCATTTTGGTCAGCTCTCTCACGGTCGACGGCTGGCTTGTCATCGTGGTCCTTGCGCTCATGGCCTGCATGAGTTGGTGGGTAATGGTCACTAAGATTCGCTATCTCAATGCCATCAGCAAAGGGAATGCGCTTTTCATGAAAGAATGGAAACGAGTGGCGGGTGATCTGACCGTGCTCGACGACGCAGATGCCGACCAATTCCGCTCCATGGGCGGACGGGTGAACAGCGAGGCACAACACGCGATGCGGCAGGCCCCCGTTTATCACATCTACCACTTGGGCGTGGAGGAAATCCGGCACCGTCTGGTGGCGGACAATGCAGCCGAAGGCACGCGCAAAGGTTTGTCAGGACGTTCGATCCAAGCGATTCGTGCTACCTTGGATGGCGGGCTTGTCCGCGAGACGCAAAAGATTAATCGGCTGATTGTCCTTCTCACCATTTGTATCTCTGGCGGCCCCTTCCTCGGATTACTAGGAACAGTTATTGGGGTGATGATCACTTTTGCCGCGATCGCAGCGGCGGGCGATGTCAACGTCAATGCCATTGCCCCTGGAATTGCCGCTGCACTTCTGGCCACTGTCGCTGGCTTGGCCGTCGCGATCCCAGCGCTCTTTGGTTACAACTATATCGTGACGCGAGTCAAAGATGCGAAAGACGACATGGCTATATTCATCGACGAATTTGTTACCAAGATGGCGGAGTTTTATCGCGAGACGCCGCCATCCTATTCTCAGCGCGCCGACTTTTTACAGCAAACTCTTCGTTAACCGACGCCAAGACCCAAACCAATGCAAATCCAGGACGACAAGCCTTATGACGACATTAACATCACGCCCATGCTGGATCTGGCGTATGTTCTTCTCGTCATCTTTATTCTCATGACGACCGCGACGGTTCAGGGTCTGCGCGTCAATCTCCCAAGAGCCAGTTCGTCTCCCAGCCTCGCCAAGCCAAAGACCAAGGCGATTACAATTAATAACGAAGGCAAGATATTTCTCGATACGGTTCCGGTAACACTCCAGGAATTGGAGCAGCGGCTCAATCAGCAAAAGGCGCAGACTCCCGATTTTCCGGTCATCGTGCGAGGCGATGCTCTGACCCAGTATCAGGGCGTGATGGACGTGCTGGACATCATCGGCCGGCTCGGGATTTCACAAGTGGGACTGGCGACCAAGCCGCAGGGCAAGTAGGGCAGCTCTGATAATGGCGCTGGAAGGATTATGGAGAAAGACGACAGCGGCGACGAAAGGAGTTTCTTCCGACGGAGCAGGATGGGTCTGTTCGTTGTCGGGGGCATTCTCGTTCTCGCAAGCGTGCTGGTCTATAAGTTTGTGCAGAGCGCTAAGAGCGCTCCGCGGCGAGCACCGGAGCTAGTCATGATCAAGCTCCCTCCGCCTCCGCCGCCGACTCCGCCGCAACAGCCCACCCCAGAGGAGAAAATGATCGACCAACGCGAACAAAAGATCGAAACGCCTGACGAAAAGCCGAAGGATGAACCACCGAAACCGCCGGATGAACCGCCGATTGGCACCGGTATTAAAGGGGACGGCGCAAGCGATAGTTTCGGACTTACGGGATCGACCGGAAACGGTTTTGACGGAGGCGGGGGCAGCCGCTTCGATTGGTATGCTGGCCAGGTGCAACGAAGGATCGCAGACGCTCTGCGCAATAATAGCCAGATTCGGGAAGCTAACCTGAGCGTGAAGGTGCAAGTATGGGCGGATGACTCGGGACGAATAACCCGGGCTAACCTGCTTGGGTCAACCGGCGATGCCGCCTTGGATGATACTCTGCGGAGACAAGTCCTTACCGGTTTGCAACTTAGTGAGGGTCCTCCGGATGGAATGCCCATGCCGATCCTGTTGCGTCTGACGGCTCGTCGCCCGCGATAAGGGGCCTAACTCAAGAAAGATGATTTTCGATATGTTGCAGTCACGAGCAAACTTCCTTTGGCGGACACTCTTGTTAGTCATTCCGTGCCTCTTGCTCAGTCATGCTGGAGAGGCAGCGGAGCCCGCGCCGTCACCCTCGGCGGGTGAGTTGCTTTCGGCTCCTGTCTCGCCTGGGGAGACAGGAGCGAAGGCGGAACAAATCCCCGCGGCACTACCGGACGCGGCGGCTCCAGCCGAAGGGCCAACTGCGCCTGACATTATGCCCACACCAGTCCCAGGCAATTCCCGCCCCCGTCCCTCGCAGAATGTGACGATTAACCTGATCAACCGCCTCGTCGAACGGGGTGTTCTAACGAAAGAAGATGCTGCGGAGCTGATTCAACAGGCGGAGGACGACGCTGCCGTCGCTCGCGCGCAGGCCGCTGCCCCAACGCCGCCACCACCGGCAGAAGACGAGGTGCGCGTGACCTATGTCCCGGAAGTGGTGAAGACGCAAATTCGTGAGCAGATCAAAGAAGAGGTGATGAGCCAGGCCCGCGAGGAACACTGGGCTGCGCCCAACGCGGTCCCGGAATGGGTCTCACGCTTCCGGGTCTTTGGAGATATCCGCATGCGTTACGAGGGAGATTTTTATCCGGCGGGAAATGATAACACCGGGGCCTTTCCGAACTTTAATGCGATCAACACCGGTGCGCCTTTTGACGTTACCGGCAATGTTTTTTCCCCTCAGTATAATGTGGACCAGGACCGGAACCGTTTTAGGCTGCGAGCGCGGGCTGGAGCGGAGGTCGCGCTGGGCGAAGGCTTGAGCGCCGGTCTGCGAATCGCCACCGGGGAGGATAACTCGCCCCTCACGACGAACCAAACGCTCGGAGTTGCCAACCAGCGTCAGGGCGGTAATTTCTCCAAGTTCGATATTTGGCTTGATCGGGCATTCATTAGCTATGAGTTGGGCGGAACGCCCGCGGAAGACTTCGTGGCCAGCGTCGGGCGTTTCGATAACCCTTTTTTCTCCTCGATCGTGGCCTGGGATGACGATCTTGGATTTGATGGCCTGGCTTTGCAGGGAAAATACGAAGTCGTCAAGGGAATCACACCTTTCGTGACCGCGGGTGCGTTCCCCGTCTTCAATACCGACCTGAACTTCTCGACCAACCGGCCTTCAAAATTCTCCAGCTCAGACAAATATCTCTTCGGGGGACAAACCGGAGCAGTCTGGAAGGTAAATAAAGACTTTACCGTGAAACTGGCGGTGGCCTACTACCACTTTGAAGATATCGAAGGAAGATTGTCAGACCCGTTCACTCCGCTGACTAGTGCGGACCAGGGAAACACTGACGACACTCGGCCGGCCTTCGCGCAGCGGGGGAACACTTATTTTCCGATTCGTAACATTGTTCCCACGGCGGACAACAATTTCGGAACGACCAAGCAGTTTCAATATTTTGGCCTGGCGACACCATTTCATGAGTTAGCGATCACGGGGCGAGTTGACTTCAGTCACTACGATCCGGTGCACGTCAAAGTGGCAGGCGAGTTCATCACCAACCTCGCCTTCGACTCCAATCACATCGACGGGATCGCGGTCAACAATCGCGGACCTAACACTGCGTCGGGCGCTCTGGGACGCTTTGAGGGTGGAAATAAGGCGGGGATTATCGAATTGCAGGTCGGATCCAGCGCACTCGAGAAACGGGGCGACTGGAATGTGGGCGTCGGTTACCGCTATGTCGAGTCCGACTCAGTCGTGGACGGATTCACAGACTCTGATTTCGGGGGCGGCGGCACCAACCTGCAAGGTTATACCGTGAGCGGCTCGGTCGCACTCTCTCCTCATGCCTGGGTAAGCTTGCGCTGGCTCAGCGCCAATAACATTGCCGGCCCGACCTATAAAAACGACATCGTGCAATTTGATCTCAACGCCAAATTCTAACCATGCGACTTACCCTCTGCCTTTTCCTCACCTTGGCCGCGTTCTGCGGGACCAGATCGGCCTTCGCGGCCGATCCCGATAATCGGATGCGGGATGCATTCCGTAACACAATGCTGCAACTGCGTAGCTGCGAAACGGAGCGAGCCACGCTCCAGGCTGGCAAGTCGGAGTCAGACGAAATCAATAAAGGTTTGACGGCTAAAGTGGATTCGCTTCAGGCGAAATCTGACAAAGCGGAGAAGACCATCGCGGAGCAGGCCGCTGAGCTGGCGAAATTCAAGGAAGCCATCGCCCAGTGGCAGGCTGCGTATCAACAGGCGACCGACTTGGCGGGAAACAAGGAGAACGAGCGGGCTAAGCTGGCCGGCGAGGTCATCTTGCTGCAGCGCAGGGTGGATGACCAGCAACGTAGAAACGCCGCCCTTTTCAAGATCGGGAACCAGATTCTGACCCGCTATGAGCACTTTGGACTGGGTGACGCGCTGGCAGCGAAGGAGCCGTTCATCGGCATTACGAGAGTGAAGATGCAAAACCTGGTTCAGGATTACAAAGACCAGCTTGCCGACCAGAGAATCGGGCAGTGACAGAGCCAAGTCTACGAAGTTTTTTAACCTAACTGTAACGGAAACCGGATTGAATCGGCCCCTGTCTCCGCGACGCTTGGCAAGCCCGATCGTTTGACGCTGACCGGCTGAATCCACTTATGTTTCCTTCCTTTCCTTTCCAGATCGCAAGGATCACCTCGCTCATGAGGGCGGTCACCTTGGGTTTTGCGCTCATTCTACTTCCTTGCTCGATCGACGCTGGCGATATCCTGCGAGGGGGCGCAACGTTTGGCGGTGCGCCGTCGGCGAATGTGACAGGCGGGTCTGCAACGGTCATCACTTCACAGGGCACGACGAGCGGTCAGGATGCTCTCGCTCGCACTACCCAGGCTCTCCAAGCCGTTCAGGCGATGCAGGCGAGCGCGCATGATGCCGCTGTCCGCGGCGCGGCCAATTTGGGTTTTGATCCAAATCATCCTGGTCTCGTCCTGCCGAACGTCCCGAACGGCTTGGCAGTCGGCGGACTGCAGGTTGCACCGGGGGTGCCGGTAAACCTTGGCGCGCCCGCGCCGACCGAAAACCCGATTCTCTGGCAAGGGGCTAATCTACCGGCCCAGACAGTCTCAAACGGTCAAACGAATGTCACAATCAAGCAAACCGCTCAACAGGCGCTCTTGAGCTGGCAAACTTTCAACGTCGGCAAGGAAACCACAGTTAGTTTCGATCAGACAGCGGGAGGCGGAAATCAGAGTGAGTGGATCGCTTTTAACACAATCACGGATCCTTCGGGGAGACCTTCGCAAATTCTGGGTTCGATCGACGCCGTCGGGCAAGTCTATCTCATCAATCAAAATGGTATCATTTTCGGCGGATCATCCCAGATCAATCTTCATACGCTCGTCGCGTCCTCGTTACCGATCAATACCAATCTCGTTAGTCGCGGTCTGCTCAATAACCCGGATGAACAATTTCTCTTCTCCGCGCTTCCCATTCCCGTGCTCCCGACCGGCGGAACTATGCCGGCTTTCGAACCACCTCCGCCTCCTAATACGCCCAGCGGCCTTGTTGGTGATGTGACTGTGCAAGCTGGCGCGACGATTTCTAGCCCGACAACGGCAGATCATGTCGGCGGGCGAGTGGCCTTGATTGGTCTGAACGCAACTAACAACGGCACGATTTCCACCCCTGATGGACAAACCATCCTGGCCGCAGGGCAACAAGTAGCTTTTGTCGCACATCCCACGGCTGACCCGAGCCTGCGCGGGTTGGATATCTACGTCGGCCAGGTAGGACCTTTTGGCAGCACCGCGACCAACGGAGGCTTGATCGATGCTCCGCGCGCCAACGTTACTCTGGCTGCAAAGGATGTGAGCCAACTCGGTGTGATCAACAGCTCCACCTCGGTAGCTCTGAACGGGCGCATCGATCTTCTGGCAAATTACAACTCCGTTCCGTCGATACCGCCGGGCGTGAACCCAGTCGTAGTTCTGACCCCGTCGGCTTCTGGCCTTATCTCGCTTGGCCCCGATAGTGTCACCGACATCCTGCCAGAGTTGGAGAGCACGGAAAGAGTGGTGGGGACCGAGCTGGCCTTGTCGTCGCAAATCAATGTTCAGGGCAAAGTGGTGCACCTTGACGAGAATGCCTTCATTGTCGCGCCGAGTGCCGCTGTCACGATTGGCGCGGGTAGCTGGCTTCCTTTAAGCACCGGGTACTCCTTCTTCGCCACCGACGGGCAGGTTTATCTTGACCCGGGCGCTACGATTGACGTTTCCGGCTCGGCGGACGTCAGCGCCTCCGTGAGCGAGTTCATTATTCCGGTCCAATTGCGCGGCACCGAACTGGCTAACTATCCTTTGCAGCGCGACGGTGCCCTGCGCGGACAGACGGTCACGATCGACATCCGCCAGACCGGCACTTACAACGGCGTGCCCTGGATCGGAACGCCGCTCGCGGATACCTCAGGCTATGTTGCCCTTGTCCAGCGCTCGGTTGGCGAACTCACCACCGACGCTGGAAACGTGACTTTGACGGCGGGTGACTCGGTCGTCATCCAGCCAGGCGCGACGGTGAATGTGTCGGGCGGTTGGATTAATTATACTGGCGCACTTGTTGAAACCACGAAGGTGATTTCGGGCGGCCAAATCTTTGATATCTCGCAGGCCACCCCCGATCGCATCTACCAGGGCATCTATGGCGGTGGAGTCGAAAGCCATCCGAAGTGGGGGATTTTTGAAACGAGCACAAGTCCCCTTGTTAGTTCCGGGCAATTTGAGGCGGGCTATCTCCGGGGCGGTAACGGCGGCTCTTTCACGATCAGCGCACCGAGCATGGCTCTTGATGGGCGGCTTCTCGGGACGACGATCGTCGGACCGCGTCAGCGCACCTCTTCGCCGACTCTAAGCACGCTCTCGCTCGCCTTTCAATCACAGGCTCTCCTACCCGGAAGTACGAATATCTACACGTTGGTCTCACCCAATCCGCCCGCCATTTCGTTCCAAGGAGAGGCGACCCTGGCACCGGCTGACGCATTCGCTCTCGACGGCGATGGCCTCCCGCTGCCGCTGCGAGAGGTCCGCCAGGACAAAGTAATTCTTTCTCCCGAGCTGCTGACCACAGATGGCTTTGGCCATCTCTCGATCACCAATAGCGACGGCGATGTCGCGCTGCCCACTGACGTGTCTCTATCCGCTCCGGCGGGCGGCTCGATCACTATCTCCGCTGCCAATCTCGACTTGGAAGGTGACATTACCGCACCTGGAGGAGCACTCACCTTTAACGTCTACGATTTCTCCCCCTACGAGTTGGAGATCCTTAAAATGACAGGTGTCGGGACGCTTCCGCCGCCTAATCTCGCACGCGGCCTTTTCACGCTTGGCGCGAATGCTTCCTTAACAGTCTCTGGAATGATTGCCGATGACCGGTCCGGTGTTTTCGCCCCGGATACTTTCCCGTTGGTCACCAACGGCGGTTCGGTCGCAATCAAAAGTTATAGCGCCGACCTGCAATTGGGTAGCCGGATTGATGTTTCCGGTGGTGTTGAAGTAGACGCGGCGAACGCTGCGACCTATGGAAAGGGTGGCGCGATTATCATCCAGGCGGGTCAGGACCTCAATATCGCGGCATTGCTGGGCGGAAACCTCACCCTCGACGCCACCCTCATCGGCTACGGCGGAGGGAACCTGGGCGGATCACTCAGCGTGCTCGCGCCGGCCATCCAGGTGGGCGGACATACCACGGATCCCAACACGCTGCTCCTCAGTCCCGGCTTTTTCAATTTTGGCGGCTTTGGGAGCTTTACCTTGACTGGCCTGGGCTCGGCAACCGACACAGTTAATCTCTATTCGCCGGCGGTCACAATCGTCGCAGGCACTTTAGTCCAACCGACCGCGCTCAGTCAGTTCATCGATCCCAGTATCGCGCTGGCCGACAACCTGGTTCTGACGGAGACGTTGCTCCCGCAGGCGCTACGAACGCCCGTGAGTCTTACATTCAAAGCGCCTGGTGTGATTGACAGTATTTTCAGCATCGGCACGCTCGTCGTCAGAGGTGACTTCATCATGGAGAGTGATTCTTCGATTATCACTGACCCGAAGGCGAGCGTTTCCATTAGCGGCAACACCGCAGCGGTCTTGGGAACGGTCACCGCGCCCGCGGGATCGATAAACGTCACAGGCGGCGGAAACTCCAGCACCCTGTTTTTGGATAACCCTGGTGAGCCGCTGGCCACGGTGGATCTTGGTCCGCAGAGTCGTCTTTCTACCGCGGGCACGACCCTGCTTACTCCTAACTCGCTCGGATTCCGGACGGGATCTGTTTTAGCCGGCGGCAGCATTACGCTCTCAGGTAACATTGTGGCCGAAGCCGGGTCCGTCCTGGATGTTTCCGGTGCGACTGACTCGCTGGACGTTGTTCCAGGATTTGTCGGCGCGCCTGCTCCGACTGGTCCAACGGCTCCGGTCTACGTCCGGACACGAATCGACAGTAATAGCGGATCAATCAGCCTTGCTGGAGCACAGGAATTGTTCAGCGATGCGACTCTGATTGGCGGCCCCGGCGGACCTTCGGCAGTCGGCGGCACTTTGACGATTTCTTCAAACCGCTTCCTTCCCCCGGGCTCAAGCGAAGAGCTGACGCCGCTCGACGTCACTCTTGAGGTTAGCCAGGACGGGCCCACGATCCCCGCGCCTTTTTATACCGCGGGAGAGACCGCAATCGGACATGCGGTGGTCGATGATCAGGGCCAGCCGCTTGAGGGCTTCGGACATTTTGCGGCGGCTGACTATAATACTAGCGGCTTTGCCTCACTCTCTCTCAAGGGTACAGTGGGATTTGCCGGTCCGGTGACGATCAATGCCAGCGGCAGCCTGACTCTCGGCACCAGCGGGGTTGTTTATGTTGATGCGGATGTGCATCTCAGCGGGTCGTCTATGACCATCGGGCAGCCTTTCTTGCCGCCGGTCGCGCCAGAAAATCAGGTAGCTCCTTTCCTGCTTGGCAACCAGCCCTACTACTTCCCCCCGACCTACGGCTCTGGGATTTTGAATGTTTCGGGAGGCCTGATCAATGTCGGGAATCTATCGCTGCAAAACATCGGGTCGGTCAATCTGACGGCGACAAATGGCGACATCCGAGGTAATGGGACTTTTGACGTAGCGGGCGCAATCGTTCTCACCGCTGGCCAAATCTATCCTGCAACAGGGGTTTCTTTCAACATCGCGGCATCTGACTACGACCTGGATGATGTAACTCAGAGTGGTTCCGTGACTATTGCGGCTGCGGGCGCGCGGTCATTGCCCTTATCGGCCGGCGGTCAGCTTAACATTTTTGCTACGACAATTAACCAAGGAGGGGTATTGCGCGCCCCGATCGGCTCGATCAACGTCGGTCAAAGTGATTTTACGCCGGCGGTCATTGACCCGATCTCCAACCTGGCGTTCGCGTCAACCGAACGATTGACGGTCACACCCACAAGTATCGCCTCGGTCTCCGCGGTTGATCCGGTGAGCGGCCAAGCACTGACCATTCCCTACGGGACGAATAGCAACGGCACCTCGTGGATTGACCCCGCCGGAATCGACATTACGGCCGGCGGCATTCCCGGTAAGACGATTACACTTACAGCGACCACGGTGATCGACGAAGCCAACGCGACGATTGATATCCGCGGTGGAGGCGACCTCTTGGCGTATCGATTTGTGCCGGGGTTAGGCGGGACGATCGATATTCTTGGGTCTTCGAGCAGTTATGCCATCGTCCCAAACTATGGGGCGAGTTACGCTCCCTACGATCCCGGTTATGCGAATGTGAGCCTTCAACTTGGAGACCAGATCTACCTTAACGCCAGCCCCGCATTGCCAGCCGGCGTTTATACCTTGCTGCCGGCGCGCTATGCTTTGCTCCCCGGCGCTGTGCTCGTGACCGCGCAGAGCACCGTGCCCAACAGTGCGACGGTGCGCCCGGATGGCTCCAGCCTCGTCTCCGGCTACCGCTTCAACGCCTTTACCGGGCAGCCGCCAAGCCAGCCCCTCCTGACAGCGTTTGAGGTTGCGCCACAACCGGTGGTGCAAAACCGTGCCCAGTACGACACTTACTCCGCGAACATCTTTTTGAGGGACGGCGCCCTGGCGAATGACGCCGCGGTCCCACGGCTGCCAGTGGATTCCGGCCAGCTGGTGCTGGCAGCCACAGGTGCGATGACCATCCGCGGCATCGTCCTGGCGCAAGCCCCCGAAGGTGGCCGCGGCGGATTGGTGGACATTAATAGCCCAAGTGACATTCTTATAGCCGGCTCCGGCGTGGTCGGCCCCTTAGGCACGCTTGTTCTGGATTTCGCCGAGCTTAGTTCTTTCAGCGCGGAGAGTCTTCTGATCGGCGCCCTGCGCCAGAGCACAGCCGAGGGAACCATCGTCTCGGTCTCAAGCAATAGCATCATCGTGAACAATACCGGGAGCTCCTTGACTGGTTCCGATATTATCCTTGTCGCGAACGATAGTATCACGCTCACGCCAGGTTCGATCGTTGAAGGTTCCGGAACTGGCGCGACTGCCGATACGCTGCTTCTTGGAGATGACGCCTCGGCGGGTAGCGGGAACGGCGTCCTCCTCCGAGTTGGCACCGACTCCAGTGCGTCGATCGCCCGGAGGGGCGTTGACAGTTCGACGACTCCGACTTTCACGATTGGTGCCGGCGCAACGATCGTTGGGGCGAGTGTGATTATCGATTCCACCGCAGCGACCTCGCTTGACCCCACAGCGCTCCTGAGTGGTGATTCCATTGCGCTCGATAGCGGCCAGATTAGTCTTGTTCTTGATAACCCTGGGACCCTGCAAGCGACCACGGGACTTGTGCTCTCTGGACTGGCTCTGGCGAGTTTGCAGCAAAACGCTCAGTCACTATCTCTGCTGAGCTATTCCTCGCTCGACATCTACGGGAGCGGTCAAATCGGCTCTTTAAACGTGGCGAGCCTCGCACTGCACGCCGGCAACATTCGTGGGTTCAACAATAACGGCGGGACGGTTACCTTTTCGGCGCAAGACATTCTTTTGGACAATAGCGCCAACGGCCGGGCGCTTCCTTCAATCGATGCGACGCGAGGCAGCCTTACGTTCGATGCGGGCACGGTTCGTTTGGGTGGCGGAGTACTTCAAATCAATCAGTTCGTTAGCACGAATCTTATCGCACCGAACGGCATCCTCTTTGAGGGCGGCGGCGGATTGACCACGGAAGGAGGTGTCGCCCTCACCACTCCACTGATTACTGGATCGACTGGCTCCAGCTATGGCCTTAGCGCGGCGGGAAATTTGACTGTTGATCGTCCCGAGGGACCAACCGTCTCCACCCTTTCCGGCGGGCTCGGGGCGAGCCTGACGCTGATTGGGTTGAGCGTCATTGAGAACAGCGACATCATTCTGCCCAGCGGGCACATCACCTTGCTCGCCAACGGGGCGCTGCCTGGGAGCGCGTTAACTGTCGGAGGAACCATTTCCGCTGCGGGCACCGCCCAAACCTTCTTTGACCTCACGAAGTATACAGACGCTGGTGAGATCCAGTTAAACGCCGCCACTGGCAACGTCGTTTTAAATGTGGGCAGCCTGATCACAGTCGCAGCGGATACTGGTGGAGGAAATGCCGGCCTGCTCGCGATCAGCGCGCCGGGAGGCGACATCACGACCTCTGGTGGCTTGAATGGGCTTGGTGGCGATGGCGGTGACTTTAGCCTCGACATCCTTAGTCTGGCCCACACCGCGGCGCTTAATGGGTTGCTCGATGCCGGTGGATTCTCGCAGAGTCGTACCTTTCGCGTCAGAAGCGGTGACGTCGTGATCGACGGGCGCGCTTCAACCAGTAACTTCAATCTCTCTGCTGATCTCGGTTCCATCACTGTGACTGGATCCATCGACGCTTACTCGAACCATGGCGGAACGATCGGGCTTTACGCGGATGGAGACATTACGCTCGCCAGCGGCGCGCAGTTGAACGTCGCGGCGATTACCCCAGATGCGGCGGGCAAGGTGGGGCTGGTGGATTTGGAGACGCGAGGAAGTAATGGCGGCCAGATTGATATCCAAGCGGGTTCCCTGATCAATCTCTCGCTTGGCCTTGGGCCGGGCGGAACGCTGCACTTGCGGGCGCCCCAAAACGACGCCGCCACCGACTTGAGTGTGGCTCCCCTCGACGGGCAAATCCTGAACCCCGGCATGATTATTGCCGAAGCTTACAGAATCTTTGATGCGGGACCCACGGGTTCGATTGATAGCCTGGAAGCGGCAGTCCTCGGCAATGGAATTGTCCTCGGCAATAGTGAGCTACCGATCGAAGCACGCGTCCTGGGAGTGAATGGCTCTTTCGCTCCTATCTTTCACCTGAGACCGGGCGCCGAGATCATTAATGCGAGCGGAGACCTTGTTTTGACTAATGACTGGGATCTTTCCACTTATCGCACCGGCGATCGGAAGCCACTGGTAGACCAGCTCGGTGCGCCGCTCCTGGACCCGTCTGGGAATCAACTCTATGCCGGGACGGAGCCTGGGATTCTCACTCTTCGCGCGCAGGGCTCGATTAGCTTCAATGGCGCCCTGACCGACGGCTTTGGCGATGGGACGGGGAATGTTCCGATCGATTTTTTTGGAAATGTTGCCTACTGGACGTCGCCCCTCCTCCCGGTTTTTGCCGACGGCACTTCGCAACAATCCTGGAGCTATCGGATCACGGCGGGCGCTGATTTTCAGGCGGCTAACTATCGTAACACGATTGCTCCGGCTTTTAACACGCCGGCCGCCTCCTTGTCCCTTGGAGTCTTCGGCGGATCTGTCGTCTTCAACGGGGGATTTGACGCTCTCACCACCACTGCGTTGGCCGGTCATTATCAGGTGATTCGGACGGGCACCGGCGACATCGACATCTCGGTCAGTGGCGATGTCAAACTCCAGAATCAATTCGCCACCATCTACACGGCTGGCACTCAAGTTGCCGATTCGACCCTGGCAGAAAAGTTTAACCTGCCGGTGCTCGACGCTTCCGGTGGAGAAATGGCGCTCGGCGCGGTCCAGGAGTTTCCGGCTTATCCGGCGCAGTATAGTACCGGCGGTGGCAACGTGTCTATCGGGGCCGGCGGAAGCATTCTCCATCTCGCTCAGGACAACAGTGGGAATACCATCATAGATTCCCAGCGCCAGCTGCCGAACAACTGGCTTTACCGCCGCGGCTATGTCGATCCAGCGACGGGGACATTCGGTGTGGCTAAGTATGGTGACGTTGCTTCTACCACTTGGTGGATAGACTTCAGCAACTTTTTTGAGGGCGTGGGCGCACTCGGGGGAGGCAATGTGACCCTCGTGGCAGGGCAAGACATCCAGAACGTGGATGCGGTCGTGCCGACGAACGCGCGGCTGCCGCTGGACTCCATGAGTGCAAACGACTTGGTCGAATTGGGAGGTGGCAACCTCGTCGTCCGTGCGGGACACGACATCGACGGCGGAGTTTACTATGTCGAGCGCGGCCAGGGCCAGCTGAGCGCGGGTAACGCCATTCATACGAACAGCACCCGCTCGCCTTCCCTAACCACTCTTACCGACGAAGCGCCGCTCCCGGAGGACTCCTGGCTTCCTACCACTTTGTTCCTGGGCAAAGGCAGTTTTTCGGTGCAGGCCAACGGGGATCTGACTTTGGGCCCGGTCGCGAATCCCTTCCTCCTCCCAGGTGGGTACAGCAACACCTTTTGGTATAAGACTTACTTTTCGACCTATGCGGCAGACGATGCGATCGACGTGGCGTCGCTCACCGGCACGTTAACCTTGCGTGAGAGCACGACTTTGCCTGGCAAGATTTCGCCCGATCCGTTTCTTTTGGCTTGGGAACGCGAAGTCCTTCTGCTTTCCCTGGACGTTCCGACCCCGGCCTATTATCAGCCTTGGCTGCGACTCGATGAGAGCGACGTATCGGGATTTGGCACGGTGGCGGCACTGCAACCCGGGACCTTGCGCGCCACCGCGTATTCGGGCGACCTCAATTTTGTGGGCCAGCTACTTCTTTCTCCCTCGCCGACCGGCACGATCGACCTCGCGGCCTCAGGTGCGATCAACGGTTTGCAACAAAGCGGAGTCGTGGGCAATGTCTCGTCGCCCGTAAACGCCTTTAACTCCGGACTGATCAACCTGTCGGACGCCGACCCGGCATTCGTTCCCGGCGTAGGGTCGCCTTTTGCCTTCCAGACAATCGCGGGAATAACTCCTTCCGCGGTGAACAGCCCTCCCGACGTGCTCTCTTTCGTCAACAAATTGTTCCAGGAGTCGGGGTCGACTACCGGCGTGCAAGCGGTTTTGCAAACGAAGCAGGCGCTGCACGCCGCGGGCGTGCTGCATGCGAATGATCCTAACCCGATCCATCTCTACTCAGAAACGGGTAACATCTCTGGCTTCACTCTTTTCTCGGCTAAGGCAGCGAGAATCGCCGCGGGGAATGACCTAACCGATGTCTCTCTCTACATTCAGAATACTGACGGATCCGACATCAGCACCGTTACCGCCGGGCGAGATATCATTGCGTATGCCCCGGGTTCGCCGCTGCGCACCGTGGCCTTGTTACCCGGCAATGTGCTGGACGTCCCGGATGCGCCGCAAGCGGGTGACATTCAAGTCAGCGGACCTGGCGCACTCGAAATTCTGGCCGGTCGCAACCTCAATCTTGGCATAGGTCCGAGCAACACTGACGGAACCGGAGTCGGTGTGACCAGCATTGGCAATGCGAGAAATCCTTATCTTGCGTTCCAAGGCGCAGAGATCGTCGGCGCGGCCGGGATCGGGCCGTCCTCGAGTCTCGCCCAAAGCGCGCTCGACTTTGCAAGCTTCAATAATCTCTTTTTAAATCCAGAAACAGCGTCCGATGCAGGGGCGCGCTACCTGCCTGAACTGGGACTGCTCATCGGCTTGGAAAAACCAAGCGACGCCGAGGTTTGGTCGGCCTTCAATCTGCTGCCGATTGAACAGCAGGATCGCCTTGCCTTAAAGCTGTTTTATGTCGTCCTGCGGGACGCGGCACGTGACCGCACCGACCCGGCGGCGCCGGGCTTTGGGACTTACGATGCGGGCTTCGCAGCGATCGCTGCTCTCTTCCCGGAACCTGCGGCCGAAGGGAGCATCAGCCTGGCTTCACGCGAGATCAAGACGGCGAGCGGAGGAGACATTAATCTTCTCGCTCCAGTTGGTGGACTTACCGTCGGCTTTACCAGTGCTGCACCCGCAGCCGATCAGGGTATTCTGACCGAGGATGGTGGGAATATAGGTATTTTCACCGACCAAAGCGTCGCAGTCGGGACGTCGCGAATTTTCACTCTGCGTGGCGGTAACGAAATTATCTGGTCGACCGAAGGTGACATCGCAGCGGGTGCCTCCTCCAAGACGGTCCAGTCGGCGCCGCCGACCCGCGTCCTGATCGACCCGCAGAGCGGCGATGTGAAGACCGACCTGGCAGGCCTGGCCACTGGCGGTGGCATCGGCGTGCTCGATACCGTGGCTGGGGTGCCGCCCGGTGATGTCGACCTGATTGCGCCGGCCGGCACCGTCGACGCAGGGGATGCCGGTATCCGTGTCTCAGGTAACCTGAATATCTCTGCGGTTCAGGTTTTGAATGCGAGCAATATCTCAGTCACCGGGGCAAGTGCGGGCGTTCCGACGATTGCCAGCCCAAACCTGGCCGGTCTCACCGCTGCCTCCAATGCGATCGGTGCTAGTAGCAGTACAGCCGAGGCAGCAGCGCGACAGGCGGCCGCGCAGCCGGAGCAAGCCGTTCTTCCGTCCATCGTGACAGTCGATGTCCTGGGCTATGGAGGTAGCGACGACG
This sequence comes from Chthoniobacterales bacterium, assembly GCA_038198605.1. GTDB lineage: Bacteria > Verrucomicrobiota > Verrucomicrobiia > Chthoniobacterales > UBA10450 > Palsa-1392. Next base: position 69,016 of record JBBPZS010000129.1, on the reverse strand, counting down.
AAACCCAGGACGAAAAGCGTCGCCGCAAGCGCGGCTAACTCCAAGCCAACCTCCCCGGAACCGCGCCCCACTCATTGGAACGCAATTGTTACGCCACTGACACGAAAGTGAAACACCGGTGTGCGTAGGTCTTATATGAAGTGAAAGAAACCCGATCGCGTTGCGATCCTAAGGCACATTAAAAACCGGGTTGGAGAACGTAAAATAATATCCACTGAAGCACATGAAAACAAAAACAATCATCGCACTGTCGTATCTCTTGGTTACAAGGCGTCGAATCCGGCGTCATTTCTGTGTTGCGGCCGTTTTCCTTGGCTTCACGACTGCCGTGCAAGCGAATCGCATCGATCGGATCGATCCCAGTTCGCCTGGTTTCTCTGACCAGTACTTCTTGAGCGTGAACTCCAACTCACCGGACTCCACCCTGACCCAGACCGGGATCGCCCGGCGTTCGACGTTTCGGGGACAAAGGACCGTGACGCTGGAGCTCAATGGAGGAACCAGTGCTTATTCGTCTAAACAGGATGCGGATTCCTTCCTGGAGTTTAACAACGATGCAAACACCTCTGCGATTTTGACTCTTGATTACGGGGTTAACGGTGATCATGATGGACCGCTCCATAATCGTTACAACGTGATTGGTATCGAGGTGAGTGAAGTAAACTCGGGCGACGACGGATTGTCTCTGGGTTCAGGAAGATTCACCCTGACGCTCCGCAGCGACAGTATGAGCGCGATGTCCCTCAACACAATCGATTTCAATCAACCCGGCACCTACTACTTTAGTTACAGCGACCCGGGTTTCGCGGGATTTGATTTCGCCCAACTCGACGCGGTGAGCATCTCCCTGGCTACGACCACTCCCGGCACCGATTTTCGGATTGATAATATTTTTCGTGCGGCGGTTCCCGAGCCGTCCAGCTGGATCCTGTTTACCCTGGGCGGAGTGGGCTTCATCACCCACGCCTGGCGCCGTCGGTTGGCAACCAGACGGCCATTGTCGTAGCAACGTAGTAGCAAACCTGACCCGAAACACGCGGACCGTTCTAAGGTCTACCGAAAGCACGTCCCGCACGAGGCGTTACAGAACGGAGCTTTGTTTCTCATTCGTTACACAATGGAGTTGCCGTGACACCATTGTAACGTTGCTAAACTCCACGTCACACAAACGTTACCCTAATCTTCTCGACATGCTGTTGCCAGATATTAGGGTGCCTTACGTCAGGCAACCACAAACCTACGCCCTAACAAAGGGGCTGACGCCAGAGGGGCCTGATGAGTCAGATCAGTCATAGAGAGCTTTAACTTCCAAAACCACACAACCTGCAATTGTTTAATGAAACCTACAATGAAACTAACTAAGTTTGTACTCACCGCCGCCCTGGCCTTGGCCGGGTCGGCGTTCTTCCAGCAGCCCGCGGGGGCCGCCTCTGTTGTCTATAACGATGGAGATCTCTTCATGGGCTTCCGCTCTACGACAGCGACAAATGACTATCTTTGGGATATTGGTCAATATTCGCTCTTCAACAACCAGCCGGTCGGTTTCCACCTTTCGCTGGGCAACGTTGGGCTTGACCTAACCGCTGTTTTTGGCAGCGGCTGGGCGACCAACAATGCCGTTCAGTGGGGCGTCGCCGGCACGCATGATTTCGATGCCAACGGCAACCTTATCGCCAACCTCTATGCCAGCAGAGCGGAACCAAATCTTGGCACATTGGCTCAACCCTGGCAACGGCAGTCGACGGCTTCGCAGACAAACACCGCCAGCAATATCGAAACACTTGCATTTGGCGGTTTCTTTGGAAACGAGTCGACTGCGAATAATCCAACTGCCATTATTCAGTCAACTGGCGGAATTAGTTGGGCCTCGTTTCAGCCTGGTGGATCGAACACCGCCGGCGGCAGCTTCTCGACCTGGAACCCCACGATCGAAGCGCCGGGCTTGCCTGGGACCGGGACCGGGATTCCTGGGACCAGGTTAGACCTCTTCGAGCTTCTGCCCGACAACAGCGGGACCAACCCGTTCGGCAAGTATGTCGGCACCTTCAGTATCGATGCAGCCGGCAACGTTAGTTATGATGTTTTCGCCGCTGTGCCAGAACCTTCCACCTACGCTTCCGTTATCGCGGGTGCGGCTCTTCTCATTGCCGTGCTGCGCTTTCGCGGTCGCACCCTCAGCGCATAAAGCTCACAACAACACCTAAACACGACAGATCATTACTAAATTCCATTCAACCTAGACAACCAATATGAAATTAATCAAAACACTCTTGGCGGGAATTCTCGCCTTCGGATTGGTCAGTGCCGCTCAGGCACAGACACCTATACGTCTGACCGGTTCAACCGCGTTCCGCAGCACGACCTTGACGGCGCTTTTAAACATTATGGATCCCGGCTTTACCTACGGGTATACGGGCACCACTTATACGTCCTCAAAAGCGGCAATTATAAAGGGTAGCGTCGGGGGAAGCTCCGTCACGATCAAGACCTCCTGGTCGGGATCTGAAGGCGGCGTCCAGACGGTCTCTTTCGGCGATAACGCAACTCCCATAAACGTGTTATTCCTGCCCGACTCTTCCGCCACCAGCACGGGCGGAACACCGAGCCTGCCGGACCCGACTGTGGCCGGTAACCCGAACAGCCCAGAGGTTCCGGATATCGCCATGTCGGATACGTTCCAGAGCACGTCCTTCTTTTTCGGCACTTACTTCGGCAAATTCTATCCGACATTGAACTCGACCAACACGACTCCCGGGCTGCCCGTTGGGCAAATTGTCGGTATCGTACAGTTCAAATGGATCGCTGGCCGCAGTATCCCGGCGGGAATGACAAATATGACGAGCCAACTGGCGCGGAACCTTTATGGATCGGGCACGGCGGCCCTGGCGCTTTGGACGGGCTCACCGGCCGACCACGGCACCAAAGTTTATGCTATTGGGCGTGACTTTGACTCCGGCACCCGTCTGACGGCCTTCGCCGAGACCGGCGTCGGCGCCAAGGCGGTGGTAAAGCAATATGAACCGAAAACGGGCGGTGTCCGAGTCGTAACAGCAGGTGGAACGATTGATACCCTTACCCTTTGGCCCGCCGGGAGTATCAATGGCATTCCTTACGGTCCCGGCAACGGTGGTTATTCCAGCGGCGGCGACCTCGCGAAGGCGGTGAATAACTTCCCGCCGGCGCTTTCGCTCCTGGTTGGTTACTCGGGCATTTCCGATGCTGATGCGCAGATCACGAACAATTCGGCGACTGGCGCCACGGAGCTCTCTTATAATGGAGTGAAGCTCGGACTCCCTGAGAATACCGTGCTCATCCAGGAAGGCGCGTATACCTTTTGGGGATACGAGCACCTTTATTATCGTGATTCCGAGTCGGGCGTGACCAAAACGGTCGCCGACACGCTGGCGCTGCAAATCTTCAACACTGACGCGCCCGCCCCGAAATACAACGACATGCAGGTCAGCCGCCTGACGGACGGTGGCACGGTCGTGCAGAAGTATCTTTGATCGATAACTTCAGCCTCGGAGCGGTCTGAGGATGCGATATGACCAGTGCGGGCGCAAATCCCGCACTGGTTTTTCGCTTTTTGACCCTAACTGACAGGATTCTTATGATGATAAAACAGAACACGATGAGACAACTTCTTGCCTGCACCTTGGTCCAGTGTGCAATCGTTCTTCTCTTGGTTGTGACGGGCCCTTCTGACCTTTCCAATAAGGATAAGAGCTCGGACGCCCAGACCAGCGTCTTGGATCCTCTCCAACAACTCGACCCACTTTCCGGCGGGCCTCACTCTTTTCCCGGAGCAACCTCAACGGCCATCCGGGGGACCCACAATGCCCCACAATCGTCGTGGTCGTCCTTACCTCGAATCGCTTTCGCCCGGCAGGCGCCTGTCGACCGGGAGATTGATACCAAGGTTGCTAACGCGCATCAATCGCGAAATCATTCGATTACAGAAGTCTCTCAGAGTGAGCCCCTCGCACCAACACTGGACCAGGTCGTGCAAACCCTTTCCGTTCCTCTAGCCTTTTTCGAGCCGCCGGCGGAGGCAGAATTGACCGCGGCGCAGAGAGCCGACGTGGCCAGTGTGGCGACTCAATTCGTTAACTCGGTGGCAGGAGCCACCCAGGATCCAGCGGAGCTCGCTTATGCGGAGAGATATGACGCGGCGCGGATCTTGGCCGACGAGCAGATCTGGGCGGTCTCCGGGCAAGACGCCTACACCGCGTTGATTAACGCTCGGGCGCAGGCGGCGGGCAATCCAACGCCGGACCCCTGACGAGCCCGCACCGTGGGGTCGGCGGGATAAAGGGCGGTGCGAACTAGCCCTTACTCTTTGACGTGGCCGGGGGGCGGCTTTGCTTGTATTCTTCGACCCGTTTTCTACCGGCCGCGATCTGTTCTGCGGTCATGCCCGTCTGAAAATCCTCCAGGAATTTGATCGCCGTAATCTCATTTTGCTCGGCGCTTAAGGCGAGCCATTTATATCCCTCCGCCGGGTCAGCTTGTACGCCGTTACCCACGCAGTACATTTGTCCGATGTTGCTTTGCGCCTTCGCATCCCCTTCCGCCGCGGCCCGCCGAAACCAGCGCGTGGCCTCCGCCAAATCGCGCTCGACGCCAAAGCCATTCTGATACATGACTCCCATTACATTTCCTGCCCACGCATTATTTTGATTGGCCGCTTTCCGCAACCAAGTTGCTGCCTTCGCATAATCTTTCTCCACTCCGGCACTCCCGTTGTAGTATAGGTTGCCGAGATGAAGTTGGGCGGATAACAAGTCCTGCGCGGCCGCCTTTTCGAACCACCTCAATGCTTCAGGATCGTTCTCCTGAGTCAATAAGAGGCCGAGATTGTCTTGGGCGAGGGCAGCTCCCTGTTGGGCCGCCTTGCGCAGCCACTTCCTGGCTTCGGCATTATTCTTCTCGACTCCGCCGGCCCCTGTGGCGTAGAGCGAGGCGAGGTTGTTTTGTGCCTTGGCATGGCCATGTTCGGCCGAGCGACGGTAATATTCGAACGCCTTTTTGGGGTCGCGTGGCACTCCTTGCCCAGTGTCGTAAGCCTGACCAAGCGCGAATTCCGCTTCTGGATCGCCACGCTGGGCGGCGGCCTCCACGTTGGCATTGAATTCGGTCGCACGCCCCATCGCGATCCAGAGCGCCACTGCCACAGCGCAAGGCAGCCAGAACGTGATCAAGCTCCTGATTCCAGTAAACCTCATTACCGAAACACAGTTCTAAATTGAAGCCTTATGGACTGAGCCGATACACTTCAACCAGAGCATTGCCGGTCGTCCCAGCAGCCCCTCGGAGGATTGCGGTGTAGAGCCCGGGCGCGAGCGTCGTCAAGACGGCCGCTTCTTTTTCGTTACTCGGCGCGAGCCCCGTCGCTTCGATCGCGTCTTTTTGCGAATCCATCCAGTTATCGTTCGTAAACATCAGCATGCCCGAGCCGTCATAGACTTCGAGGGTCGGGTCGAGGAGAGCATTAGGAAGCGGCAGCGAGGGTCCAATCCCCCGGATAAGAGCGTCGGTTCCTCCCTCACCCGTGATGATCACGCCGGCGATCATCACGTCATCGCCGGTTTGGACAAAGCCTCGAGTCGATATATTGGCAACTTTAGCGGTGCTACCCGCTTCCAGATCGTATATCTCAAGTAAAGCCACACCCGTCCCGCCATCTTTCCCCTGCAGGATGGCCGTATAAGCATCTGGCTGCAAAGGTAGAAGGACGGCCGATTCTTTGTCATTGGAGGGAGCGAGATTTGAATCGATAATTTCCTGCTTATTGGTATTCGTCATCCAGTCATCGTTGGTGGCGATGGCCGTGCCGGTTTTGTCGTAGAGAGTGAGGGTGGGATCAGCCATGGCTCCGGTGACCGGTAAAGAAGGAGCGATGGCTCGCACAATGATGTTCTTTGGGCCGGTCCCGTTGATAATGAAGCCTCCAATAAGGACATTATCTCCCGTCCCTACGGCGACACGAGTCGAGATATTGGCGACGTCCGCAGCGGGCGTGGGCGTGGGGCTTGGAGTAGGAGTGGGCGATACGCTCGGCGTGGGCGAGACAGACGGCGTGGGGCTTGGAGTAGGAGTGGGCGATACGCTCGGCGTGGGCGAGACAGAGGGAGTGGGCGTCGGCGTGGGCGTCGGATTAGTATCAAAAACATCAAAGCTGACGTTCCCAAGCGAATCAATGCTGAAACTGCCGATATAGACCGCGGGCGGATTTGTTCCGGAGTCGTCGGGAAGGATTTTGAAGAAATCGAGCCTCGTGTTAACGATCCCAGTACTCGTGCCGCCGGGCGTTTCTGGGGCCTCGATCGTTGGCACCCAAGTGTTGAAACTCCCGCCGGGGCTGTTTGCGCCCAATTGGTAGGAAGCCCAGCTCAAACCACTGGTGGAATGGATAACGGCAGTGGGGTTGCTGACGGTCGACTCCTGGCCAAAAAAGTCGCCGTAGGCCATGGTTTCAATCTGGCTTGCAGAGTTAGTCTGGGAACTCGTCGACTGCCGGGCCCAGGGAACAGCGAACTCTCCGACGTTTAGCTCTGCCTTGCTCGCATAGAGGTTGGCAATGATATTACCGCCGGTGTCGAAATCGTGGGTTCCGGCAACGCCCCATTGAACGTTGATGTCCGTTGCCCAACCGGCGCCGAAAACCGTGGTCAAGTCCGTCCCAATACTCCCCACCGAAAGGTGAGTCCCCACCGCGAGGCCTTCATATGAGCTAAATTGTCCAATGTCCCAAAGATACTCATTCGTGGCGGTCGCCGAGTGAAAACCCGCGAAAAGATCGCCATCGGTGTAGACGACGCTGGCCGCCTTGGTGGTGGATAAGAGGGCGGATAAAGCGACAATGGAAAGTATGATTGTGGATCGTTTCATTAGAGTGTGATAGATGTTTAAGCGATAGTCTGCATGCGATCGCTTGGAGTCAGACGGTCCATGGGAACCGTTAATTCGACATTAGGTATTCGGTCGGCGAAGTCGAGTCGAGTAAGGTTACGTTTTGGTGACGGGAGGGAGGCGACCCTTGTTACAAAAGGTTAGACGATAAGGAGCCTGTGCGCGGCGCAGGATCAGGTTTGCGCCGCCGAGTAGCGCCCAAGAGGGTGTTGCCAACGAGGAAGCAAGGCACCTTAACGATAATGGCGGTACCCGTCGGCACCGCCATTATCTTGAATCTCGGGCGTCGAACTAGCGGGACGGCATTCCGCCCTGTTCGATGGAGGTTCGGCTTGGCTTAAGGAAGCGACGTGTCGGCTTGCCGCTTCACGGTGTTTGCGTCCAGGCGCTCTATTTTGCCATTCGCATTGATATCTTCCCGGAAGTTTGTGGCGTCGGTGGCTTGACCAAAATCAGCTTTGGTTTGGTCGTAGTCTGCCTTCGTAACACTTCCGTCGCCATCGACATCACCGAGCAGGAACCCGACGGTGACCGATGCGGTGTTGAGCGTATTGCCCTGATCATCGGAAACGTCGGTCAGGGTGATAGTCACGTTTTGGCCGTTGCAGCTCGGAGCAGCGATCGTCACGATAAAGCCTTGCGGGTTGTTTTGATCGATCGCGCTGCTGGCTACGGTTCCGCAGCTGGTGCTGACGCTTCCGACGTTAGTGACAGTGCCGCTGAAGGTAAACTTAATGCGGTAACGAGAACCCTTCTCGCCGCTTCGGCTTTCGATTCCACGAGTGCCTGTCAGCGGCAGGTCCACGCCAAAACCGCCTCGGACCGATTGGGCGCTTAAAAGCTCCAGTCCTGGAGTGGGAGTCGGAGTTGGAGTTGGCGTCGGCGTTGGCGTCGGGGTTGGAGTTGGCGTCGGGGTTGGAGTTGGCGTCGGGGTTGGCGTCGGGGTTGGCGTTGGCGTCGGCGTCGGCGTCGGGGTTGGCGTCGGGGTTGGCGTTGGCGTCGGGGTTGGCGTTGGCGTCGGGGTTGGCGTCGGGGTTGGCGTTGGCGTTGGTTCGCTTTGCAGGACCTCGTAAATTACGTTGCCTAGGGTGTCGACGCGCAAGGTCCCGATATAGTCTGACGGCGGGTTCGTCCCGGTGTTGTCGGGATCGATCCGGAATAAATCGAGGCGGGAATCGACGATCCCCGTTCCAGACGGAACGGTCTCAGGCGCTTCGATCGTCGGGACCCAAGTTCCGAAGCTGCCCCCCGGGCTATTCGGTCCGTTCTGGTAGGAGGTCCAACTAAGACCGGTTGTGGAATGAATAACCGCGTTGGGGTTGTTCGGGGTGGCCTCCTGGCCTGCGAAATCTCCAAAAGCCATGGTATCGATAGTGCTTCCCGTGACATTCTGGGATGATGTCGACTGCCTAGGCCAGGGAGTGGCAAAGGTGCCCACCGTCGGCTCCGCTTTTGTGGCGAAGAGTTGAGAAGTAGCATCAAAAGTTCCTGCGCTTCCCCATTGAACCGTAGGGTCCGTGGCCCAGTTTGCGCCGAATACGGTATTTAGATCGGCGAAGATATTACCTACGATCAATTGGTACCCGACCGGATGGTTATCGAACTGGGTATATTGACCGATATCCCAAAGGTATTCGTTGGTCGCGGCCGTGGAGTGAAAACCCATGAAGAGGTCGCCATCCGCGGGAAACGGCACCGGGGCGGCCTTTGCGGGCGTCAGCAATGCCGACAAGGCCATCATGAGAATGAATAATTTTGAAGTTTTCATAATAACTGGATCTTTGTTTGCGCGTGGTTCTCGGTTTGCAATCGACGGAAAGGTTAGAGGGATGCCAATGAACTGAGGTTAAGTTGCTAAAAAGGGGGAGTCGAGTGACTTATGGTTACGTTCTTGTTACAGGTTTGTTGATCAAGGTTACAGAGCTGAGGAGGGAAAGTCCGAGACGTAACTAATCGACCATGCGGTAACCAAAGCCTCGGATGGTCTGGATCTGCCGGCTGTATTTGCCTAGTTTTTCGCGAAGCCTCCGGATGTGCGTGTCGACGGTCCTGGTATTGAACGCTCCTTCGTATCCCCAGACATCGGTGAGAAGGCGCCCACGCCCAAGGACCCGGCCGCGACTCTCGACGAGAGCGGCCAGGAGTTTGAATTCGGTCGTAGTCAGCTGGAGGGCCTTGCCGTCGAGGGAGACTTGGTGGAACTCGCGGTCGAGCACGATCGGACCGACCTTGAGCTTATTATTTTGACTGCCGATGTGGTCGCGCCGGCGCATGACTGCCTTGACGCGCAGCAGCACCTCTCGCGGGCTAAATGGCTTGACGACATAGTCATCAGCGCCCAGCTCGAAGCCGTTGATCCGGTCGAACTCGTCGGCTTTGGCTGTGACGATGATAATGAGAATGGATTTGGTGGCGGAGTCAGCCTTGAGGACACGACATAGCTCGAAACCCGTCATTCCAGGAAGCATAAGGTCGAGCAGGATAGCGTCGGGGTTATCCGCTCTCGCCATTCGCAATCCGTCTGTTCCATCGCTTGCTGTGATGGTTTCGAACTCTCCCGTCTTGTCGAAGGTCTTCTGTAGTAAGACGAGAACGTCGGGATCATCCTCCACGATTAAGATCTTATTCTTTAAAGCCATCAAGTGCCGCGAAGTATGCATGGGCCATTGTTCCAGCTTCGCGACGTCCATGTTACGATTGTGAAAAGATTAGTTCGTTGGAGATGAGTGCGCTCTCCGGGGCCGACTGACTCTTCGAAAGACGGAATTTAGACTAAAGCAGTGAGTCAAGTCGGTGATCTAAGATCGAGGGGAGCGAGATCTTTTGCAGACTTGTCGCCTCAGTGACATCTGCGTGTGACATAGGGGATCTACAATGGGATATGAAAATGGAACGTCAGGATCAGTGGGGACGGACGCCGAAAAGGGCAGCAGCGGCCGAGCGTGATTCAAGCCGTGCCTTAAAAATATCAGTTGTTCCGCGAGCCCTTCGCGACGGGCGAAAGACGGCTCTGGAGCGACAACTGGAGCTGCTCCGGATTGCCGTTTTGCGGGAGGAGATACGCGCGGGGGACTCTGTCGCTTGAGAGGTACAGGCCGAGCGAAAATCCAGCGGTGATGGGGCAGGGGGCGGTTTCGCGGCAGTGGAAAACCGCGCTTGTTCGCTCTTCCAATCGTTAGGCGAAGGCTTCGTCCGATTTGCTTTTGCTGGGGCCCGGCAAGTCGATACGCTCGTGCCGTGAGCACGTGTAACGAACAATACACGGGGGATTTGCAAGCGTTACCCCCGACGGACCGTCGCAATCCTTCTCTTGCGGAAATCGTAAACGCGGCTCGCGCATTCTGCATATCGTGAGGTTATCCCACCCTCGGAGGTCGACGGAGAGGGCGCTTCTAGGCTGAACCTGCATCATGGCTATCGAGAAGATTCTGGTCGTCGACGACGAACCGTTTATCGCGAAGAGCATCAGCGAATGGCTCCGCTCGAAACATTACTCCGTCTCCACCGCCGACTCACTGGCGCAGGCGGAACGATTGCTCAAGCGCGACGTCTTCGACATCATGCTGCTCGACGTCAACCTGCCCGATGGCAAGGGAACGGATCTCCTGGAACGGCTCTCCAGCATACCGCGCAAGCCCCTGATGGCTGATCTGGGTAATCGCTGGGCTGCGCCGCCAGATTCTATTGCTCGCAATTAATATGAGCGAGCTGCTTTGGGTCAGAGCAAAGTTCTCTTTTTGCCGCGCCAGGAGATGGGCGAAGCGGTCGGCGGGCAGGCGGATACCAGCCTTGGCCGCGGCCTCGAGGGCTGCTTCGCAAATGACCGTCTTCTGGGTCTGCAGTTTGGCGAGCGCTGCAAGGTTAACCTCACGCAACATGACAGCCTCATCGGTCGTGAGGCGCCGTAGGCGTCAAGCAGTCGCCAGAACTTCTGTTCGGTGCTCATGCCGCAACACTGTCCGATTGGCCCAGCATTTTTGCCCAGGCATCGCGGATTTCGCCAAGCATTTCTTCGACGATCTGAATCGGGCGCACCTCTTTTTGGAGGTTGGCCTGGTTCAGTTGGCTGACCATGTAGTCGTAGAGGGCATACATGCGCCCGGCGAATTCGGCTCCGCGCTCGAAGCGTCCAGCTCGGTCAGGGATGCTTCCTGGGCGTCCTGAAAGGATAGATACCAGGCATATAATGAGAGTCCTGACTTAAGAATCGGCGGACTGCCAGAAAACTTAAGTAATTTTACGCGGTTCATGATCTTTCTACTTTCGACACGTCAAGCAATCCGCATGCCTCGCGACCTGCCGAGCAGGAGAACGGTTTCCTGCGCCAAGGTGGCGGGACCTTTTTCCAGGCGAGCTCGTCTGGCTGGGGAAGGAGCATGATTGGCCGAGCGGTGCAGAATTCCGACCTCATTTCTGCAAATGGAATGCAAATCGCTATTCTCTGCGGCGATGGGAAATATTTCCCCTCTTCGCCCTGAGCCCCGGCCGCAGGCAGCCCGGACCTCACCAAATTACAAGACGAGGTGATGAGTTACTTCAAGAATCCCTACAATTCCGGCCCGCGTGGACCGCATCTCTTCGATCCGATTTTCGAGCCTGGCTACAACCAGGGACCTCCGAGCAAGGCGACCTACAAATTGAGCGATAAACCGTGATTTTTTTCCACCATCGAGCTCTTTTCCTGACGTTGGCGATTGCGGCGCAATCATTGGCTGCCGCCGAAGAGCCGGCGCCAGCGTGCTGAATTCCGCGCTCAAGAACAACCAACCGACCTTGGATCGTTACCGCGCCGGCCACGACTGAAGCGCTCACCGAAGTCGTCAAAATGGCGGCGTGGCGCAGCGGTCAGTTCGCCTGGCGGAAGGTTTCTCGACGAGGAAAAAGGTCTCCTCCTTTGTTTCGATGTCTCCAATCGGGCCCTGGCCGAAGCCGACCGCGCGCAGGTCCGTCAGTTCCGGCCCGCGATCGAAAAGTCACAGCAACTCGTGATAATAACTCTGCTCCTCGACCGGGAGAATGAGCAGCTCCTCCTCAAGTGTGCGCTTGGTTCAAAGCCGAAAGCGACGCCACCGGGATTCCCGGGCAGCGGCGTGGAGAAAGTCTACCGGCGCGCCCTCGTCTCGTAGAAGATCCAATTCCGCTTACGGTCCCGCCTCAGGCGACAAGCCGCGTCCACACGCCTCCGGCCCGCGCGCTCGCCACCGCCGTCTCGATGAAAGCCATCCCTGCGACGCCGTCGTCGATCGTCGGGAAATCGCAATCCGCCGGGATCGGCTTCCGGTCGAGCACCGCCTCGATCGCACGCGCCACTTCCCGGTAGATATTGGCAAAAGCTTCGATGAATCCCGCGGGGTGCCCGGCGGGAATGCGGGTGAAGCGTTTCACCGCGGCATCGAGATAATCATTCCCGTCCCGATAGATGCGCCGCGGTGCGTCGGGATATTTCACCACCAGTTGGTTAGGGCTTTCCTGTTCCCACGCGAGCGATGCTTTGGAGCCGTAGATTTTGATCGCCAGGCCGTTTTCTTCGCCGGCGCAGACTTGGGACGCGTGCAGGATTCCCCTGGCTCCTCCAGTGTAACGCAAGAGAAGGCTGGCGTCGTCTTCCAGACGTCGACCCTCGAGGAAAGTGGTGAATTCGGCACAGAGTTCCTCGATCTCGAGGCCGGTGATGTAGCGGGCGAGATTTTCCGCGTGCGTGCCAATGTCTGCCACGCAACCGGCAGCCCCGGCTTGTTTCGGGTCGGTCCGCCAAGCCGCTTGCTTCTGGCCTTCCACCTCGATCGACCGATGCAACCAGCCTTGCGCATACTCCGCCACCACCTTCCTGATTTCGCCCAGCTCACCTTCCCGGACCAGTGCCCGGGCCTGCTTTACCAGCGGGTAGCCGGTGTAGTTATGGGTCAGGGCAAAGACCCGGCCGGTCTGCCTAACGACCTGGCGCAGGGCCAACGCTTCGGCGAGATCAATCCCCAGCGGTTTGTCGCAAACGACGTGGAAGCCGGCTTCGAGGAACGCTTGGCAAACCGGGACATGCATTCGATTGGGAGTGACGACCGTGACGAAGTCGATCCGTTCCCCGGCCGGCAGCTTCGCTTCTGCCACCGCCATCGACTGGTAGTCGGGATAAACGCGCTTCGGATCGATCAGCAATTCTTCTCCCGAAAGAATCGACTTTTCCGCGCTGGCGGAGAAAGCGCCCGCGACCAGATCGATCTCGCCGTCGAGTCGCATTGCCATGCGATGCACGCCGCCGATGAAGGCGTCGGCTCCACCACCGATCATTCCAGCTTTCAATCTTCGTTTCACGCGGGCACCGTTTTCGGCGGTTGAACGGCCGGACTGCGGCAGTTCATCGCTTCTCCTTTGTTGTGCCCGACTTGAAGCGTGTCAATCCGCTGCCGTCATGAAACAGCGCTGGACGACGCCACGAATCTTCCAGCGCCGGATCGACGCGAAGTGTCGTTAGGCGGCGAGAGCGACGGAGGCGCCTTTGGTCAGGACGGCGACGGCATTCTGGATCTCCGCAAAATCGAAGGGCTTCGACATCATCATGTCTACCCCGAGTTCTTCATAAGCCCGGATATCTTCGTCGGAAAGATGCGCCGAAAGGACCAGAATTTTTCCTCCGAAATTACGCGTCCGGAGACTGCGGACAAACTCCAAGCCGCCCATCCGCGGCATCCGGTGATCGGTGATGATGACGTCGAAAGGCTGAGGCGTCGCCCCCACCTTGATCAGCGCTTCCCAACCGTCGGACGCCCGGGTCACTTTGGCCATCGGCCCGCCCAGCACCACCGCCAGGATTTGCGCGACTGCCTTTTCATCCTCCACCGCCAGGATTCGCAACGCTTCTCTCATGAGGCGAGATATGAGCAGATCGCATTCCCAAGGTGAGGAAGAATGAACCGGTCGAGCGCCGTGGGGAGCCGGAGTTTATCGCGGCCGTTCCAACCGATGCGTTGAAATAAAATATTTCCTGCAATATCCCACTGAGGGAAACCCGGGCACAGCCTCTGCTTTATGGAAACTATGGAAAATCTCTTTCCTCTAAAACTCCTCCGGCGTCTCTGCCTGTTCGGTCTCCTGCCTTGCCTTCAAACGGCCCAGGCCTGGACCGTCACCCTCGCTTGGGACGCCAACCAGGAGCCGAATCTCGCCGGCTATCGCGTCCACTACGGCACCGTCGCCAAGCCGTTTACCTCGGTCGTAGAGGTGACTTCTCCGACAGCGACAATCCCCAGTCTCCAGAAAGGCTCCACCTACACTTTTGCCGTCACCGCCTTTAACACCGATGGCGCAGAAAGTCCCTACTCGGCCCCGGTTTCGTACACCGTGGGTTCGAGCAAATTCATTCCGCCCTCTGCCCTCGCGAATATCTCCAGCCGGACCCAGGTCGGCACTGGCAGTGACGTTCTCATCGGCGGTTTTATCATCGATGGCATCGTTCCGAAGAAAGTAGCGCTCCGCGCCATTGGTCCATCGCTCTCCGCTTTTGGCGTCGTGGGCGCGCTGAACGATCCGGTGCTTGAAGTGGTGAATTCCGCCGGGGTCGTCGTGGCCTCGAACGACAACTGGTTCGTGCCGGGACAGGAGGTCAGCTCGCTCGGTCTGGCCCCGACCGATGCACGCGAAGCCGCGCTCGTCGCCACCCTCGATCCCGGCGCTTACACCGCGATCGTCAGCGGCAAGGATGGAACTGAAGGCGTGGCTTTGTTTGATCTCTACGATCTCGACACCGCGAGCGGCCGGGTGGCGAACATCTCCACCCGCAGCCTGGTGGCGACGGGCGACAACGTTATGATCGGGGGATTTATTTTGGGCGGGTTGGATCCGACAAAAGTCATCGTCCGCGCGATCGGGCCTTCCCTGGTCCCGCAAGGCGTGGCCGACGCCCTGGTCGATCCGACGCTCGAACTTTACGACAGCAACGGCTCGCTCCTCGCTTCGAACGACAACTGGCGGAGCGACCAGGAGGCGGCCATCGAAGAAACGGCGGTCGCCCCGAGCGACGATCGCGAAGCCGCGGTCGTGCAGACCCTGATCCCGGGGGCCTACACCGGCGTCGTGCGCGGCGCCAAAGGTGCAACCGGGGTGGCGCTGATCGAGGTCTTCGCGCTCAACGAATAGCGAACGCGCCGGCCTAACGAACCTTCGCCGGTCCGGACAGGGCCCGGCCCGGTTTTGCTCCGGTATGTTCGCCGTCGGCCAGGACCTGCTGGCCGTTGACGAAGACCTCCTTCATCCCGACCGCGTATTGATGCGGCTTCGCAAAAGTCGCGCGATCGCCAATCGTGGCCGGATCAAAAACCACGACATCGGCAAACATTCCCTCCTTCAGGAAACCGCGATGATCGAGCCCGAGATTGGAAGCGGGCAGCGCGCTCAGTCGCCGGATGGCTTCGCCTAACGAGATCACTTTTTCTTCGCGGACATATTTACCAAGGACCCGGGCGAAATTTCCGTAGGCGCGCGGATGCGGATTCGATTTCAGGAAGACGCCTTCCGGCGCCTGCGAGGCCTCATCGGAGCCGAAGGAAATCCAGGGCTTGGCCAATCCTTTGCGCACATTCTCTTCCGACATCAGGAAATAAATTGAGTCGATCCGCGATTCGTCTTCCGCGATCAAGTCCATGATGGTTTCAACCGGGTCTTTCCCGCGCATTTTCGCGACCTCCGCGAGCGATTTTCCGGTCAGCGGTTTTAATTTCTCCGATTTAAAACCGACGAGCAGGATCTTCTCCGGCGATCCGGCGGCGAGGTAAAGATTTTCCCAATCTTTACTCGGCGCTTTGACCTCGGCCGCAATCTTCGCGCGCGTTGCCGGGTTGCGCAGGCGCTTGAAAAGCGCGGGGTAGCCGCCGTCTTCCGTCCAGGGCGGCAGACAGGCATCGAGTCCGGTGCCGGCGGCGGTGTAGGTGTACATGTCGGCCGTAATCTTGAGCCCTTCCTTCTGCGCCGCCTCGATCCGGGCAAAGAGCTGGTCGAGCAACGGCCAGTTCTCTTTCCCGGCAGCCTTGATGTGATAGACCTCGGCCGGAATCCCGGCTTCGCGGCTGATTCGGATCAATTCGTCGACCGATTCCAGAAGCTGATTCCCCTCGCTTCGCATGTGCGAGATATATTTGCCCTGGTATTTCGCCGCCACTTTGCAGAGTTCGATTAACTCCGGCGTTTTGGAATAAAAAGCCGGCGGATAAATGAGCGAGGTCCCGATCCCAAGCGCGCCCGCCTCCATTTCTCGCCTAACGAGCTGGCGCATATCCTCCATTTGCGCCGGGGTCGGGTCCTTGTCTTCGAATCCGATAACGTTTTCGCGAATCGTCGTCGCGCCGATGAAGGATGCGACATTGCAGGAAACCCCGCGCTTCTCGAGAAAGCGCAGATACTCGGCCAGCGTCGTCCACGCGATGTCGTAATGAATGTCCTTCTGGTCGCGCAGCATTTTCTCGCGCACCCGGTCGTTCACCGGCCCCATCGACTCGCCTTCGCCCATGATCTCGGTCGTCACGCCCTGCCGGATCTCGCTTTGCGAGCGGCCGTCGGCGATGAGCGATTCGGTCGACCACGAGAGCATGTTGATGAAGCCCGGCGCGACCGCCAGGCCATGTGCGTCAATCGTTAGGCTGGCCGACGCCCCCTCCAGGTTGCCAACCGCCGCGATGCGATCGCCGCGCAAAGCGACGTCGCCTTTGCGACCTTCCCCGCCGCTGCCGTCGTAGACCGTGCCGCCTTTAATCAGAACGTCGTATTTTTTCGTCTCAGACTGCCCGTGGGCGCGGGCACCGAGGATGAGACCGCAGAGGGTGAAGAAGAAAAGCGAGCGATACATCGCGCGATTAAAAAGCGACCCGCGCCGATGTCGATCCCAAACTCGCGCGCGGTTATTCATAATCGATCGCCCGGATCTCCAGCTCTTCCTCGCCCGACGGGAACTGGAAAGGGACGCGCTCGCCCAGCTTCCCGTTCAGCAGCGCGCGCGCGATGGGCGATTGCCAGCTCACCCAGCCGCGGTCGAAGTCGGTCTCATTTACCCCGACGATGCGGTAGATCGATTCTTCGCCACTGCGGTCGCGCACGGTCACGGTGGCGCCGAAGCGAACGGTTTCCGCATCGCCCTCGGGCGGCACGACCACCTCGGCGGATTGCAGACTTTGCTCGAGCAGAAAGATGCGCTGGTCGAGCGCGGCCAGTTGTCGTTTCGCATCGGGGTCGTCCGTCGCGCCGACAAGTGCGGGCCGCTGCACGTTGACCAACTCCGTTAATTCCTCGCGCAATTTCTCCGCGCCCGCCGCCGTGATGTAGTTGCGCGCGCCTTCCGGCAAAATCGAGACGGGCGGGGGCAGATCGGGCAGATCCGGCCCGTCGTTTTCCTCCCGGGTAAAAGCCTTGCTCATCTCTCAAGTTCGAATCTGGAGCGACAAGCGATCCGGAAAAAGAGGGGCCAGCCCGCTCAGCGCGAGGCGTTGACCTCGGCTTTGACGATGGCGAGATCTTCGCGGTCGATCGAGCCGTTGGCGTTGATGTCTTCGCGGAAATTGGTCGCGTCGGTGCGCTCTCTCACGTCCTGTTTTGTCTGGCGGGTGTCGGTCGAATTGAGCATGCCATCGCCGGTCACGTCGCCGAGGAGCAGCGTCATGGTCACGCTGGCCGAGGGCAAAACGCCCGCGGCATCGTCATGCGCACCGGTCACGGTGACGGTGAGGTCTTCGGCATTGCAGGTGACTCCCGTTAGACTAACGAGAAGCTGGGTCTGATCCTTCGGATTGATCACGCTGCTGCTGACCGTTCCGCAGGAAGTGGCTGCACTGTCGATTGAGGTGAGCTG
The DNA here is from genome assembly GCA_038198605.1 of Chthoniobacterales bacterium. GTDB lineage: Bacteria > Verrucomicrobiota > Verrucomicrobiia > Chthoniobacterales > UBA10450 > Palsa-1392. The sequence goes on along the minus strand of JBBPZS010000129.1, from coordinate 51,276 downwards.
GTTGTTGAACGCAAAAACCACCGCGTAACTGCCGTCGGCGCCCCCGCTCCGGCATTCGATCCCGGGCTCGCCCGTCAGCGGCAGGTCGATGTCGAAATGGCCCTTGCGCGAGGCCGCCCCGAGCAACTGAAGTCCGTCTCCCTGCCCGCCGCCGTTCGTCGTGCGCAGAATCGTCCCGTTCGCGCCGACCGCGAGCCCGGTCAGGCCGTCGCTCGCGAAACGCACATCGAGAAGATCGAACGGCGTCCCGCTTTCCTGCGCTGCCCAGGTCAGACCGAGATCATTCGACGCGATGATGGTGCCGAAAAATCCCACTGCGAAGCCGCTTTCCGGTTTCGGGAAATCGATCCCTTGCAGCGCGTGCCCGAAAATCGTCGAGCTCCAGGTCGTGCCAACATCCGTCGTGCGCGCGATCGCCCCGGTGCCATCGAAAAGAACGCCCGAAGTCACCCCGGTGGCGCCATCAAAGAATAAGACATCGTCCGCGTTCCCCTCGTTGCCGTTGAAATAGAAAGTGTGAAAGGTCCAGTGCGCCCCGCCATCGACCGTTGACCCGAAGATGGCCTGGAAGATCGCATTCTGCCCGGTGAGAAAACCGACCGTCGGACTCAACATGTGGGCGCCGAAGAAACCGGTCGCGAACAGATTCTTCTGCGCCACCTGCCAGCTCGCGCCGGCATCGGATGAATAAAGAATGTCGAGCGAACCTCCGCCAATAATCCCATTGTCCCCGCTGAAGGAAACCGAGCGCAGGGCGTCGCGCACTCCGCTGGTGATGGTCTGCCAGTTCGCGCCGCCGTCGGTTGTGCGCAGGATCAACCCGCCGTCGCCGACCGCGACGCCGGTGGAGTCATCAAAAAAATGCACATCGTAAAGCGTGCTGGTCGTGCCGGACGTGAGCGCACTCCAGGTGAGACCGGAATCGGCGCTCTTGAGAATCGTGCCGCCGTCGCCGACCGCATAGCCGACCCCGGAATCGAGCAGATAGACACCGCGCAACAGAGTGGTCGTGCCGGAATCGACCGGCGACCATTGGGCGAGCGCGCTCCCGCTCGCCAGAAGTGCCGCCACCCAAACCGCGCAAGTAATCGTGATCTTCCTCATAATATTATCTCTCATCCGTGGACGGTCGTTTCGTCGCGAAACTGTTTCCGTCATCCGCGATTCTCAAGTTTGCCTGAGAGAGCCCGGTCGAGGCAAGGGAAAGTCGGGCGCCAAGCCGAAGAAAAACTTCCCGTCGTTTGCCTAACGAAACAGGCCAAACCAGCGATAGGGAAAATCGTCGCCCGGGCAATCGGTCGCCCAGCGCGGCGGATTCATCTCGCGATGCGGGCGCACCGGGATCTCGCGCCGCTCGACTTTCCCGCAACGATCGCGCAGGTAGCGGATCAATTCTTCGCAGGAATCGAGCTGGGCCCGGGTCGGCTGGGTGCGGTTGAAATCGCCGACAAGGCAGATGCCTAACGAGATGTTGTTCAGGTAATCGCTGTGGACGTGGCCGCCGTTGATCTGGCGTCGCCAGCGATCGCCGATTTCGATCTCGCCGTTGCCGGAGGAGGTGCCGTTGCCGATAACGAAATGGTAGGCCAGGCCGTTTTTCATTCGGCGCACGTTCTTGTGATAGTAATTAAAGATGCGGGCGTTGCCCTGCCGGGTGCCGCTGTTGTGCACGATGATGAAACGCCAGCGCTCGCGCAGGACCGGGGCGCGGTCGATTTCTTTCCGCACCGAGTTGGTCAGGTATTTGTAGCGTTTTCCGAAAAGGTGGAAGGGCAGGAGGGAAAATCCGCGCGGCTTTTGGTAGCCGGATTTCTTCACCACCACCTCGGCCGGCTGGCTCGCGCGGCCGGGTGTGGGGCAGGGTTGCGGCACGGGAGTGGCGGCAGCCCGCGCGGGCGGAGTGGTTTCCTCGGGGGTGGGGCGGCGGGCAGGTGTTTCCTCGGGTTTGGCGCGCCGGCTGCGCGTGGGCGTCTCCTCCGCTTTCGGCCGCGGAGTGCGGGCTGGCGTTTCTTCTTCGTCCGGCTCCGGGGTTGGCTTAGGCGTGGACTTTTTCTTCGCCGGCGGTTTTTTCGCGGGCTTGGGCTTGGCCCGAGGCGTGGCCGATTCCTCCGGCGTCGGCGTCGGCACCGTGCGCATGCGTTCGCGGGATTTCAAAAAGAGCTGCCTCTTTTGTTCATCCGTCAGCTCGGCATGCGTGATCGTGCCGGCCAGCCCGGCGACGAGGAGCAACAGGCAAAGCAGGAACTGCCAACGGAAGATGTTTGGCGGACGGATCAAGGCGCGCGGAACGTTAGGCTGGCTGCGGCTCCGGCTCGGCCGCGGCATGCTCGGCCCGGGCGGCCGCCCGTTCGCTCTCGCGCCGGAGGAGGGCGTTGAGTTTTCCACCGAGGAGCAAAAGGAGGCAGGTGAGATACATCCAGGTCAGCAACATGATGATGGAAGCGAGGGCGAGGTAGGTCGGATTGTAACGATCGTAACGCGCGACATAGAACTGGAAGAGCTTGGTCACCGTCATCCAGCCGACGGAGAAAAACAGCGCGCCCGGGAGAGCCTGGCGAATGGTGAGATAATTCTCCGGGGTGAGAAGGTAAAGGGCGAGGGCGAGGATGACGAGGGCGAGGGCAGTGAAAGGAACGCTGAGGAGGGCGACCCAGCTCTGGAGCGGGATGCCGAGCTGGAAATTCACCTCGGCGATGCCGGCCAGCGCCTCCCCGAAGACGGTAATGTTGAAGGCGAGAAGGATGGTGAGGCCGAACCAGAAAAGAAGAAAAAGCGAGATGATGTATTTCGACCACCAATGCGGGTCCTCGGTGATGCCATGAGTCCGGCTGAGAGCGTGCGAGATGGTGGAGATGAACATCGTTCCCAGATAAATGCCGAGGATGATCCCGGCGGTGGCGAGGGCGCCGCCGCTCCCGGTGACGATGACATTGGCCACCACGCTATCGAGGATTTCCTGCACCTTCGGGTCGGGCGGAAGAAAGGCGCGCACGACCCCGAGCATTTTGTGCAGGGTGGCGGGGTCGGTTCCGAAAAGGCCGAGGAGGTGCCAGAGAAAGAGGAGACCCGGGGCGAGGGTGAAGAGAAATTGATAGGCCATCTGGGCGGAGAGCCCGAGGGTCTCGTCGGTCGCGGTCTCCCAGAGGAGCCGGCGCACCACCCGGCCGGTTAAGCGGAGGAATTTCATCGTCACGCGAAGTTTACTTTGCCACCCGGGGAGTGCCATTAAACTCTCGGCCGAACTCTTTCCCTAACGAATGGAGAAACGAATCCTCATCCTGACCGCCGGTTTTGGCGAAGGCCACAACAGCGCCGCGCGCGGGATGCGCGACGGGCTGGCCGCGGTCGCGGGCGAAGCGGCCACGGTCGAGATGCACGATATTTTTTCCGAGACCTTTGGCTTCGCCAACGACTGGGCGCGCCACGGTTACCTCGCCCTGATCAATCGCGCCCCGCGCACCTGGGGTTGGCTTTATCAGCGGCTCGACGGACGGGATAACTATGCCGCGCAGCTGCGCTGGCTCTTTCTCGCCAAGGGACGGCTGAGCCAGCTCCTCGTCCGGTTTCAGCCGATGGCGGTGGTTTCGGTTTACCCGGCTTATGCGCACCTTCTGGGAACGATTTTGAATGGAGCGCCGGCCGCATTCCGGCAGGTTGTCTGCATCACCGATTCGATCACGGTCAACGCCATCTGGTTCCGCTGCGCGGCCGATCTCTTCCTCGTCCCTAACGAACAGACGGCCGCCGTCCTGGGGCGTGCGGGCGTGCCGGACGACAAGATCCGGGTCAGCGGATTTCCGGTGACGCCGAAGTTTGCCGAGCTGGGCGAGCTGCGGCAGCCGCCCGTGCCCGGGGGCGAACGCCGGATCCTTTATATGATCAATGCCGGCGGGCGCGCGGCACCGGAAATCATCCGCGGCCTCGCCCGCTTGCCCAATGTCCGCCTCACGGTCACGGTCGGGCGCGATGAGCGATTGCGTCGGAAAGTCGAGGAGGTGAATGCCGAGTTGGCGCAGAAATTCGAGATCGTCGGGTGGAGCGATCAGCTGCCGCGCCTGATGCTGGAAAGCCATCTCCTCGTGAGCAAAGCCGGCGGCGCCACGGTGCAGGAAACGATCGCGGCGAAATGCCCGATGATCGTCAGCCAGATCGTACCCGGGCAGGAGGAAGGAAACGCGCGCCTGATCGAGGAGTCGCGTTCCGGGGTGGTCGCGACGACGCCGGCCGCGATCGTGGCGGCGGTAGAGCAGGCTTTTACCGATGACGCGCGGCTCTGGCGCGAATGGTCGGCCAACATCAGCCAGCTCAGCCGGCCGCGGGCGTCGCTAGAGATCGCGGAATTACTCCTGGCGCTGTAGGGGGCGGGCGTGTCGCCCGCAATCCGCAATTTTGCGGCCGACACGGCCGCCGCTACACTACTTTTGCCCGGCTTTTTCGTTCAGCACCTGCGTGAATTCCTGCAGGCTGGTGACGATTTGCGGGGCCTTCGCGAGCACGGTGCTGGCCAATTTTTCCGCGTAATCGGGCCGGCGCTGCGACATTTCCGAGAGCGCCATCATGACGGCCAGGGCGTTGTTAATGGAGTGCTTGATTTCGCTGAATTTCTTCTGCAATTGCGCAACTTCGTCCGGTGGAATGGTGCTGACAGGCTCGGTCATGATTGATTCAAATCGCTGGAGAAATCGGACGTGTGTGCTTGACTGACAGGTTCTAGAAATTCCGTCCGATGCCTGCAAAGAGTATCAAGATCAGTGGTGCACGCCAGCACAATCTAAAGAATCTCGACGTCGAGATTCCGAGGGAAAAACTGGTCGTGATTACCGGCCTGAGCGGCTCCGGAAAGTCGTCGCTCGCCTTCGACACGCTCTACGCCGAAGGCCAGCGCCGTTATGTCGAGAGCCTCTCCGCTTACGCCCGGCAGTTCCTCGACCAGATGGAAAAACCGGACGTCGATTTTATCGAAGGGCTCTCCCCGTCGATCGCGATCGAACAGCGCACCGCTGGGACCAACCCGCGCTCCATCATTGCGACCACGACCGAGATTTACGACTACCTGCGGGTTCTTTTTTCCGCCGTCGGCCAGCCGCACGATCCGCTCACCGGGCAGCCGATTTTTCGCCAGACGGCGCAGCAGATCGTCGATCAAATTCTCAATTTCCCGGCGGAGACGAAGATCATTTTGCTCGCGCCGCTGGTCCGGAATGAGGTCGGCGAATTTCGCGACGTCATCGAGAAAACGAAGCGCGAAGGTTTTGTCCGGGCCCGGGTTGACGGCGAGATCGTCGAGCTGGGCCGGCCGGAGCCGATTCGGCTGAAAAAAGGCGAGCGCCATACGATCGAGGCGGTGGTCGACCGGCTGGTCGTGCGCGAGGGGATTCGGACCCGCCTGGCCGACTCGGTCGAGACGGCGCTGAAGTGGGGCCAGAACCGGATCGTAGTCCTGCGCGGGTCGAGCGCGGAGTGGGAGGAGGTGCGCTATTCGACCGACTACGGAAATCCCGAGACCGACTTTTCGTTAGGCCAGCTCACCCCGAAACATTTTTCCTTCAACAGCCACCTCGGGGCCTGTCCCGCCTGTCACGGACTTGGGACCCAGCTCGTCTGCGATCCGGAACTGATGGTGACCGACCCGACGAAATCGCTCGCGGACGGCGCAGTCGTGCCCTGGCGGCGCGGGACGAAACGGATGCAGGCCTATTATCGCGGGCTGCAGACTGCGCTCGTTAGGCATTTCGACGTCGCGGATAACATCCCATTCGAAGATCTGCCGGAGAAATTCAAGGAAGCCCTCTATTTCGGAACAGGCGACCGGCCGATCGAGATGAGCTTTGGCGGCAACGGTCGGACCGCAACCAAGACCGCCCGGCCTTTCGAAGGCCTGCTCCCGCAGCTGCAGCGCCTTTACCAGGAAACGGAAAGTGAGTTCACCCGCAGTCGCATTCGCGCCTTCATGAATCGCGCGCCCTGCGCCGTCTGCCATGGGGCGCGGCTCAAGCCGGAAATACTCGCGGTTACGATCTGTAGACGCTTCCCTGTGGGAAGCGCGGGAGAAAGCGCCATTCTCAAATCCACCCCCGGGTCGCCCACAGGGCGACCGCTACAGGAGGGCGAGCTCAATATCCATCAATTTTGCGAGCTGACGATCGCGGCCGCAGCGGAATTTATCAGCGCGCTGGAGCTGCCCGCGGCGCAGCGCACGATTGTTTCCGAGGTCGTCCACGAAATTTCTTCCCGGCTCGAATTCCTGCTCGAAGTCGGGCTCGATTATCTCACCCTCAATCGCGAAAGCGGCACTCTCTCGGGTGGCGAAGCGCAGCGCATCCGGCTGGCCACCCAGATCGGCTCCGGCCTGGCCGGCGTCCTTTATGTCCTCGATGAGCCAAGCATCGGGCTGCATCAACGGGACAACGCGCGCCTCATCGGCACACTTCGCCGGCTGCGCGACCTCGGGAATTCCGTCATCGTGGTCGAGCATGATGAGGAGACGATCCGGGCGGCGGATTACATCCTCGATCTCGGGCCCGGCGCCGGCCCGCGCGGGGGCGAAATCGTGGCCGAGGGCACGCTCGAGCAGGTTCTGCAGGCGCAGAATTCTCCGACCGCGGCCTACCTTTCGGGCCGTTCCCGCATCGCCATCCCGCGCCTGCGGGTCGCGCCGCGCCCGCCTAACGATTCTTCCGACGGCTGGATCACCATCGTCGGCGCGACGGAAAACAACCTGAAAAATGTCACCGCCGCCTTTCCGTTAGGCTGTCTCACCTGCGTCACCGGTGTTTCCGGGAGCGGCAAGTCGACCCTGGTCGACGACATCCTGCGCCGCGCGCTTTTCCGGCATTTCTACAATTCCAAGGACAAGCCGGGCGAACACCGCGCCCTGCGCGGCCTCGACCAGATCGACAAGGCGATCATTATCGACCAGACCGCCATCGGCCGCACCCCGCGCTCGAATCCCATCACTTACACCGGGGCTTTCACCCCCATCCGCGATTTGTTTAGCCAGTTGCCCGCCTCGCGTATCCGCGGCTACAGCGCGGGGCGTTTCAGCTTCAACGTCAAGGGTGGCCGCTGCGAAAACTGCCAGGGCGACGGGCTGATCAAGATCGAGATGCACTTCCTCGCCGACGCCTACGCGGTCTGCGAAGTCTGCCAGGGCAAGCGCTATAACCGGGAAACGCTCGAGATTACCTACAAGGGAAAAAACATCGCCGACGTGCTCGAGATGCCGGTCGACGAAGCGGCGCGTTTTTTCCGCAACGTCCCGACCGTGGCCGACAAGTTGAGCGCGCTGCAGGATGTCGGGCTCGGCTATCTGCGGCTCGGCCAGGCGGCCACGACCCTCTCCGGCGGCGAGGCGCAACGGGTCAAACTGGCGACCGAGCTGGCGAAAAAAGCGACCGGCCGCACCCTCTACATCCTCGACGAACCGACCACCGGGCTCCATTTTGCCGACATCGAGAAGCTCCTTCAGGTGCTGATGAAATTGCGCGACGCCGGCAACACCATGGTCGTGATCGAGCACAACCTGGAGATGATCAAGAGCGCCGATTGGGTGATCGACCTCGGCCCGGAAGGAGGCGAAGGCGGCGGCCGCATCCTCGCCGCCGGGACGCCGGAAGAAATCGTGCGCGTCCGCGGCAGCCACACCGGCGCGCATCTGCGGCCATTGTTAGGCAAATGAAACGCGCGCCCCTTTTCATCCTCGCCCTTCTCGCTCTGCTTTCGTTAGGGGGAGCCGCCCGCGCCGGGCAGAGCGCAGCGTTGGGCAACGCCATCGCCCCTCTAGAGGAGGGCGTGCCGGAAGTCGCGATCGAACGGTTGCAGAATTTTCTGGCGCAGAATCCAGCGCTGCCGGAGGGCGCGCTAGCCCGCCGCAAACTGGCTCAGGCGCTGGTTCGCGCCGGGCGCCTGGACGAGGCGTTGGTGATTTTTGCCGATCCCGGCCTAACGATGGATACAGAGGCGACTTTTTGGCGGGCCCAGGCGCTGGCCGGCCTCGACCGCTGGGCTTCTGCCCTGCCGCTTTATAGCGAGGTCGCGGCGGACGCGAAGGCGACGTGGCGAAGCGAAGCGGCTTTTGGCCAGGCCGAGGCCTTGCGCGCGCTGGGCCGGAAGGACGAGGCCATGCGCGTGCTTCAATCGCTCGAAAGCTCGCCCCGCTGGGCCACCCGGGCCAAGCTCGGCCAGGCACAATTGTTATTCGAACGCGGCAACCTGAATGCGGCCGATCGACTCCTCCGCGAAACCAAGCCGCAGCTCGCGACCGAGCGAAGTGAGCGCCGGTTCCTCCTTGGCAGGCTCAATCTCGCGCAAGGACATGCCCTTAAGGCGATCGAGACCCTGAACGTGATCCTGAAAAATCCGGAAGGCGTTTCGCATCGTCTCCTCGTTGCCACGCTCCTTGCCCTGGCGGACGCGCACGCGCAGGAAAAAACGCCCGAAGGCGGGGACGATGCGCTGGAGGAATTCATCGATCACCACCCTAACGACAGCGCGCTCCCGACGATCTTTACCCGGCTCGATGAACTTTACCGAATGGAGCGCAAACCTTCAACGAACGAACTGGAGCGCTGGCTGCGCGACCCGGCCCAGCCGCGCCAGGCCCTCGCGCAATGGTATCTCGCGCGCAGCCGGCTCCGCGCGGGTGATCGCGAAAAGGCAATTGAACTGCTCACGCAATTGCGCGACAGCCCGGTCCGGGCGGCATCGTTAGGCGAAGCCAATCTCGAGTTGGCCCGTCTTCAACTCGAGCGCAGAGATTGGGACGAAGCGATCAAGGCCGCGGAGGCGGCGCGTGCGTTGAATTCGACCCCGGCCTTTTTGCAGCAGGTCGACTGGCTGATCGCAGAAGCGAATTATCGCCGGGGCGAAATGGAGAAGGCGGCCCAAACCTATGAGGAACTGGCGCGACGGAATCCGGTGGTTGCCGGCGACGCCCTTTTCAATGCCGCCCTCTCCTGGTTACGACTCGATCGCGCAGAGGAATTTGCCGCCGACTACCGAAAGATCAGCAATGACCCGGCAAAGCAAGGGGTGCAGGGCGATCTTCTGCTCGAGGAAGGTCTCGTCGAGGCCAGCCAGGGCAAGCCCGAAGCCGAGGCCACGTTTCGCAAATTCATTCGTGAATTTCCAAAGAGTCCACGCGTTTCTGAGGCCTGGGTCGCTTTGGCCGAGCTGGCCTTTCACGCCGCCAAACCTGATCTCGCGGCCGCGCGGAAGTATCTGGCTCAGGCGCGGCAAGGAAAAGCCACCCCCGCCGCGCGCGAAAGGGCCGATTACCTCGAAATCTGGATCGAGGACGCGACGCCCTCGGCTGCCGAGTCCGCCGTAGTCGCGGCCGCGAATAAATTCCTCCAGCAATATCCGGACTCCCGGTTCGCGCCGGAGGTCCGGATGAAATTGGCCGAGGCTTACTTCAGGCGCCAGGATTTTGCCAACGCTCAGACCCAGTTTGAACTGCTCGCCCAACAAAAGCCGGACGCGGCGCTGGCCGAGAAAGCGCTCTTTTTCGCCGCCCGCAGCGCGACCTCGAGCATGAGCGCGGGCGCACTCGATCACGCTCTCGCGCTGCTCGACCAGGTCGTGAAACTGAACGGCGACCTGAAGTGGGCCGCGCGCAACGAGGAGGCCGCGATCGAACGCCGGCTCGGAAAAAATCGCGAAGCCCAGGCGCTCTACGATGAAGTGTTGAAGAACGAAACCCGACCGGCCGAGCGGCGCGAGGCGCTCTGCGGGAAGGGCGACATTTTTTATGAAATGGGCGCGAGCGATCCGCAAAATTACCGGCGCGCGATCGAGTTCTACGACGAGCTTGCGACGGAGGCCGGCGTGCCGGCGCATTGGCGCACCCAGGCGCAGTTCAAAAAGGGCAAAGCCCTCGAAAAACTGGAGGACAAGCCCGCCGCCCTAACGACTTACTACAGTGTCCTGGAAGAAGGGATGCGGAACGATCGGGCGCGGGAGTTTTTCTGGTTCTATAAGGCGGGATTTAACGCCGCTCATTTGCTCGAAGAATCGAGTGACTGGAAAGCGGCGGTGGCGGTCTACCGCAAACTGGGGGCCGCGGGTGGGACCCGGAGCGAAGAAGCCAAAGCCCGTCTCACGCAGTTGCGCCTGGAGCATTTTCTTTGGGAGGAATAGCCGAATTCGTCGGTTTTATGTCCGAAGATTGATCTTGCACGGAACCACTTAAAGGGCGGAGACTTGGAGCATGAAAACAAGAAGCGGATGGTTCCATCTGCGCGGTTTGTTTCTGCTCGCCGTGGGCCTCGCCTTCGGTGCACTGCTCTGTGCCTCAGCCAACGCCGGCCCTTTGACTTATCGGGAGTCTCCGGCAGGCCGGCCGCACAAGGCGCAGGAAATGCCCGCGCAAAAAACAATCAAGATCTTCGTCCTGACCTCAGCTTCGGCCATCCCGAAGCCGATCAGTTACGTGATCGGGGGCGTGATGACGACGGCCACGCCGGTGGAGATTATCGGCCGCGGCCAGACCGTTAATCGTTAGGTCAGCGCGCGAAACAGATTGTTTCGTCTCTCGCCGGGTGCCGCGATCGCGGCACTCCGGGGCGGCTAGTTTTTTTTATCCAGCCAGGGCATGCGGGCGCGTAGGCGCTCACCCACTTCGTCGATCGGGTGCCGGGCTGCTTTTTCGAGGAGGCGCTGATACCGCTTCCGCCCGGTCGCGGTTTCCCGGAGCCAGCCGCGGGCAAACTTGCCCCGCTGAATTTCGCCCAGGACTTCTTTCATCCGAGCTTTGACCTCGGCGTTCACGATCCTGGGCCCGACCGAAATGTCGCCCCACTTCGCCGTCTCGGAGATGCGGGCGCGCATCCCGCGGATGCCCTGTTCATGCATCAGGTCGACGATGAATTTCAACTCGTGCAGACATTCGAAATAAGCCATCTCGGGCTGGTAACCCGCCTTGACCAAAACCTCGAAGCCGGCCTGGACGAGAGCAGTCATCCCGCCGCAGAGTACCGCTTGTTCGGCGAATAGATCCGCCTCGGTTTCTTCGCGGAAAGTGGTCTCGATCACGCCGGCACGTGTCCCGCCGATGGCCTTGGCGTAAGCCAACGCCACTTGCCGGGCCCGTCCGGTGGCATCCTGCTCGATCGCAATGACACAAGGCACGCCTTGGCCGGCCGTGAACTGGCTGCGGACCATCGGACCGAGCCCTTTGGGCGCGACCATGATCACATCGACGTCGTCTGGCGGAACGATGGTCTGGTAATGGATCGCGAAGCCGTGGGCAAAAAGCAGGGTCTGGCCGCTTCGCAGATGGGGTGCGATCTGCTCACGAAAAATTTCGGCCATCTTCGTATCGGGCAAGGCAAGAAAGACGAGATCGGCGCGCCGGACGGCCGCGGCCGTATTCGTTAGGCAAAGGCCGTCCCGGCGCGCCCGAACGCGCGAGCGGCTTTTGGGCGGCAGACCGACTACGACCGGGATGCCGCTGTCGCGCAGGTTCAGGGCGTGGGCCCGGCCTTGGGCGCCGTAACCGAGGACCGCACAGGTCTTATCGAGCAGCGGCCCAAGATCGACTTCTTTATCGGTGAATATTTTCGCAGGCATAGCCGCGGCGCCGCCGCCGATGGTAACGGCTTGGACCGGGCTGTCAATTCCGCGAGCGGGAGCGCTGGGCTCCTAATTGGCGACCGTGCGTGACGCCTGCCCGATTGCTTTGAGCCGCGCCACCTCGGCGAGGGCATCGCGGGCCTCTTCGGTGCGTCCCATTTTTTCAAGGATGGTCGAAAGCAGGACGTATTGGCGCGGCTGATCAGGCTGTCGCGCAACAGCGCGACGTTGCGTTTGATAGGCGTCTTTGAAATGCTTCTGCCGCAGGTTCATTGAAGCGATCAGACTGAGAGCTTCCGCGTCATGCACATCCAGCCAACTGGCGTGACGAAGCGCGACCTCGGCTCGCGGGATGTCGCCCTTTGCCGCGTAAAGCCGGCCCAGAGCGAGGGCCGCTTCGTAATGCCACCAGTTGTCGCGCGCAAAAGCTTGAACAAGTGGAAGCGCAGCATCTGCTCTGCCGGTTTGACGAAGGATCTCGGATTCGAAGCGGATGACTTCCCAAACGCCGGGGTAATCGTGGCGCGCTTTTTCTGCGATCGCCAGCGCTTCCCCATCGTTCTTTTCCCGACGACGAGAGAGCGCGAGATTGAGGACCGCGATCCAGGTGCGGGGATATTCCTTGCGCGCGGTTTCGGCGGCCTTGGTCGTGGAAGAAAGAAGCGCTTCGCCTTCTTCCTTGTGGCCTTCGCGCAGGAGCACTTCGGCGAGATTATTTCGCGCGATGGGGTAATCGGGACTCATGCGCAGAACGTATCGAAAGATACGTTCGGCTTTCGCATACTCACCATGATTGGCATAGACCTGGCCGAGATTCGCCAGGACACGCGAGCTTTGACCTCCGGCGGCGAGGGTGCGCTCGTAAAAGATTTCTTCCGTCGCCCAATCACTGCTCCGGATTGCGCTGCGAACGCTCAGCGCCACGACCGCGCAGCCAGCGCCCACGATCATGACGCTTCGCCAGCGAAGGGGAAGGTCACGCACGCAACCAAGGACAAAAATGAGAAAACCTACGCTGGGCAAGTACAACCAGTGCTCCGCCACGGTGGCATTAAGCTCGACCAGATTGGAAATGGGCAAATAGCCGAGCATGAACCAGGTGGCGCCGAAAATGCGAAGACCGCGACCCGGGCCTACGCGCATGGCCCCATAAAGTAACGCGCCGAAAAACGCCAGACCGAGAACGGATAGATATTCGACGCCGGCGGAGTGACGCCATTGTTCGTGACTCAAATAATTCTCCGGCGCCATCACGGTGCGTTCCATATGGAGGTTGCCGGGAAAGATCATGAGCCGGGCATAATCACCCAGAGAGCGAAACATCAGGGTTACGCGCATCGGCGCCGGCCAGCCATACGACGGCGCGGCGCTCAGTCGCTCGGCAGGCAGTGCGCGCAAGCCGGCGTAGATCGCAATCAGGCCAATGCTGCATAAGACGGTAACAATCATCGCGCGACGGCCCAGCCCTTTATCGAAAATGGTGAGATGCACTAGAAAGAGCAAAATCCAAACGAAGGCGATTTCGCGTGAGCAGAGGGCGAGGAGGCCAGATAAACCGGCCAGTGAGTAGAGAGCAGTTTGCGCGACCCGCCGGGGCGATTTGTGCGCTCGGATAAACAGAAGCCAGCCCGCGCAGGCGAAGGAGAAGGCAAGACTGTCCGCGCGCCCGGAGATATAATCGACGGCGGCGCTATGCACCGGATGCACCAACCATACGAGGGCCACGAAAAAGGCCCCAAGTGACCCGGTCGAGGTTTTCTCGGAGTCCGACTCCATGCCCCGGTTAGGAGCGAAGAGTTTTCCCAGTAGCAAATAAAGCAGAAGGCCGCTCGCGATGTGGAGGAGGAGATTGGTTAGATGAAAACCGTAGACATCGCCGTTCCAGAAAAAATAATCGACGATATAGGAGAGATTCTGCACCGGTCGGTAGTGTGCGGAATAGGAATCGAGGAAGAGATAGTGACGAAACGCTTCGGAGATGAAAAGCGGGCTTTTGATGAAGGGGTTATCTTTAACAAGATATGAGTCGTCCCAAACCATCTCGCCTTGCAGGGCTGGGAGACGGACGACGAAGGCGGACACCGCGAGAAGCAGGAAGCGGAGCCATTGTTTTTCCCGCAACTGACTAAAGCGGCTAAAGTGCTCAACACGGATCATGGCGAAAAGGTAGGTCGGTCCCGTAAACACAGAAGCGTCCTCCCGCTATGAGCAGGAGGACGCCCCGTTTTTAATCGCTGGAACCGGTTTACGGACCGTAGGGTGACCAGAAGTCCGTCGGCGCAACGTCCGATAGGGCGTTATAGGTCGCCAAGGGAACTTTTGGCAGTTGGTCCACGGTTTGTTGGCCGTAGGAGCGCCCGAAGAGGTCAGCACCGGTATTGTAAAGGGCGGTGCCGGATTTCATATAAGCCGTCCAGTCCTTGACCAGAACTCCGCTATTCGTCGATTTGTTGGTTTCGATGGCGTATTGGTCGACGGCAGCGTCGATCAGGCGCAGATCGTTGATGATCTTGCTTGCTTGCGAGCGCTTACGGGCACGGAGAAATCCGGGCACCGCGATCGCGGCGAGCAAGGCAATGATCGCAACCACGATCATGATTTCCACAAGGGTGAAGCCCCCGCGGTTTTTGTTGAGTTTTTGTAACATGCTATTTGCTTTCTATTTGGTTTGTTTTGATGGCGTCCGCCGTTCCATCGCGGATTGCCTTCCTTATAGAGCAGCGTTGATGCCAGCCTCGCGGATTTCTCTCTCCGGATGACAATGGGGGGCGACAGCAGGGGATTCCGCTGATAAATGGGGAACTTGGCGCGAAAGTTTCTCCGTCGAAGTTTGGTGATTATTGATTCGGAAATGGAAAAACAGGCTGAGGCGAAGCCGGTTCCCGACCCGGGACGACATCGGAGCGGGCTTCAGAAGGGCGCCTTACGTCGCGCCCTCTCGCCTGAGGTTTGTTTATTTCTAGGCGTTTTAATCCTCCGTCTGCTGGCTCTCGTCAGGCTGACGGATAGTCAATTTCTACTGCCGGGCGGGGGCGACATGCAGTTCTATAATGACTGGGCGCTGCGAATCCTGCGCGGGCACTGGACGGATCACACCGCGTTCTACGGGTTGCCGCTTTATGCCTACCTCCTGGCGGGCGTTTACAAGATCTGTGGCTACAGTCCTTTCGTTCCGGGGTTGTTGCAGGCGGCGTGCGAAGGAGGAACGGCCGTTCTCCTTTACAAGTTGGGGAGCTTTGTCTTTGCAGGATCTGGTGAGAGCGGTTTTGCGCGACATCGGGGCAAAGTAGTTGGCGTGGTGGCTGCGATCGGCTGGGCCTTCTTTCTCCCGGCGCAGGGTTACTCCATCATTCTCATGCCGACCGCGTGGCTCATTCTTGTCTTCTGGTTTATCGTTTGGCAAATCGTTAGGCGAGGGGAAGCGCCGGGACCTTGGACGCTCCTGCTTCTCGGCCTGTTGATCGGTTTCACCGCCATGGGAATCGCGACGGTCTTGTTCCTCGTTCCGCTCTTGCTGGCAGCGCTTTTCATTCGCTGGACTGGTCAGTTCTCACCACGAGTCGCGAGTTCCATCGCCATTCTCGCCGGCGTTCTGCTCGGCGCGTCGCCCGCCTGGATCCACAACTACTATGTCGCGCACGACCCGGTTTTTCTCTCCGCGCACAGCGGCGTTAATTTCTGGATCGGCAATAACCCGGTTGCAACTGGCTATCCGAAGTTTCCGCCCGGGCTGCACGCCGGGCAGGAAGCGATGTTGAAGGATTCCATCACTTCCGCGGAAAAGGCGGCGGGACATCCGCTCCGGCGATCAGAGGTATCTCATTACTGGTCGCAAAAGGCGGGCGAGTGGATCCGCGGGCATCCGGCGGGGTGGATGAACCTGCTAGGGATCAAGGCGAGGAATTTCTGGAGCGCCTTCCGCTACGACGACATCAGCGTCCTGACGGCTTTGCGCGATCAATCGATTATCTTTCCGGGGATTGGCTTCGGTCTGGTCGCGGCGCTTGGCCTTCCCGGATTAATCATTGCCTGCTGGAGGTTTCCTGTTTCGCGCTGGGTAGCGGCTGCGGTCTTCCTGCACATGGCTTCGCTCTTGACCGTTTTCGTGACCGAACGTTATCGGCTCGCTGCCGTGCCCGGACTTCTCCTCTTTGCCGGCTACGGCGTGTGGGAACTGAAACAAACCATCGCCACTGCGCGATATCGGCAGTGCGCGGTCTTTCTTCTCCTTCTCTTAGCCAGCACGGCGTTCGTTTCCATGCCGCAACGAGATCCGACGCTCTGGGCGCTCGACACTTACAATTCCGGTCTGCAAGCGCTCGATGCCGGACAACTGGCCCTGGCTCGGCGAAAACTGGACCTCGCCTACGCATACTCACCGCATAACGCCGAGATTAATTTTGCCGAGGGAAACCTGCATTTGGCGCTGGGCGAGACTGACGTCGCGAAAGGCTATTACTTCACGGCGCTGCGACTCGATCCGACGCACGCCGGCGCCTATAACAATCTGGGTATCCTGGCGCTGCAAGAGAGCCACTGGGAGCTGGCCGTTCGGTTCTTCCGTCAGGCAATCAAAAATACGCCTCGCGATGCCAAGATTTATTTCCTGATCGCCCAGGCTCAGAGCAAGTTAAATGATCGCGATGGGGCTCGGCAGTCCATTGCCCGCGCGGTCGAACTCGATCCAAGCCGTCCGGAGTTTCGCGCGCTGCAGCGCGATTTGGGGCAGCGTCCCCGCTGAACGGAGCCGCGCAAACACCGACTGTCGGGTCCCGCGGCCGGTATCAAAGCTGCTAAGGCAATGGCAACCTACGATGGCCACAACGCTCTCCTCTCCCGCCGAAGCGCCAACCGCGCCTTCGCGGCAGGAATTCCGCGATCGAGATGCCCCTGGCCGTCGGGCTGTAATCATTGCCGCCGGGCTGGCGCTCATCGCCAAGCTTTTGATTGCGTGGAATACGTTCGGCACGAACGATGTTCTCACCTTCTATCTTTTCGGTAAGTCGTTAGCTAGTCACGGGCTGGGATGGACCTACCAAAGTACAATTCTGTTCAATCATCCGCCACTCACCGCTTATTACCTGAGCGCGATCTATTCACTCAATCACCTTCCCTTTTTCCAAGAGTGCGGAATTGCCTTTCCATTCCTCTTGCGGCTGCCGGGAATCGTCGCGGATTTCGTCGTCCTCCTTCTTTTGCTCCAAATCAAGAGCAACGAACCCCAGTTGCGATTACCCACCTGGGCTCTCATCACCCTCGCGCTCAGTCCTCTTTCGTTCATGGTCTCGGGCTACCATGGGAATACCGATCCGGTCATGGTCATGTTCCTTCTTGTTTCGGTCTATTTTTGTAGCCGGAAGCAGCCCGTGCTTGCAGGTCTTTTCTTTGCCCTCAGCGCGCAAGTCAAAATTGTTCCTCTTCTATTCTTCCCCATCCTTCTTTTCTTCTGGATGCAGCGCCGCGCGCTTCTGCGCTTTGCCGTCCCGTTTGCGGTCACGTCCGCGGTCTTGTGGATCCAGCCACTCCTGGAATTTCCTCTCGTTTTCGCAAGGAACGTCATCTCCTACGGCAGCACCTGGGGGATATGGGGTCTCAGCTATCTACTTCGGCTCACCGGTCGACCCGAATTTAGCCGGGTGAGTTTCTTCGGTCTCGGACCGTGGCAAATCTTTGTCGTAAATGGTTGCAAACTCTTCATTATCGTCGGAGTCCTCACCCTGGCCTGGCGGCGCCGAAAGGTGGAAGACCGCGGCATCTGGGATTCGATGGCCTATGGATGGATCATATTTTTTGTTTTCTCTCCCGGCGTTTGCACGCAATACCTCGTCTGGCTCGCACCTTTCATCCTGCTCCTCTCGCCAACTTTCTACACCTGGCTCCTCGCAAGCAGCTCCGTTTTTGCGTTTGCCTTTTACAACACGATCTCAAACGGGCTGCCTTGGTATAAAGGCGTTTCCACCAATGCGCTCAATAAGATTTGGACACCCTGGTCGCTCCTGCCCTGGCTGGTTTTGATCACCGGATTGATCATCCTCTGGCGCAAGGCGAAGCGCGTCGATCCGTCCTTGCGCCTCCTCAGTTTGCGCCCTGTCAATGCGTAACGGAACCCGGCTGAGTGCATGAATGCGATCGGGCACAAACCCGCCGCGCGAGATAGGGCTGCGATCAGCATAACGGTCCTCGCGGTTTTCTTTTTCGCCCTTTCGACAGGCGGATCATATGCCCGCTGGGCGAACTATGAATACCGGACCTTTGACCTTGCCTTCTATGTTCAAGGCCTTTGGCAGTTCCTTCACGGCCGCTTCGCCGTTTCCGTCGAACACGTTCCGCTGATGGGAAATCACGTCGAGCCGATCGTTTTCCTGATCGCCCCTCTCTTCGCAGTTTTTCGACATCCGATGACTCTCGTCTTCGTCCAGAATGCCGCCTTGGCGATGATGGGACCGGTTGGTTTTGACATTGCCAAGCGGCTTGGGTTCGGCGTGAAGGAAGCGTGTTTTCTAGCCGCCGGGTTGTTGGTCGCTCCCTGCGCGGGATACATCGCACTGCATGAGTTCCACCCTGAAGCGCTGAGCGCGCCCTTGCTTTTGTTGCTGTTTCGAGCGCGGATTCTCCGATCGCTAAGACAACATTGGTTCTGGTTTGTTGCGGTGCTCGCCTGCAAGGAAAATATGGCTCCTCTGCTCGTCGCTTATTGTGCGGTGCAAGCGGTCATTGAACGCAAACGCGGACTGGCTGAAGTGCGCTCATGGTATTTGGGGCCGATGGGCCTGGCACTCTTTTGGCTCGCGCTGTGCACCAGCCTGATTACGCCGGCGCTGAATGCGGGGAACGTCGATTATATCGCCCTTTATGATCGGCTGGGTGCGTCCCCATCGGAGATTTTGTTCAACGCGATCAGAGAACCGCAAAGGATTGGACAAACACTGGTCCGATCGTTGAGCGAGGGGAACCTGGTTTGGGCCCTGCTCTTTCCCTTTCTCTGTTTGCCACTCCTTGGGCCGCGATGGTTGCTTATCGCTGTGCCGATTCTTCTCCAGCATCTGCTTTCGTGGCGTTCATCCGAGTGGATGATCTATTTTCATTACGGAGCGCCTTTGTTGCCACTGTTCTGGATCGCCGCCGTGGAAGGTCTCGCGAGTCTCGAGCGCAAGGAATTGCTTCCCTCATCGGTCCGGCGGGCAGTTCCTCTTCTCCTGATCCTGGCGACCCTCGTCGCGCAAGTCGTTCTCGGACCCTCAAGACTCCTCGCTGCAACGAGCGCGAGTTGGTTTACGGAAAGGGAACATCGCGCCCGCCGAAACGCGATCCTTGCTCAAATTCCACCAACAGCCAGCGTGATCGCGCCTCTTCCTTACCTCTCGCATTTGGCCATGCGCGAAAAACTATACTCACTGCATTACATTCTAAAAGGTCTGAAAACACTCAGTCGCGCATCCTACAAACCGCCAGCGCCCACCGATTTCGTTTTGATCGATTACAGCGACACGGCAACCTTCGACGCGAGGGCCGGGTACTATCATCCGGCCATGAAAACAATCGACGGACGAGTGATTCCTTCGAGCGATCGACTGCTTCATGACCTGCTTGCGCAGCGCTCGTGGGTCGTGACATCAACGAATGAGATAAGTCTTTTTAGGCAAGGCGACCGTAAAATCCCTTCGCGTCAGCCAAATCTGGGGCCGGTCATCGCTTTCGGGCCCCAGACGCAACTGCTCGGCATCATCAAGTCAGCGGACTCCCTATCCAAAAAGCGACCCTTGGAAATTGAGATGGTTTGGAACTTCCAAGGCGAGCGAGATATTTTTCCCTGGTTAGTGTTAGCATTGGTTTCCGGGCAAACGGGAGAGCGGATGATGATCACGCGAGGGCTGTGCGCCCCAGAGTCGGGTGCGGGTCTCTTTGGGGAGACCTGGCACGTGACACCACCGGATCGACTTCCAACCGGGTCCTACTCGGCCGCGATTCTTTTTTTAGATCACCCCAGGGGAGCATGGTTCGGGAAAAAGGACGGTAGCTCATTTCCATTGGCACTCCTATCAAGGTCTGTGCCCATCGGAAGCGTCAAGGTAACGACGGATTGACAGGATCGGAACCTGAGACACCGCGGTTCTTTGCAGTTCGAGATGGCCGGGCCCGGACCGCCAGCCTCGTATCGCAGTCAGCGGGACATCTTCATATCGAACGACCGGCTGATCGCACGGCACCGGAATGGGCATCATGCCTTTTGCGTGGGTTTGGACGAGAAAAGAAGCTTGCTCCGACCAGGCGGTATGATAACCACCGCCTACCCATCCATCGGGTCCGTCGAATCCCGGTGGAACAAAAAGTGGCCGCCGGCCCGGAGCGACGTAATTCAAACCGCCAATGAGCCAGACTGTATGCCCGGCGTGGAGCACCTCTTCCATTCTGCGCAGAACCGGCTCAATTGGCTGAGCTGACATCATCTGCCGCTTTGCCATGTCCACTCGATGGGTGCGGAGATCTTCCATGGGAGGGAACGTCATGTACGAGGTCGTTCCGTGATAGTAGTGGTGGAAGGTAATCCCATAAAGCCAGGTGTTGATCACGATCAGGTCATCCGGTCTGGCGACTTTGGCGAGTTTCGCGGCAATGATATCGATGTTTGTCTGGCGGCCCTCAAGCCAGCCGAGAGCGGGCACAAAGGAAGCGCTCATAAGAAGAAGTGTACAAGCGGAGCGAGCGAGTAGGGTCTTCTCCTTTCGTCCGACGGAGCAAAAAATCATCTCAATACAAGTCGCGGCAAAAGCAACGAACACCACGTAGTACCAAGGTTGGGTTGTATAGCTAAGGACTCTGAGAAACCCGGTATAGCAAAGGGTCCCGAACAAGAGCGCCGCGAGGGCAAAAACGAGCCGATCGTCGTTTACGTTTTCCTCGGTCGTCGCCGGCTTTCGCCACACTGCCCAGAGACCGATCGTCACTGTTGCAGTCAGGAGAAATAGCCATAACCACCCACCGAATGGAAGCGGCGACCCGAGAGTCTCCGACGCCTTTGCCCACACCCCGGAGACCGTAAACGGTTCCTTCCACATGAAGCTGCATGATTGCACCCTATGGATCGTCGGCACATAAGGCAGCAACGAAGCCGCCGCGACCGCGCCAATTGCAAAAACGGCCAGCGTCTGCCCGATTTGGCGGCGACGCAGCGTGACGGTCGCCGCCGCAAGACAGAGAGCGAAGAGCAGAACGGCGTTGTAGTACAAGCTTTGCACGCTCAGCACCGCGATCACAGTCGCAACTACCGCGCGGCGCCAGGTAAAGGACTCGATCAGCCGCCACATCGCGCCGATCGTCAGCAGCGCGAGTAAGATCCCGAGACCGTAAGCTCGAATCGAGTCTCCATATCGGATGACCATGGGATTGAATCCGATCAGCGCGAGAGTGACTAACGGAAAGCCCAGGCGCAGCCAGCGCGCGTTAAGCCAGACCGCGGCGAGGATGAGGAGTCCGATGGCTGCGCCAAAGGCGCGCAACGAACCGTCATTGACGGAGGCTGGAACGCCCGTGAAAAGGCGGAGAATGACGAAAAAGAGGGCCGGGAAAGAATCGAATGAAAGATTAGCCCACATCTCGGCGAAAGTGCGCATCGTCGCGACGTCCAGGCTGTTTACCTCATCCCGCCAGAGCGCACCGGCATTCATGGCGAAGAGGATGTGCAGATAAATGGCAACCGCCGTTCCGATCACGGCCAGGATTTGCGCGAGGCTCGGCGTGGTCGCCCTGCTTTGTAGGTTTTTAAACATCGATGGCACTTCGCGAGGCAAGCAGGTTGGTGTAGCGGCTGCCCGGCATGGCGGCAATCAGTCGTGCGGGATCACGCGCCGGTCGCAGATCCGCTCCGGCCGTTTCGTAAAGCAGGAAGTCGCGTTCGCGAAAAAAGTCGAGCAACGACTCCGGTGAATTTCCGGCTCGTTTTAAACCCTCGGGCCAGAATTCGAAGAAGACCTGCATGTCCGGATTTGAGGAAAGCAAACGCTCCATCCCTGCAAGCGCGCCAAGCTCATGCCCCTGCACGTCGAGCTTCACGAAATCGATTTCTTTTTCAGGCAAAATATCGTCGACTCGGACGACCGTAACCTCGAGCGCTACCGCGTGGGATGAGCTGCGGCCGAGACTGTTGTTTCCAGAATTGAAGGTGGCGCATTGGAACGGTTGGCGCGTATTGGATGGCCCTGCCGCGTACTCAAATGGAATCACGTTGGTAACGCCATTCGAGCAGCAATTCTCGCGTAGAGTTGCACAGAGGTGCGGCTCGGGTTCAAAGCTGTAGACGCATCCGCGCTCCCCAACCAGCCGGCCGAGCAAGAGAGAGTAGAGACCGACGTTTGCTCCCACATCGACAACCTGCATTCCTGGGCGAACGATTCGCCGCAGTAAGGTCACTTCCTCCGCTCCCATCCAGCCCGCCCGGTGGAGGGCGAGGAACAAGAGCCGATCGAGGGAGGCCGCACGAACGCGGTAATCCCAAAGGGGGACGCTTTGCTGCCAAAGACGGGCGTGATTCAAACCGTAAAGCAGTCGGGAACTCATCTTTTTTCCAGAACAACCAGGAGCCTCGTTGCGAAGGCCGCCGGCATATGACTTGCCATTTGGTCTATCGCTCTCATCGCGGGGTAGAGCGCGCTCGGATAAAATTGGCGGCGACCAAATCCTCCAGACGCAACGTAAGAGATGCTGGCGAATTGAGACTGTCGTATCACGCGCCAATCGTCTAATTCACCACGAAATAGCTCGGAAAAGAAAACGCGCTGCGCGTTGCCTTGCGCGGCGTAGTAGGTCATTTCATCCGGCACGAAATCTTCCGGTGCCTTCCATCGGATTTCAGCATCCAAAGCAAGCGGTTCATGGTGGAAGAGGCCGTAGACGAGACGTCCCAACATTCCCATCGCAGGATCGAAAATGATTAAGCGGCCGCTTGCTTTTAGCACCCGGTGAAACTCGGCGATGGCCGTGCCGGGAAACTCCAGGTGGTGCCAGACATCAAAAAGAATGAGGTTAGCGACAGAGCTATCGTCAAAGCTCAGCGCGTACGCATTCTCGACCTGGTCGAGCCAAGGATTGGGAAATATGTCCGTCGCCAGCGCCTCCGGCACCTCGCTCTTCAAATTCCCAATGCCCGATCCGATTTCCACGGTGTGACCGGTCAGGCCGCGCCGAAGTTCCTTCGAGATTTCGCGATAGAAGTCCCGGTAGATTTTTTGCAGAAGCGGTTTCCGGCGCCAATGCTGCGCGTTGGCGTGGATCTCGGTGTTGTGCTGCCCGACAGGAGTCGCCACTAGATCAGTTTGATTTTCGTGATCGCGAGCCAGAGCATCCGCAGCAATAAGACTCCATGGCGCCAGCGTTGGATATTCGTTTCGCCATAGGTGCGTTCACGGTAGCGGATTGGAATGTCGGCAATTTTCAGATGAAGACGGTTGGCGCCGAAGAGCAGATCGAAATCCCCGAAGGGGTCGAAGTCGCCAAAGTGGGTTCGGTTAGCCGCGATGCGCTTATAATCTTCTTTGAAAAGGACTTTCGTTCCGCAGAGTGTGTCCTTCACCGGTTGACCGAGCGCCCAGCTGAAGGCGATACCGAAAAACTTGTTCGCGCAGAAGTTGCAAAAGCGCATCGCCTTGCCTTCCATCGGATAAACCAGGCGGACGCCGTTTGCGAAATCGGCGCGACCGGAGACAAGCACGTCGTAAAACTTCGGCAACTCCTCGGGCGGCATCGTCAGGTCAGCGTCCAGAATCATGAGGACCTCGCCGTTCGCTGCCTCGAAAGCCTCGCGCACCGCGTTGCCTTTGCCTTTGCCGCTTTGCTGCATGGCCTTGATATCAAGGTCCGGATACGCGCCCCGTACTCGCTCGATCTCCGCCCAGGTGTGATCGGTCGAATTTCCTTCGATGAAGATAAGCTCGGTATGTTCCCCGAGCGAGGGTGTGCGTCGCACGGCGGCTTCGATATTACCCGCTTCGTTACGCGCCGGGATCACGACTGAGACGGTTTTTTCCTCCAGCGGTGTTTGTACCGGCCGCGCCACTTGGAAAACGGTCAGACCGAGCTGCGATAAGACCGGAGCCATGAATCGATTGATCAACTTTTCCAGTCCGAAAAAGGGCAGAGTCATGAGCAAACGCCCCTGCTGCTTCACGACCTCCCATCCGGCAAGGCCAAGCATATTGCGCATGTCGGTTGAGCTCAGCCAATTGCACGGCGGATGCCCAGCCCGGATCCCGAGCGCCGTAGCCAGACCAAGAATGGGCCGCCACAGTCCGCTGTGAAAGTTCAAAATGAGCCGGGTGCCAGAATGGGAAACGGCATGCACTTTTTCGAGAATTCGCTGGACGTCGGCAGCAAAGTTTAGCGTTTCGGAAAGAACGACGACGTCGAATACGCGATCAAGTTTCAGATTCTCGCCGGCCATGACATGGAATTCTCCGCTTGGGATCAGTGCGCGAGCGGCGGCGATCTGCTTCTCGGCAATATCGATGCCCACAATATCCAGATTCGGAAGGAGGTTGAGCAGATGTCCTCCGCCGCAGCCAATCTCCAGCACGCTCGCGGCTGGCGGAATCAAGTCTCTATAGTATTCCGCCAGCAGTTTCCGGTAAAAGCGGCCACCTTTTGTCGGCTCTGCCGGAGCCACTTGATAAAATGAACGAAGCTCGCCGAGATGCTTTTCGAGTAGTGTGGGAATCTGCGGTGGCGGCAGAACGCGGAGCGGATTCCCGCCGAGAACTTTGTCATGCAGAGCAGAAGGTAGGGACGTACCCATGGCGTCTTAATCAGCAAGAGGCGAGCCAGTGCCAAGGTGACGGCGCTGCGATCGTGTCCGGTCTTCCCGGATATTAGACGGAGCTTAGGGACTGCGCGTCGTTTGATTCCAACCTTGGAATATGCTGAGCTCCAGATCTTCGTAATCCTGCACGCTAGCATTGTCCGGTACCGGAATAGCGATCTTAACCGCACTGGTGGCTTTGGAACGCAGGAAGTGTCCCGCTTGGAGTTGCCAGACAGTACGATAGTCACCGAGAAACTGCCAGGCCGCACGGAAGCCACCATGCCAATGACCGGCAGCATCTCGGAAGGCCGGCGGAAGAGTCGGCGGAACTTCTTCGGGTTTCGGGAAGGGGAGATAGCCGACGAGGAAAATCCGATGGCCCGATCGGAGCACATTTTCCATCCGCATAAGGACAGGACGTAGCGGATCCGGCGTCTTCATCTGACGGAGGACAAGGTCGTATCGATGGAAACGGTGATCGCTGATTGGAGGAAGGGTTAATACTTGTGTTGGGCCGCGATAGTAACGAGACAGGGTGATGGCGCATTCCCAAGGCGGGACCACGATCAGGTCATCCTTTGTGCCCAGCTGTCGAAGCCGTGCTGCGATCAAGTCGACATTGGTGTGACGTGTCGGCAGTTCTTTCCAAGTCGGGCTGGCTGCCACGCAGATCAGAAGGAGCGCAATCCCGAGGCGGACGGAACGCAATGCAATTCTCGATTTGTCGGTCGCCGGCCACGCTCCGAAGAGAATCTCCAGCAGACAAGCGGTGAACGCGACTAACGTGATGTAATACCAAGGTTGCGTCCAGTAGTTCAGCACGCGAAGAAATCCCGCGTAGCCGGCCACGCCTACTGTGAGTGTAACAGCGGCGAACAGCACCGCCGATGGAATCTCGCCAGGGGATCGCTCCGGCTTCAATCGACCTGTTGCCCAGGCGCCGGCCGCGATAAGAAGGCCAGCGATCACCAACCCCGGCCATAACCAGACACCGAGCCGACTGGGTGAGCTCAGCACCTCGCAAAGACGCGTCCACAACCAGGGGAAACCTCCATCGGGATAGCTCACGAGGAATGTCCACTCGCGCATCCGGCGCATCATCGGAACGTAAGGTAGTAGCGAGACGGCCGCGAGAATGCCGATGCCGAGAATGCTGTAGAATGTCCGCCAGGCACGTGACCGGAATGCCACGGTCATGGCGCCGGCGGCGATCGCCAGCAAAAGGACCGCGTTATAGTAAAGGCATTGGACGCTCAGCAGGGCGAGAAGGGTTGCCTCGGTAAGGCGACGCGGTCCAGGTGGCCCGGGCAAATCGACCAAGCGCCAAAAGCTTCGCAGTGTCAGCAGCATGAGTAGGATCCCAAGCCCGTAGGCTCGGGTCGAATCGCCATAGCGAATGAACATTGGATTCAATCCAATCAGAGCAAGGGAAAGCACTGGCCATTTGATGCCGAAGGATCGGGCGTTCGCCCAGGCAGCTCCCAAAATTCCAAGCCCTGTGATCAGACCGAGAGCGCGCAGGGCAAGATCGTCATTTGCTCCGAACATCGCTGTCCATCCGCGAAGCACGGCAAAGAAAAACATGGGAAAGGAATCGTAATCGAGAACGCGCCACATCTCTGCGACAGAGGGGAGAGTGGCGAGAGTAACGCTGTTTGCTTCATCACGCCAAAGGCCGCCCACATTCGTGGCGAATTGGACGTGAAGCGCCGTTGCGAGCAAAGCCAAAAGCGCTACGGCGACGGGCTCAAAGACATTCAGCCAAAAGGCGCCGGCTTGACCATGACCCGGGATCGAAACAGGCATGATCCCCGACTCGACAGAGAATGTGTCAGTGTTCGGTCTGCCGCTTGCCGGCAATGTCGAGGCCCTCACCGTTTACAGCCGACGACCACAGCTTGCACAAGGAGATCTCGGATCCCGAAGTAATAATCGACCAGGTTAAATCCTGCCCGCTCGATCACTTGACGCGCCTCCTCACGCGACTCAAGCAGAGAGATCTCCGCCGGATGCAGCCGGACTTCCGGTCCGCCTTGGCGACGGAAAAGATTGAGCATCCGATGGATTAGCTTGAGGACGAAAACACTGGTCGCGCGTTTATGAGGCCAGAAGATCACGACCTTTCCGCCGGGCTTTACGGTGCGGCCCATCTCACGAAGAATTTGCACGATCTGATCACGCGTAAAGTGCTCGACCACACCCAAATTGTAGGCGCCGTCGAAGGTCTCCGTGTCGACATCGTCCAAATGCAGGATGTCGCCATGGCGAATCGCTTCCGCGTTCGGGTTATTGCGGCGGTAGGATTCGAGCGCCGGCAGGGAGATATCGACAGCTGTAATTCGCATCTGGCGCGCGAGCTCCGAGTCAACCTGCCCCGAGCCACAGCCAGCGTGGAGTAGCCGCGCGCCTGGCTGGAAATGTTTATGGACGAAATGATTCAAATTTCGTCGGATTGCCAGGCGCCGATAAATGCTTGCAATGAAGGAATAGAGACGCCGGCTTTTTTCCTGGCCGCGCGTCCAGTAAGTGTCCCAGCCTTGTGGATCACGCAAAGGGAATTCGGCGGCCAGGATAGGTTGCAAAGGAGATGAAAGGAGAAAGCTCTCGGGACGACGCAAGCCCGCCCAGTAGAGTTTCAATAAACGGGTGGCGCTGCGCAACGTTTCACGCAGACACATCTTTGAGCTTCCATAAGTGCGCGCGGGCAACGCAATCGGCATTTCTGCAATGGCAAACCCGTTGCGATGCAATACGAAAAGGCTTTCGAAAAAGAATGAGTAACCGCGCGAGCAAATTCGAGCGAAGACATCCTCGGGCAGCAGACGGAGCTGGTAGACTCGCAACGCCCCCGTTGCATCCTGTGGCAGGCGGAGAAGATTCGTGGTCAATAAATGTCCGAGGTGAGTGAGTGACCGCCGCATCAGGTTCCAGCCCGGCAAGCTGTCACGTTCCATGTAGCGCGAACCAATTGCCACTGGACGCCCGCTCGCTCGCGCCACCTCCAACAGTCGCTGCACATCTGCCGGCTGATGAGTGAAATCGCAATCCATCGTGACGAGCGTCTCGTAGCCGTGCGCATACGCGTAGCGAATCCCGTCCTGATGCGCGCTCCCGATACCGAGCTTGCCAGCTCGATGCATGGCCCGGATGTGTGGAAATTCCTCCGCCAACCGATCGACTATCGCGCCGGTGCCGTCGGGCGAACCGTCGTCGCAGAATAGAATGTCGGCATCGAGATCAAGGGCGCTCAGTTCCCGGCCGAGGCGCTCAGCATTTTCGGCTTCGTTATAGGTCGGGATGAAGATAAGGACTGTGGGAGTACTGCTTTGATTTTCTGTCTCGTGAACGAGCCGCGCGATCATGGTTGTGAAATCAATTGTCGGCGACCACCCGGTCGCGGCGCGCAATTTCGCGGAGTTGCCACAGAGAGATGGCGGATTTCTCTTTATTAGGCGCGCATCTGTCTCAACGTGACTGCTCCAGTCCAGCCCGACTGCAGCGAAGGCGGCTTGAACGAAGTCTCCTACGCTATGCGTTTCGTCCGAGGCTATGACGAAGTCATCTGCCTCGGGTAACTGGAGAATGCGGAACATCGCCTCTACGTAATCGGGCGCATAACCCCAATCGACGCGCGCCTCGAGGTTGCCAAGGGTAAGTTTGAATGCCGGATCCCGCCGGGCTCGCAAAGCACCCTGGATCACTTTCTGGGAAAGAAAGGACTTCTTGCGCAATGACGACTCATGATTAAACAGAATCCCAGTTGCCGCGAAGACTCCTTCTTTTCGGAAGAGGCGACAACATTCGATGCCGGCGGCCTTTGAGATGCCGTAAGGAGAAGCCGGAGCAAATGGAGTCTGTTCGTTCTGCGATTTCCCGGCTGCCGCGCCGAAGACATGGGATGAAGCCGCGTAAAAGAGGCGGGTCCCCGGCGATAAGGCTTTGATTGACTCAAGGACGTTGCGCAACCCGGCGACCTGGATTTCGAAACTGCGCGCGGTCAGTTCCGCGGGAGAGAGTTCGACGCTGTCTTCGGTCGAGTGATGAAAGGCGGCCAGATAGTAAACCTCGTCGGGCAGCAGCCCTCGCAGCTCCCGTTCGACGGAAATCGAATCGCGCAGGTCGATTTGTGCACACTCACAGGAGAGTGACGATTGCGGTTTGACCCGTGTCCACCCGCGCACATCGTAACCGCGATCAAGGAGCTGGCGCGTCAATAGCCGGCCGTCCTGCCCTCCCGCGCCGATGATGAGGGCCTTGCGCATGGCGGTTATCCTCCGACGATTGTGATCGTAGGGAGGGGAAAGATTAATTTGCCGCCCCTGCTCAGAAAATTCTGTTCTCTCTGCATGATATTGGCGCGAAAATGCCAAGGTAGGACGAAGAGGTAATCTGGCTTCATCGCATGTGCTTCAGCCTCGGAAATGATTGGGATGTTCGAGCCCGGAGTGAAGCAGCCAAACTTATCCTTGTTCACTTCTGCGATTGCCGGCAAGAGTTCGCGGGTGATCCCGCAATGCTGCAGCAGGACGTTCCCTTTCGTAGATGCTCCGTAGCCGAGCACGGTCAGCTTCTCCGACTTCAAGGTGCGCAAGAGGTAAAGGAGTTCCGCCTTGTGCCTCCGGACCGCTCGCTCGAAGGCTCGGTGCTGCGCGATGGTGCGCAATCCCTGGCTCTCTTCCTCGCACAGCAGATGTTCGATCTGTGCTGAATCTTCCGGTTGTTGCGAGGAATCGAGGGCCGCCGTGATGGCAAAGCTGCCCCCATTTATGTCGTTGAAGGCGACATCCAAGATCTTGAGACCGCAGCGATCTGTCATCCATTTGATCTGACGCAGAGAATAGTATTCGAGGTGTTCGTGGCAAATCGTGTCGTATCCCATCGTCCGCACCATCGATGGCATGTAACTCATCTCGAAATGCCAGATTCCTTCCTCATCCAGGATGGAAGTGACCTCCTTCATGAAGTTCAACGGGCTCTCCAGGTCATAAAACATCGAGATCGATGTGATGATCCTGGCCTTGCGCGATCCAAACTGCTTCCGAAACTTGGCAGCAGAAAAGAAATCCGGGATCAACGCGATATGCTTCCGATAATAGGACGCGAATTTCCGACCGGTGGGATCTATCCCCACGACTGTTACGCCTTTCTCGGGATAAAATGAAAGAAGCGTTCCATCATTGCTCCCTATATCGAGGACGAGATCGCCAGACTGCAACGGGCGACGCTCGACCAGATAGTGAACTTTACTCTCGAGATGCTTCACCATTGAGGCATTGAGCGAGGAGCGGTAACCATAATTCTCGCCGTACATTTCGCTTAGCTCGTACGACTGTCTAAGTTGCAATAATCCGCACGCTCCGGCCGTCCAGTCAGCAGCGCAGGCGACAAGCTCGAGTGGTCCCTTACTCGGCGCCGCGTGAATTCCGCGCGGAAAAACGCCAGTGAGAAATTGTTCTCCAAGTGACAAGACGTGGACAAGTTTTTCGTTTCCGCAGATCCGGCACTTCTCAATTTCGCGGTAGCGCGGTGGCGCGGCGCGCGAGACATGAAGCGCGTCTGGTTTTAACGGCGGTGGAGCTGGTCGTGGTCCGACGCGAAGGAGCGGCATCGCTTTCTTCAAGCATTGGTCATGCCAGCGGATTGCGACCGCCTTAGATTCCACCGGAACCATTGTGTTGCACGCGAATTGCTGGAGTCTTCGCCCATGCCATACGAGCTTCCGCGTCATCGCTGGGTTTTTCTGCTGGGGCTCAGCCTCGTTCTCTTGCTCGGAATCTTCCTTCGGCTGTCGGCATCGCTTTTCGAGGGACCGGGCGCACCGCTCCATGCGCTTGGCTGGTTGCATCCCACTCCCGGATACACCGGCGTCGGCTTCGACGAGAATCTGTACCGGAGCTACGTCAACGGCGTGATCCAGGAGGGGCTCTGGAACTATCCCGACATCGTCGACCGCTACATCGAAATTCAAAAGACGCTTGCCGGCTCAATTCTGCCGCCGATGCGGTTCCTCTATATCTTCTGCGCCTTTGCGTGGCATCAGATTTTCGGTACCGAGGCGCTGGCGGCCTTACGCAACGTGGCGTCGCTCTTTGGCATTCTTAGCCTGCTTCTTGCGACGGCGTTTGCCTGGCGTTTAAAGGGTCCGGCGTGGGCACTTGGCGTGGCGGCGATGATGGCCTTCGCGCCGACGCAGCTTCACATGACGCAACACGCGCTGGTGGACGGCTTCTTTGCCTTCTGGGCCCTTTTCACTCTCTGGATGCTGTGGGAAAGCTTGCGCGAGTCGCGCAACTGGCGCTGGCTCCTTCTTTACCTTCTTGGCCTCTGCCTAATGGTGATCACGAAGGAGAATGCGGCCTTCGTTTACTTCGCCGTCCTCGTCCTGATTGCGGCTAATCATTGGATGAAGTGGGGAACTGTGACCCGCCAATTGTTGGCCTGCACGCTCATCGGACCGCTCCTCGGATTCGTTATTCTCGTTTTTCTCGCCGGCGGCTTGGAGACATTGCGCACTACTTATCAGCTCTCAGTCAGCAAAAATTATCATCTCACTTATGCGATTATGACTGGTGACGGGCCATGGCACCGCTATCTGGTCGACCTGCTCCTGGTAAGTCCTGTCGTTTTGCTGCTCGCGATCGGGACGGCCTTTCGCCTCGATCGGACGCAGAAGCCTGAGGTTTTTCTGAGCCTCTTCATCGCCGCCAGTTATCTGGTCATGTGTAATATCAAATACGGAATGAACCTGCGTTACGCAAACATGTGGGACATGCCGCTTCGCTTTCTGGCGCTCGGCCAAATCGTCGCCTGGTCCGGGATGGTCAGACGCTATCGAGCGCTCTTGATTGCGATCGGCGTGGCTGCCATCTGTGCTTTTGAATTCCGGCAGTATCTCGTCCTTTGTGTCCAGTATCCGCTCTACGAATTGGTCACGGAGGGACTACTCCGCGCGCTCCACATCCTGAAATCGCCTTGACCTGGTGTCGTTAGGCGACTTTTCTCAGGGCTTTCTCGCGCAGCACGGCGCTCCCTGAGACAGTCTCTTGCAATAGATGACGCGAGTTGGGAAGCGTCCGCACCCGCAGGCAGATCTGATAGGCGAACAACCCACGACTGAATCTGATCAGGAATTGGTTCAGCCCCAGCAGCCATCGACTCCAGCGATTGGCGCCCAAAGCAAGCGGGTAGGGCGCGGGAACGCCGCGCGCTTCCAGGACTTCGTAGCCCGCTTGTTCGAGGAGGGCGCGGAGGGAGCGGAATGTGAAGAGCCGGCGGTGACCCAGGCCGAGAATTCCTTTGCGACTATAATTGAATTGGCCGAACGCGAGCATGATCCGCGTGATGAAAAAGGCGACGTTCGCCGCTGTGACCGTGACTTCCGGGCGCCGTGCAGCAGTGCGCCGCCGCAAATCGTCCATGAAACTTTCCGGATCATGCAAATGCTCGACTAAATCCATGAGAAGGATTTGATCGTAGCTCGAAAGATCGGGCGGGAGTTGGGGCCGTGGTGCGAGGGAGAACGGTCCGGTCTGATCGGTCAGGTCGTGGGCCGTGAAATCGATCGTCGTTACCTCGCAGCCGCGACGCCGCAACTCAGTGGCCACGTTCTGATGGCCGATTCCGAGCTGGAGAATGTTTCCGTTAGGCGCGCTCGTCTCGACCGCAAAAGATTGCGATGAAGCAAATCCCAACTTGTCATTGTGAGCTGCCGGCCCGGGATCGAGATCAAATTTGCGATCGTAAAATAGATGCACACGGCAAAGAAGCCCCTTGGTCGTCGAGCGAAAGACATCCCAGGCGTAACGCATTCCGTTGACGTGGCAGATTTCGTCTCCGTAGCAGGTGGGGATCGGCAATTCAGAAATGCGGAGTTTTTTCAGGACGAACTGGATGATGATCTCGGTGTCGAAATGAAAATCCTGTGTGTTTTTTTCGAATGGAATCTGGGCGAGGGCGCGGGTTGAATAGAGTCGGTAGCCGGAATGGAATTCCGAGAGGCTGGTGCCGAGCATCCAGTTCTGGAAGTTGGTCAGGACCTGATTGCCGAGCCATTTATAAAGCGGCATCCCGCCGGCGCGCGCGGCGCGTTTGTCGATCATGCGCGAACCAAAGACGGCTTCGGCTTCGCCATCGATGAGCGGCCCGAGGAGGGCGGGAAGTTTCTCCGGGGCGTATTGGCCGTCGCCGTGGACGAGCGCGACGATGTCGAAACCGTGGTCAATCGCGTAGCGATAGCCCAGCTTTTGGTTGCCGCCGTAACCCTGGTTCTCCGGCGTGCGCAGGACCGTGATTTTGAATGCCGAATGCGC
This sequence comes from Chthoniobacterales bacterium, assembly GCA_038198605.1. Taxonomy (GTDB): domain Bacteria; phylum Verrucomicrobiota; class Verrucomicrobiia; order Chthoniobacterales; family UBA10450; genus Palsa-1392. Next base: position 18,606 of record JBBPZS010000129.1, on the reverse strand, counting down.
CTGCTGATATCGCAGACCGTTCAGGAAAGTGCCGTCGCGTGACGAATCGTCGATGATCAGCACCTCAACCCCCTCTTGGTGGAGCGAGGAAGGAATGCGGCCGAGCACCTTCTCGATCGTAGTCTCGGCGTTGTAGGCGACGATAAAGATCAGAACGCGTTTCCCACACAGGTCGACCCGCGGAGAAAGCTCGCGCATGGATTTTTTGACGAACACCCCACTCGAGGGAGCTAAAAACGCGCCAAGCGCTCCGGAAACTGTGCCCCGGGGCCGACCCCAAAGAGAATCGCTCCGTCTAACAATAGCAGCGGGATCTGGTCGCGCAGAAAACGAACCCCGCGAGCGCTGCCGCCGTTTGCCAGCGCGTCGAGGGGCGAAGGAACCGGGCGGCGCAGCCGAGGCAAATCGCCCAGTTCGCGATCATCTCCGGCAGCATGGCGGGTGACGAAAACCACCACTGGGTGAAGCTGGAAAAGAAAATCCAGATCGCCCCAAAAATTGTCAGCCCCCGCGCTGCGCAAACCGATCTGGCGCAAGCACCAGCCGGTGGCGAAGAGAAGTCCGAAGACTTTGGCGCACCAATAAAAGGAAAAGCCGCGCGCAAAGTTGAAGAGGAAAAATCCCCAGAGCTGCGGCCGAAAGAGTGTTGTGTAATAGGCGACCGGCACGCTCGTGATCAACGGCGTCTTGCCCGCGCCCAGGCTCGGGTTTTCAATCGGAAACGGCGGCGTTTGCTGCGCCTGCGAAAGCATCGCCGGCGTCCAGACAGTCCACTCGTCGCCTCGGACTCGTTTAGGCGTGGAAAACAACAGTCCGGCCGGCGCGGTTTTTTCCGAGAGCAAATTGCTCCACATCCCGACCGAAGAGCCGTTCAGCTCCCACGCGACCGAGACGACAAAAAGAAAAAGGAGCCCGCCACAGCACCAGCGCAGGAGCGCCGATCTTTTCGGCGGGTCCTGGACGGGATCGGTGCGCGGGAAAAATGGAGAAGCCACAATTGGCTTCCCGCAAAGTGGAAAACGTGCCCCGTCGCCCTCGACTTACTGGCCGTTGTGGCCTGCCTCGCTCGTCTGGCCGAGCACGGCATCAGCCGTGGCGAGAATGGCGTTGTCGTCGTTATCGCCCAAGCCGCGGAGGAAGTGCCGCGTTTTGCGCAACGCGCGCCGGATGAAGAGATCGGCTGCGATATGATCGACCGCATCGCGTCCATTGCGCCCTTGGGTCGATAATTCGGAGTCCCAGCGGCTCAGCACGCAGGTGGCGGCAAACATTTCCATCGCCGCGTTGGCGATCCGTTCCTGCACCAACTGCATATCCATGACCGGTTCGCGATAAGTGATGAGCGCCTTGTTGACCGCGAAATTAAATCGCCAGACCAAACGCGCGAGCTGTCCGGCATAGGATTTCAGCCGGTCGTTGCGCACCGGGACGTCGGGGACCTTGACCGCGGCGCTGAGCCGTTTCATCCCCGCGCCCCAGGCGGCCTTGGCGCCTTCCGGCCGCCACGGCTTGAGCATGGTGTCGTAGATTTCCTTGAACTCCATCCCCGGCCCGCGCATCCCGACGAGCGCGATGAATGAAGTGAGCACTTCGTTGCTGCCTTCGCCGATCTGGTTGATCCGCGCGTCGCGCAGCATTCGGCCTAACGGGGAGTCGTCGAAGTAAGCCGAGCCGCCATGGATCTGGAAGCAATCGTTGACCGCATCCCAGAGACGCTCGGTCGTGAACACCTTCAGCATCGCCGTCTCGAGCATGTAATCCTCGAGCCCGCGATCGATCAGCGAAGCGGTCACCTGGGTCATCGCTTCCATCGCGTAAACGTCCGCCGCCATGCGCGCGATCTTCTTCTTTACCAGGTCGAAATTGCCCAGCGTCTTCTGAAATTGCTTGCGGGTGTTGGCGTGTTCGACTGCCAGCCGTAGACAGGTTTTGGCGCCACCGGTGCAGCAGGCGCCGAAAGTCGTCCGCCCGAAATCGAGCACGGTCAGCGCAACGCGGAGACCTTTGCCTAACGGGCCCAGAACGTTTTCTTTCGGGACCCGCACGTTATTGAGCCGGAAACGCCCGGTCGCCGTCCCGCGGATCCCGAGCTTCGGCATGCGCGGCTCGATCATTTCGAAGCCTTCCATGTCGGGCGTGACGAGAAACGCGGTGATCGCAGTCTTGCCCGGCTTCTTCGGGTTCGGCGTGCGCGCCATGACGGTGAGGACGTGCGCAATCGACGCGTTGGTAATGTAGCGCTTTTCGCCGTTCAGAATGTAGTGGGAGCCGTCTTCGCTCGGCTCGGCCGTCAGTTGCACGTTGGCCGCGTCGGAGCCGGCTTCGCGTTCGGTCAGAGCAAAGGCGGCGAGCTGCTCGCCGTTCATCAATTTCGGGAGCCATTTTTCCTTCTGTTCTTTCGTTCCAAAAAGAAGGAGGGCGCGAATCCCGATCGAGTGATGCGCGTTGGTAAAGACCGCGGTCGAAGCGCAGCGCGCCCCGATTTCTTCCAGCACGGTGCAATACTGCATCTGGGAAAAGCCGCGTCCGCCGACTTCTTTCGGAGCGGTCATCCCGAGCACGCCGACGCGGCCGAGCCCGTCGATCACGTGCCGCGGGATATCGGCCTCGCGATCGATCTCCTCCGGATCGAGGTGTTCCTCGAGGAAGGTGCGCAGTTCAGAGACGGCGCGATCGACGTCCGCCTGCTGCGGATCGGTCAGGCGAGGGTAGGGCATCGCCCAGTCGGCCACAAAATTTCCGAGGAAAAGTCCCTTGGCAAAGCCGAGTTCCTGGTGCCCGCTGAAGAGGAGCTCTTCGGCCTGTTGAATTTCCTTCTGTCGCTGAATTTCGGTTTCGCTGAGTGCCATAATAAAAGGTGAGCTAGCCGGCGAGCGCCGGCGCCACGCATTGTAGCGAAAGGCGCCCGGTTGTCCACCGGAGGCAGCGAAAGGCGTCAGAGGAACGCGACAGTCGGGCGTCCCAAACGTCACGCTTAGCGATTCTGTCTGAATGGAAAATTGCATCCAGACATCTCGAAGAAGCTTTTTCTGAGCAAATTCGCGACCTCGACCGTCACGCCGCTATGCTGCTGCATGTCGAATTGCTCCACCGCGGCGATCGCGGTATCGAACGCCGTCGCATCGGAGGCCACCCAGCCGCCTTTGTCCTTGAGCGGCCCGACATTCTCCGCCAGCGCCCCGCATCGCGGGCGGCTTTGGCCCGGGCGAGAATGCTGCCCAGATCCTTCGGCGAATTGATCCCGAGTTCCCATTAAAAATGTGGGATGCTCTTTCGCTAAGAAGCGTCCCGATGGTCAGGTTGCCCCGATCCAAAAGCATTTCGACATCTCCCTCGGTCGTTGGTAGTTTCATCGCCATGCCGCAAGACGCAGATTCCGCTCTTTTGGAAGCAGTGCATGCCCTTCCAGCAGAAGCGCAGCGCGCGGTCCTCAGTTACGCTCGCTTTCTGCGCGAGGAGGAAGAAGGGAGCCGGGTGCGCGAAGATGAAGCTGGCTGGGATAAACGCTTTCAAGACTCAGAGCGAATGGCGCGCTTCGCCACTTGGGCGGAGAAGGCTCTTCAGAACGACGAGCGACTGAAGCCACTCGACGAATCCACTCTGTGAGGTCCCGAGGGACGAGAGAGTTCTGGGTCCTCTATCACGCGCTTTCGATCGATGCCCGCAGTCGGGCAGGCAAAGCCTTTTTGCTCTTCGCTGAGAACCCCGATCATCCCAGCCTTCGCTTCAAGAAACTACATGGCGCGCATCCGTATTGGTCGGTCCGGTTCGGCAGCGGCTACCGCGCAGTCTGTCGGCGCGATGGCGCTAAGGCCGACTGGATTTGGATCGGAACGCACCAGGATTTCGACAAGATGTTCTAGGTAGGCGATTCGCGGATCGTCTCCCCGATTGCACGATTCAAAGATGCGACCCCGTCTTCGCACCGTCTTCGCATCGAAGAATGCGGCTTTGCCAAAGTTGTGACCTATCCCTACGCCCTCCGAAAAACCGCTTTGTCGCCGACGATGCGATACCCTTCGTTTTGATAGATAGCTTCGCGGAAGGTGTAGTCGTCATCTGGATTACCTTCGTACGTAGCCAGAGCATATTGGATGATTCGCGGTGAAAAGGGCACAAAGATCGCACCGATATTGCGCATGAAAAAAGGCGTGCGCCTGGAGTTTAACTGCCAACTCTGATCGAGATTTACTCCGATAATGGCGCATTTTTTTCGAGGGCTGCTTCCACCTCTGGCTTCACGAATCGCTCCTTTGTGTAGGTATCGCTGCCAATCAGGAGGACAAATTTGCTTGCCAATTTGATGCGTCGCCGGCAGCGACGCTTTATGTAATCTGGATTCTCCGAGTTAATCGCCTCTTTCAACTGGCAGTTGTAGAAATTGAAGGGGATGTGTTCACTCTTTGTCCAAGCTTGCATCATCCGGTACTTCCCGATGTCCGTACTGCTGAAACTGACAAAGGTCCTTGGAAGAAAATCCTCGACCTGCGTCAATCCCTCTCCCTCGGTCATATCGAGTAGAGTTTCGAGACGCTCCTCTACCTCGTTCAACATCGTTCGAACTTTGCGGCCTTACCGCGCAGAAACGCCAATTGCCAGAGTTCGATTTGCTTTACCATAGGACTGCTACCGCCAAAAATCTCCTTGAACGGCCAGCGGACCTTACTCGCCCAGTCCGCCATCGTCCTTTTGTCAATCTCGGCTCGTGACTTCTGAATTCGACGGATCCACGCCATCGCCGCCTCTAGTCGGTCGAGTGGTGGTTTAGGAACCGGTGCCGGGATTGACGCTGCGGCAGTTGCAACGAGGGTCGTCGCAGGAGGGGTGAAAGGAATTCTCGACAGGTAAGGATCCGGCGGCTTCGGTGCGTCAAATAAGGAGCTAAACAGATTGTCGCTCATCTTAGCTGAACATGCCCAGGTAGTGTGTCATGGCATTGCCAAATTGGATCAAGCCGCTCCCTTTAGCTGCACCCCTGGCTGGTGCCGCACTCGGTGCAGCAGCCGCAGGCGCCGGCTCGGATCACTTTGTTGCTGCCGCAATGGGAGCAGGTGATGTCCATGAACATGTTGCCCAACGCTTCGCTGACGCGTTCGGCGTGGGTGCGGCCGTTGCTCGCGCCGGACGGGCTGCCTTCGTTAGGCGCGTGCTGGGTGATGACGTCGATCAGTTCCTTGTCGCCGGTGCGGGAAAGGTCCGAGACCGGGCGGTTGACCGCTTTCTTTTCCATGTCGGCAATTTCTTTGAGCGGCAATTCGGGATGGCTCCGGCTGGGCGAGGTCGCTTCCTTGTAGCCCTTGATGAACTGGCAGCCGAGCCAGCGGAAAACGTAGTCGGTGATGCTGCTGGCGTTGCGGATATCGGGGTTTTTCGTGAACCCGCTCGGCTCGAAGCGCTGGTAGGCGAATTTCTTGACCAGGCTCTCCAGGGGGACGCCGTACTGCAGCGCCATTGAGGTGAGGGTGGCGACGGTGTCCATGAGGCCGCCGATCGTGCTCCCTTCCTTCGACATTTGAATGAAGAGCTCGCCCGGCTGGCCGTCTTCGTAGAGGCCGACGGTAATGTAGCCTTCGTGCCCCGCGATCTCGAATTTGTGCGTGAGCGACATGCGGGTGTCGGACATGCGATGACGAACCGGTTGGTTGAGCTGGCAGCGCAGTTTCGAGATTTCTTCGTCTAGCTCGGCGATGTGGCCCGCCAGGAGATCGCGATCGGGTGTCCCGCTCCCGACGTTGCCGCCCATGTCTTTGGTCTTGCGCGTGTTCAGGGGCGCGGAGCGTTTCGAGCCGTCGCGATAAATCGCAATCGCCTTCAGCCCGAGGCGCCAGCCCTCGATGTAGGTGTCCATGATCTCCTCCACCGTGGCGGTTTCCGGCATGTTGACCGTCTTGGAAATCGCGCCGCTCAGGAACGGCTGCGCTGCCGCCATCATCCGCAGGTGACCCAAGTAGCCTAACGAGCGCTCGCCTTTGAACGGCTTGAAGGCGCAATCGAAAATCGGCAGGTGCTCCGGCTTTAGGCCGGAAGTAATCGCGGACCCGTCGCTGTCGGTCACGTCCTCGATCGTGTCGAAGGCGTCGATGTACGCGATGATGCGCTCGATTTCCTCGGAGTTGTATTCGAGCTTCTCGAGCGCCGGGCGGACCGTCTGATTGACAATCTTCAACATGCCGCCGCCGGCCAGGAGCTTGTATTTCACCAGGGCGATGTCGGGCTCAATCCCGGTTGTGTCGCAATCCATCAGGAAGCTGATCGTGCCAGTGGGGGCGAGGACGGTGACCTGGGCGTTGCGATAGCCAAATTCCTCGCCGAGCTCAGCGGCCCGGTCCCAGACCCTGGCCGCTTCTTCCGGGAGATAAGCAAACTCTTCGTTGTCCGGAATCTCGCGTACGGCGCAACGATGTTGCCCGATGACTTCGGTCATCGGGGCGACGTTGTCTTTCGCGACCGGCTTGGGCACGCCACTGGCGCGCGCATCCAGGTAACCGGGGAAGGGCCCCATCGCGGCGGCCATGCGCGCGCTTTCGGCATACGCTTCGCCGGTCATGATGGAAGTGATGGCGCCGCAGAGAGCGCGGCCTTCGACGCTGTCGTAGCCGTAGCCATAGCTCATGATGAGCGAGCCGAGATTGGCGTAGCCGAGACCGAGGGTGCGGAAGATGTGGGAGTTTTCGGCGATTTCCTTGATCGGGTAGCTGGCGTTATCGACGATGATTTCCTGCGCGGTGATGAAGATGCGGACCGCGGCTTTGAAACGGTCGACATCGAAGGCGCCGTCTTCGGTCTTGAACTTCATCAAGTTGAGCGAGGCGAGATTGCAGGCGGTGTTGTCGAGGAAGAGGTATTCCGAGCAGGGGTTGGTGGAATTCTGCCGACCGGTGCCTTTGCAGGTGTGCCACTTGTGGATGGTGGTGTCGAACTGCATCCCGGGATCGCCGCAGATGTGCGTGCCCTCGGCGATTTTGCGCAGGAGAGTGCGCGCTTCCTTGCGTTCGCACGGCGAACCGTCGCGGACCCGGCGGGTCCACCATTCGCGATCCTCGACCGCGGCGTTCATGAACTCGTCGCTCACCCGCACGCTCAGGTTTTCGTTCTGGTACATGACGGAGCCGTAGGCGTCGCCGTTGTAGCTGCCGTCGTAGCCCTGCTCGATCAGCGCCCAGGCTTTCTTCTCTTCCTTCTGTTTCGCATCGATGAATTCCTCGATGTCGGGGTGCCAATCCTTGAGCGTGTTCATCTTCGCCGCCCGGCGCGTCTTGCCGCCGCTCTTGACCACGTTCGCGACCTGGTCGTAGACCTTGAGAAAGGAAAGCGGGCCGCTCGGTTTGCCGCCGCCGCTCAATTTCTCGCGCGTGCTGCGCAGGCTGGAAAGATCGGTCCCGGTGCCGCTGCCGTATTTGAAAAGCATGGCCTCGCTCATCGCCAGTTCCATGATGTCTTCCATGGTGTCCTCGACCGATTGGATGAAGCAGGCGCTGCCCTGCGGGTATTCGTATTGGCTCGAAGCGCGTTCCGCTTTACCGGTCTCGCGGTTGTAGAAATAATTACCGAGGCCGGCCTCTTTTCCGATCCCGTATTGGTGATAGAGCCCGACGTTAAACCAGACCGGGCTGTTAAACGCGCCATACTGATTGGCGCAAAGCCAGGTCAGTTCCTCGTAAAATGTCTCCGCCGTTTTCGCGTCGGCGAAATAGCCATCGGCGAGGCCGCAATCGGTAAGAGTGCGGGTGACGCGGTGGATCAACTGCCTAACGGAGGTCTCACGCCCGCCTTTGTGAGGGTCGGTCCCGTTGGCGATGTCGCCGTAAAAATATTTCGAGACCGCGATCTTGGTCGCGAGCGGACTCCAGCTTTTCGGCACCTCGATGTCCTCCTGCTTGAAGATCACCTTGCCGCTGTCGTCGGTGATCTCAGCCGTGCGGCGTTCCCACTCGAGCTGGTCGAAAGGCTGCACCTTTGCGTCGCTGAACACGCGCTCAAAACGGAGGCCGCGTTTCTTTTTTCGAATGGCTTGGGTGCGACGGGAAAGCGCTTTGCGATGCTTGGCGAGAGTGTTGGGCTGAAGGCCGGGCTTGAGTTGGATCATGGTTGAAGGCGGTTCGGGTTTGTGAATAAAGGTGAATTAGCCTCTGAGGCCGGCCGTGAATATCCTGTCGATAACGCCTAACAACAGGATATTGGGGCTGGGATCAGCGCGACCACCATATGCGGCCACTTGGCAGGCCTGATCAAGAACTTTATTGTAACATTTTTTTGGGTCAACGGAACCGCTTTTTTTGCCCTACTGTCGATCGTTTCGAGGCACTTTCTCTCGGCTAGGACGCCATCCGCACGGAAAAAAACCAAGGTTGACTTTAACCCGATCGGTTTTCTGTTTTTTGAAGGCATTCAACCGGAGGTAACAAGATGAAAAAGTGGTACTTCGACGCGGATTATCTGCAGAGCTGCAATTGCGACTACGGCTGTCCTTGCGAGTTTTCTGCGCCCCCCACGACGGGCGCGTGCGAGGGATTGTGCGTCTGGCGAATAGACAAGGGCGAGCATGGTGGAGTTTCTCTAAATGGTCTCGGTCTCGGCCTCGCGGTGAAATGGCCCGGCGCGATCCATGAGGGCAACGGGAGCGGTCTCGTTTTTGTGGACGAGAAAGCGTCCTCCGAGCAACGCGACGCATTGCTGGAAATCGCCTCGGGCAAGGCGGGCGGCCTGCCCTTTGAGATCCTGGCCACGACCATGACCACGTTGTACGAGCCGCGTTTTGTCCCGTTCGATTTCCACTTCGAAGGCTTGAACAGTTCGGTCAACGTCGGGGACGTATTGCGGATCGCGCTGGAACCGATCCGCAATCCAGTCACGAAAGAGCCCGAGCAGGTGGAGGTGAATCACGTGACCGGTTTCATTTTTCAAAAAGCAGAATGCGCCTCGGCCAGGAAGGGCGAGTTGGACACCTCGGAAATGCAGTTTTCCTATCCGGACAAGGCCGGCTTCATCGCGCGGATTCATTATCATAATTAAGCGGCGTGGAACCACTCGCGTCGCTCCTTAAGCGCGACCGCCTCCTGGTCGGCGCCGGGATACTTCTCGTCCTGGTCCTGGCCTGGTGGTACACGGCCGCGGCTGCCCAGCAAATGGAAGGAGCGATGAGGTCGATGGCCGGGCCAGATCCGCAGGCCTGGACGAGGGCGGCACTTTTACCCCTCTTCGTGATGTGGGCGGTCATGATGGTGGCGATGATGCTACCCACGGCCGCCCCGATGATCCTGACCTTTGCGGCCGTGGCGCGAAATCGACGCCAGCGCCAGCAACCCTTCGTGCCGGTGACGGTTTTCGGCGCGGGGTATTTGGTCGTTTGGGGTGGATTCAGCGTGGTCGCGGCGGTGGCGCAATGGTTCCTGCATCGTGCGCAGTTGCTTTCACCGATGATGGCCAGTTCCAGTGTCGTGCTCGGTGGCATTCTCCTCCTCATCGCCGGGATTTTTCAATTCACGCCGCTGAAGCGCAGCTGCCTGACCCGTTGCCGTGCGCCGCTTGATTTCATCACCGCACATTGGCGGGAGGGTTGGAGGGGCGCGTTCATCATGGGGCTGGAGCACGGACTCTTCTGTCTCGGCTGCTGCTGGGCGTTAATGACTTTGCTCTTCGTCCTCGGAGTAATGAACTTGCTTTGGATTGCTCTTCTAACCATTCTCGTCGGGTTGGAAAAAATCCTCCCGCGCGTCATCTACCTGCGGCAGGCCAGCGGTCTCATCCTGGTGGGCTGGGGAATTTGGATGCTTTTCAGCGGCTGAGGCTGGGTGTCGTTAGTCGTTAGGACCGGTCGTACGAAGCCGCGTCTTCGCGATTGCAAATTCGAGGCGGCCTCCCATAATAGCGCTTGTCAGGAAGGGTGGCTGAGCCCGGTTTAAGGCACTCGACTCGAAATCGAACGTGGGGTTAAACTCACCGTGGGTTCGAATCCCACCCCTTCCGCCACTTTTTCCCTAATCGTCTGGGCCGAACTCCATCTCGGCGGCCGGATGGCCCTGGGAGTGTGATTCGAGCGCCTGCAGCCGGCGCAAAACCTCGGAGAGGAGGAGTTCGTTCTTTAAGTTCACCCGGTAATCGAGATCGGCCCGGAGGCGGTCTTTCTGCCCTTGGCGATTTTGCGACATCATGATGATCGGCGCCTGCAGCCCCGCCACCATCCCGAGCACGAGATTGAGCAGGACGTAGGGATAATCATCGAAGGGGCGGAAAAGGAACCAGGTGTTGAACGCGATCCAGAAGAGCGAAAACGCGATGGAGGCTCCGATAAATTTCCAGCTCCCGCCAAACTCCGCGATCAGGTCAGCCGCCCGATCGGCCACGGTGAGACGGGCTTCTTCCTCTTCGTTGGCGTTGCGCGAAACGCGATGGCGCAGGAGATCGTCGGTCCGGCGCAGCCGATGGGTCAGTGCGGTCAGGATCCCGAGAGCGATGTCGGGATTTTTGCGCAGAAAAGAACGGAAATCATCCCGGGGTAAAACCGCGAGGCGAGAATGCACGTTCGCGATTGCGTCCGCCGAGCGCGGGTTTCCGTCGAGCAGCGACATTTCGCCAAAAAAATCGCCCGGACCCATTTCGGCGAGGGTGGCGTCGTGCCCGTCCGCGTCTTTCACCCTGATCGCGACACAGCCCTTCTCGACCAGATACATCGAATCGCCCGGTTCGCCGCGATGGAAAAGAGCGGTGCCGCTGTCGACCTCCCGCGTGGTCAGAAGCGAGCAGAGCTCGGTCGCGGCCATCTCATCGAGTGCCCGAAAAAGCGGGACCGAGCGCAAGGCATCTATTTTCATGGCCGGGATGATTCGGGGCTCATTCGGAAGGGAGTCTGATTCGTCATTGGTCGCACGTCCATGAAAACGCGCTTGGGCCTTCGAAAAAAAGCTTACTCCTTTTTCGTTAGGCGAAGCACAATCAAGGGAGCCGGCGGGCTGCGAAGATCTCGTTAGGCGAAGTCCGCGAGATCGTGGACGCGCTAGAGATCGTGCAGCGCCCGCAGTGCTTTCTCGACATTCGAGGGGCGGAGAATCATCAACCCGGTTTGCGACTTGGCGGTACTGGCGAGGTAGGCGTATTCGATGTTGACGCTGGCCTTGGCCAGTCGCTCCGCGATCATGGCCAGGGTGCCGGGCTGATTGTTGCTCTCAATCATCAGGACATCATTCTCGAGCGCGAGAACACCGCCTTCACCGAGAATCATGAGCGCCTTGGTCGGATCACTCACGACCATGCGGACAACGGCATGATCGATCGTGTCCGAGGTGGCGAGGGCATGAATGTTAATCGCGGCGGCCGCCAGCTCGTTGCAGACCCGTGCGAGAGCGCCCGGCCGGTTCCCGAGAAAGACGGCAAGCTGAGTGGCGGTCTCGATTTGGACGTCGGGATTCATGGTCGAGAGGATGCGCCTGCGCGGGCAGGTTGACAATTAAAACCAGCCATTCAGACCGGAGAAGGGAATTGAGAATTCTGCACTTGGAGAAATCGCTCTGGCTTGCCGATTTGATTCGAAAAAACTGGACGTTCGAAAACGAATAAGCGAATCTCGGAAACTAACCGAAAAATGACAATAGCATTACTCAGCGAAGTGTTTCGTCGGCTCAGAACAGCTAAGGCGCAAGATAAATATAGACACTCGACCGCAAAATAGTCACTATTGTCGCGCTGGAAAATATACTCAGTATAAGAAGCATTCGTTAGTCCGTACCGCGCTCCATTAGTCTGTATTAGAAGCATTCTGCACTCGCATAATTAACCTATGATTACTCCTCGTTCTCTATTCGTCCGCCTTGGTAAGACCGGACTTTTCACCGGCGTCGTCCTCGGCACACTGCTCGGCGCCAGCCAGGCAATCGCCGCTCCGGGCGACTTGTATGCCTCCGATGTGGCCAACAATTCGATCGTGGTTTACAAGCCCGATGGCACTTCTAGCACCTTCGCGAGCGGGCTCGACAGCCCGCAGGGTTTGGCCTTCGACCAGCTCGGGAATCTTTTCGTGGTCGATGGAGGGAGCGGAAGCGTCTTTCGATTTTCGCCCGACGGCCTGACCAAAACCACCGTGGCCACTGGCCTGACTAATCCGGTGGGGGTCGCTCTAGATGGATTCGATGTTCTCGTCTCTGAGAACGGCTCGGACGAGCTCACTCGCGTTGCTCCAGATGGAACTTTGAGTGTCCTTCCGGTAACCGTGACCGCACCCCTGGGAGTCACGGAGGCGAGCGCGAATCAGGTGACCAGTATTTACGTGGCGGCTGCTAACGGCACCTTCCGGATTGAACCCGACGGCACGACCTCGACCGTTTATTCCGGGAGCGACGGCCGCAACGTGGCGGTGGATGCGGACGGCAACATCTTCCTCAGTCTTGGCACCGGCGAAGTGCGAAAGTTCGCTGTCACTGGAGGCATGTCGACCACGTTCGCCTCGGGCTTAAACGATCCGTTCGGGATGGCTTTCCGTCCGAAAAAGTTTAACGGCGACACTGAAGGCGTCGGCAATCTGTTTGTCGCCGACCCGACCGGGGGATTCATCTTCCAGATTATGCCGGACGGTACCAAGTCGACCTTTGCCAGCGGAGGCAAGCCAAACTTCCTGATCTTCGAAGTCGGCCAACTCTTGCCCACTCCGACCCCTACCCCCTCGCCGTCGGCCTCGCCGTCGCCCTCGCCGTCGGTCTCCCCTTCGCCCACGCCGACACCCTCACCTTCCGCAACACCGTCCCCGACGCCCTCGCCCACGCCGGGACTTTTCCGCAACATCTCGACCCGCGACCATGTGCTCATGGGTGATAATGTCATGATCGGTGGTTTCATTATCACCGGTGGGACGACAGAAAAGATCGTCGTTATCCGTGGCATCGGGCCATCCCTTTCGGGCGCCAACCCGCCGGTCCAAGGGGTCCTGGCAGATCCGGTTCTCGAGTTGAACATGCCTGACGGCTCGGTCATCACGAATGACAACTGGAAAGATAACAGCCTGATCGATCAGACCGCCCTTATCGCCTCCGGCCTCGCGCCGACTGACGACTTGGAAGCGGCGATTATCATCTCCCTCCCGCCAGAGGATCCGATGGTGGCGGGGAGCGGTCTCTACACCGCCATCGTTCGGGGCAACAACGACACCGATGGGATCGGTCTGATGGAAGTTTACGATCTGGACGATCCGCTCACCACCCCCTCTCAGCTCGCGAACATCAGCACGCGTGGCTTTGTCAGCACCGGCGACAGCGTCTTGATTGGTGGCTTCATCAGCGGACCGGGGACGGACGACGGCAAGATTCTCGTTCGCGCCATCGGTCCCAGTCTGATGGACGCTGATGTGCCCGGGCCCTTGATGGATCCGACTCTCGAGGTCTTCGACGGAAACGGCGACAGCATCGGGTTCAACGACAACTGGCAGGACACCGCGGGCGACGAGATTCTCGCAACCGGCCTGGCCCCGACCGACAGCGCGGAATCCGCCATGCTCTTTGTGCAGGTCGCTGGCACTTACACAGTGGTCGTTCGTGGAGTGGACAACAGCAGCGGCATTGGGCTGGTCGAGGCCTATCACATGCCGGACGAACCGGCCGTGAAGTAGCGCACTTTACAGATAAAGACGTGCCTCGCCGGTGATCCTGTCGCCGGCGAGGTTTTCTTTTTTGGAGGTTGAGCGGAATTCTCTATCTTCCTCGAAACAATCAGCGCGCCCTCAACCAAGGACGCGCCCTTCCACTGCAAGCCATCGTGCCATTACTCGCCACAAACGAAAACGCCGTTGCTCCGGTAACGGAGATCCGAAACCATTTTCCCGCTCTCCGCCGAATGCATCGCGACCAGGCGGTCGCCTATTTCGACGGACCAGGCGGAACGCAGGTCCCGAGTCCCGTTGTCGAGGCGATGAGCGACTATCTGCTCCACCACAACGCCAATACCCACTGGGCCTTCCCCACCAGCATCGAGACCGACGCAATCATCTCAGACGCTCGCGCTGCCCTGGCCGATTTCCTCCACGCTGCGCCTAACGAGGTGGCCTTCGGTGCGAATATGACGACCCTCACCTTCCACCTCGCCCGCGCCCTTGGTCGCGCCTACGGCAAAGGCGACGAAATCCTCCTGACCGAGCTCGATCACCACGCCAATATTGCGCCGTGGCGAGCGCTGGAGAAGGAACGCGGCGTCACGATCCGCCTCGCGAAAATGATCCCGCAAACCGGCCAACTCGATTGGGCGGATTTCGAACGGCAATTGAATTCGCGCACCAGGCTGGTCGCGATCGGTGCGGCGTCGAATGCCCTCGGCACGATCACCGACGTCCGCCGGGCGGCGGAACTGGCACATGCGGCGGGCGCGCAAATTTTCGTCGATGCCGTCCATTATGCGCCCCATCAACTGGTCGACGTAAAGGAGTTGGATTGCGATTTCCTCGCCTGTTCTGCCTACAAATTTTACGGACCGCACCTCGGGATTCTCTACGGGCGGCACGATCTCCTCGCGGCGCTCGATTTTCCGAAATTGCTTCCCGCGCCTAACGAGGCGCCGGAGCGCGCGGAAACCGGCACCCAGAACCATGAAGGCATCGCCGGGGCCGCGGCTGCGGTTGAGTTTCTTGCGTCGCTCGCTCCCGGCGCGTCGCGCCTCGCTTCGCTGGTCGAGGGTTTCGCCGGTCTGCATGCCCGCGGCGATCGACTCGTTAGGCAGCTTTGGGAAGGATTGGAAGCGATCGACGGCGTCAAGCTCTTCGGTCCTGCGCCCTCCGAGCCCCGAACACCGACGATCGGGTTTACCGTTGCCGGCGTTTCCTCGACCGAGGTGGCGAAGCGCCTGGCCGAAGCCGCGGTCTTTGTTTCGAACGGTGATTTTTATGCGACGACGGTGGTCGAGCGCCTCGGCCTGGCGCCGGACGGGCTGGTGCGAGCCGGCTGCGCCTGTTACACGACGGAGGAAGAAGTCGCGCGTTTGATTGACGGCGTGCGGTTGCTCGCGCGCCCAAATTAACTCAACTGGAGAGCACGATTATGAAAGCAACCTGGCAAGGCACCACCATCGCGGAGAGCGACGACACCGTCGTCGTCGAAGGCAACCATTACTTCCCGGCCGACTCGATTCGGCGCGAACATTTTCGCGCGAGCGACCGGCACACACACTGCCCGTGGAAGGGCGACGCGAGCTATTACGACGTCGTTGTGAATGATGGGGTGAACGAAGGCGCGGCCTGGTATTATCCCGAGCCCATGGAGGCGGCCGCCAACATCAAGGGCCGCGTCGCTTTCTGGAAGGGCGTCGTCGTTGAGCCGGCCTAACGAGCTTAAGGTAACCGATAGACCTCCACCAGGCCGGCCCCGGTGCTACCGCAGGTGCCAGTGACGGCTGCTGTCTAGCTCAGGACAAGCTGAGACACCAAAAGCAGGACCGCGCAGATTGGCCGGTTGGAGCGGGGTTTTCGTCTCAGCACGAAAGAGCCCGGAGTTGCTCAGGTTATTCGATCTCATCCCATAAATGGCACAAAGCAGGTCGAAATGAAGGCAAAGATTTTGGCATCGGTTGAGGGTCTCTCACGTCGTTCTTTGACACGCGCCGGTCATGGCAGACGATAGACTTCGATCAGACCCACACCTGTGCCGCCGTCGGCTCCAAAGACGATTGCGGTATAGGCGCCTGGGTTGAGCGCCTCGAGGATAGCTGACTCCAGATCATTCTGCGGAGCGAGCCCGGTGGCTTCGATTTCGTCCTGTTGATCATCCATCCAGTTGTCGTTGCTGCTGATCAAAGCGCCCTGAGCGTCGTGCAACTCCAGGGTGGGATCTTCCAATGCTCCGGCGACGCCGAAATCGGTCAACGTAGGACCAATTGCCCGGATCAGAACGTTGGAGACTCCCGTATCCCCGCCCAGGATGAAGCCGCCAATCATGAGATTGTTGCCGGTCTCGACGAATCCTCGCGTGCTGATGTTGGCCAGCTCGGAGGCAGCGGCTGCGTCCAGATCGTAAACCTCGACTAAGCCGACGCCGGTGCCGCCGTCTTTGCCGCTCACGATCGCGGTGTAGGCGCCGGGATCGAGCGTGGCTAGGATGGCTGATTCGAGGTCTTTGCTCGGCGCGAGTCCGGTCATCTCGATCTCACTCTGCTGATCCATCTTCCAGTTATCGTTACTCATGATGAGAGAGCCGTCGCTGGCGTGTAACTCCAGCACGGGATCGGCCAGCGCGTCTGAAATGCCGAAGTCGGCCAGCGCAGGGCCGATGGCGCGCAGGATGACTGTCTTAGGCTCGTCGCCGCTAACAATGAAACCTCCTATGAGCACCTTATCGTCTGTCAGCACCTGCAATCTCGTCGAAATGTTGAGGAGCACGTTGGGCGCCGGGACGGTCGCTACCTCAGTGTTGGTAAACACGTAGGCCGCGCCGGCCAAGTTGACCGAGTCGGTGTCTTGTCCTGGGGCTCCGATGATCACCGTGTCGTCTTCCAGGCTTACGCTGTAGCCGAAGTTCTCATAGATGGAGCTATTGGAGACAGTCAACTCGTCCTGCTCGCTCCAACTGGTGCCGATTTTCCTGAAAACGTAGACCGACCCTTGCTCCGCATTGGTCCGGTCAGCCCCGATGACCGCCAGATCGCCGCTCACACTCACGCTATGGCCAAAGGAGTCGTTCCGCGCGCCGTCGGAGTCGGTCAATTTCTGCTCTTGGCTCCAGTTGGTTCCGTTCCTGTTGAAGACATAGGCTGCGCCTTGGGAGGCAATGTCGCCCATGTCGTGCGCGTAGGCGCCTACGATTGCGGTGTCACCGCTCAGTGCCACGCTGGATCCGAAATAGTCAAACTCTTGGGCGTCGGAAGCGGTCAGCTTTTGTTGCTCGCTCCAAGTCGTGCCGTTTCGCACAAAAACGTAGGCTGACCCGATGTGCGGCTGAGATGAAAAGCCACTCGGGATGCCGCCAATAATGGCCGTATCGCCGCTGAGGGCCACGCTCTTCCCGAAGACAGCTTCTTCGATCCCGTCCGAGACAGTTAACTTCTGCGCCTCGCTCCAGGTCGTGCCACTTCTCACGAATACATATGCTGCCCCTTGGGATTGCTCGGTCCCGACGTCGGCGTTGGGAACGCATATCATTGCTGTGTCGCCGTCTACGGCCACGGCAAAGCCGAAGTCTTCACCCGTCCCGCCGTCGGAGGCGGTCAGTTTTGCCTGCTGAGTCCAAGTGGTCCCGTTCCGGACGAAAACGTAAGCCGCGCCAGTGAAGCTGTCCGTGGCAGAGGCGCCAACAATGGCGGTGTTTCCGTTCACGGCCACGGCAAAGCCAAAGCCGTCGCCCGTCACGTCAGTGGTCAGTTTTGCCTGCTGAGTCCAAGTCGTTCCCTTCCTCACGAAGATGTAGGCCGAGCCTTCAAGAGTCAGATTTCGAGCCGTGCCCACAATGGCGGTGTCGCCGCTGATCGCCACGTTCGTACCAAAGTAGTCGCTCGCCGCCGGATCCGACGCCCCCAATTCGTCCTGAAGAACAAACGCGAGGTCAGCGGCTTCATTCGTACCCATCGCATGCTTGATTGCCAACTGACCGGGCGATACGGGCAACTCGGCGTTCACAGCCGAGGCGTAACCGACGAGGGAGAGGAGGAGAGCGATAAGGAAACTGCCGAGTATTTTAAAGTTCATGATTTTTCCTGCCTTCAACACTGCAACGCGGCAAAAAAAGGTGGAAGGGGCCAAACAATTTCTGACCTTCGAATGAATTCGCCCGAATACCGCGGCCGCTCTCTCCGGCGCCGGTCAGAGACGGACCGATGCCGCGGACGAGGACGTCGCTGCTGTTAGTGTCGCCGATGAGGACGTTGTCCCCGGTTTGGACCAGGCCTCGGGTCGAGATATTCGCCACTCGGAATCGTCGCCCGAGCTGAGGTCGTAAACTTCGACCAGCGCGATGCCGGTGCAACTACCGGCCGGTGGCGCCGAGCTCGCCGCGGCAGCCATTGCCAAGTCGGACCTTTTCTTCTATGGCAGGCGATAGACCTCGACCAAGCCAATGCCCGTGCCGTCGCTCTGGCCGGCGACGATTGCGGTGTAGGCGCCGGGAGCGAGGGTCTCCAGGATGGCCGATTCGAGTTCATCCTGCGGAGCGAGGCCGGTGGCTTCGATTTCGTCCTTTTGATCATCCATCCAGTTATCGTTGCTGCTGATCACAGCGCCCTGAGCATCGTGCAACTCCAGGGTGGGATCTTCCAATGCTCCCGCGACGCCGAAATCAGTCAACGTAGGACCAATTGCCCTGATCAGAACGCTGGAGGTTCCTGTATCTCCTCCCAGGATGAAGCCGCCGATCATGACGTTGTTGCCGGTTTCGACGAATCCTCTGGTGCTGATATTGGCCAGCTCGGAGGCAGCGGTTGCGTCCAGATCATAGACCTCGACTAACCCAACGCCGGTGCCGCCGTCTTTGCCGCTCACGATCGCGGTGTAGGCGCCGGGATCGAGGGTGGCCAGGATGGCTGATTCGAGGTCTTTGGTCGGCGCGAGTCCGGTCATCTCGATCTCACTCTGCTGATCCATCTTCCAGTTGTCGTTACTCATGATGAGAGAGCCGTCGGCGGCGTGCAGCTCCAGCACGGGATCGGCCAGCG